>CASFSL010000051.1 GCA_949297365.1 uncultured Bacteroidales bacterium | reverse complement strand
GCCGCTGTCCCCGATGACATGAAGTATGCAGCCCCGTTCATTTCCACGATATATGCCGACGGAAAATACATTGTTACATGGACTTGCCGCTCCGATACCGGTGACCTGCAGCGCGGCGATGCTGTCATTGCAGTAAATGGCGAGTCAATTTCTGCCTTTATTGAGAGAAAGGGCAAACTGATTGCAGCCTCCAACCCCGGCTGCATTCAGCGCGACATGGCCATGAGCATCTCATTTTCCGCCCGGAAAAACGCAGTCTACACTGTAATCCGTGACGGAGACACCTTGACTCTCAAACCCGCGATGATGTCTTTCAGGAAATTCCGCAAAGCATTGTACTCCAGCGGAATAAGGCAGTCCACCCTGACATGGTTCAGAGGGAAGGAACTCCAGCCTTTCGATGTAATTGATGACTCGACCGCCTACATCCATGCAGAAGACATATCCGCGTATGATTTCCGAAAATGTCTGAAATACGACAAGCTTATAGTCGACCTGCGGAACTATCCTATGAATGCAGCGCAGATGTGGCTGATGTCCCTTTTGCCCTCATCCTGCCCTATAGCACTTGCCGTCACACCGGACATCCTGCGGCCCGGCCTGTTCACCCGCCGTATTTCCGACATGACCGGACGCGGACGCAACTACAGCCCGGACAGGAGAATCGTGCTGCTGGTAGACAGCCGGACCCAAAGTGCGTCCGAATACCTCGTAATGCAGATGCAGCGTTCTCCGCAAGTCACGACAGTCGGCAGTACGACCGCAGGAGCCGACGGCAATGTGATCCGGCTTTCCCTGCCTGGAGACTTTGTCTTCCAAATCGGTGGTGCAGGAGTCGAATACCCGGACGGAGGACAGTGCCAGCGCTGCGGTATACAGATTGACCACCTTGTTCCACAGAAGGTTGGTGATATCGCAGCCGGCACCGATACACAGATAGAATATGCGCTGAATCTTTTGAAGTAGTAGAATTGTTTCGACATCCTTCCACCCTATCTGTTTTCACAAGCATCATGTATCTTAGTAAAATTCAGACGGTTATCAGATTCACGCTACTACAGACTGATTGACACAAAACCTTCTCACCCCCATCACAGATACCTTTGAGGCATATTTTAAGCATAGCAGCCCGTAACACACCTCACAGTCTGTTTTCGCAAAACTTACATATACTACTTTTAATCAACGAAATAGCGGAAACTATTTCTTACAGACTGAAAAGATAAAAATCACCTCACCCACGCTACAGACACCTCTGGCCCTTATTTTTGAAACCGTAACTTGCAATGCACCATGTATCTGTTTTTGCAAAATTCACATAAATTCCTCTCAATCAACGAAGTAGGAAAAAGAATTCATTACAGATTGAAAAGATGTGGAAGAGAAGAATAGAAGACTGCGCCAAGACTGCTGCTACTGCCGGCAGTAGCCGTACCGCACCAAGTCGCTGCGGTCCCGGACCTGATGGACATAGCCGTCGGAGAGCAGGAGGACTTCGTCGGAGACTTCGAGGAGGGCGTTGTAGTTGTGATCGGAGAGGATGATGCCTTTGGAGGACTTCTGGCGGCGGATGAGGTCCTGTATCCGTTCCACCGCCATCGGGGCGAGGAATGAAAACGGCTCGTCGAGGATGCAGAACGGAGCCGGGGAGCACAGCACCAGCCATATCCCGGCGATGCGCACTTCTCCCGAGGACAGTTCCCGCACCTGGGCATCCTGATATTGTGCGAATTGGGGGAATGCCTCGGCGAGTTCTGCGTAGTCCATCGCGTAATATTCGAATATCCGGCACAGGGTCATCTTCGGCGGCAGGAAGTTGCCTTGAGGCAGGTACTTGAGACAGCGGGCCACGGAGCTGTTCCGGAAGAGGCCTCCGGTCACGGACCACGGCAGCCATGAAGCGCTGCCGCCTTGCAAGGCATCCGAGACGGTTTCGTCGTCCACCCGCACAAAGCAGTTCTGAGCCTTCAACTGCCCCATCACCGCACGGAACATCGATGACTTGCCGCTTCCGTTGCGGCCCAGCAGCCCCGTGACCATGCCGGTCTGAGACCGCAGCCAGGCTCCGTTCAGGACATTCTGCCGTCCGAAAGAGAGGGTTATGCTGTCGGCGAGCAGCGTATGCACTTTATGTGTCTCAGTACTGCAGGGCATTTTTAATCAAGATTATAACGGTCAGTCCCACGGCATATACCACAAGGTCGAGAATCACTGCCGCAGCCGTCATCCAGCGCGGATAAAGTCCGAGATTGATATAGAAAAACT
>CASFSL010000050.1 GCA_949297365.1 uncultured Bacteroidales bacterium | reverse complement strand
TGAGGTTCCTTTTCTGCTTTGTCGTCTTCTTGGTGAGAATGTGGCTGTGGTAAGCGTGTCTTCTCTTCACTTTTCCAGTTCCGGTAAGCACGAAGCGCTTTTTGGCACCGGAGTTGGTCTTCATTTTGGGCATTGTTACAATAAATTTAATTAAACTATAAAAACGTTACAAAACGGTTATTTCTTCTTTACAGGAGCGATCATCATTATCATCCTCTTGCCCTCCAGTCTCGGCATCTGCTCCGCCTTTCCATACTCCTCAAGTTCCAGGGCGAAACGCAGCAGCAGCTTCTCACCCTGCTCGGAGAAGAGTATCGAACGGCCCCTGAAGAACACGTACGCCTTGACCTTCGAGCCTTCCTGCAGGAAGTTTATGGCGTGCTTGAGCTTGAACTGGAAGTCGTGCTCGTCGGTGTTGGGACCGAAGCGTATCTCCTTTATCACTACCTTGGAGGCGTTGGACTTCATCTCCTTCGCCTTCTTCTTCTGCTGATAGACGTACTTCTGGTAGTCTATGATCTTGCAGACAGGGGGATCAACCTTCGCGGATATCTCCACCAGATCCAGCTCGAGGCT
The DNA here is from genome assembly GCA_949297365.1 of uncultured Bacteroidales bacterium. Taxonomy (GTDB): domain Bacteria; phylum Bacteroidota; class Bacteroidia; order Bacteroidales; family UBA932; genus Coprenecus. The sequence continues at coordinate 3,992 of CASFSL010000050.1, read as the reverse complement.
CTCCGCAAGCCTCAGGGCTTCCCGCAATGGATATATACCCGGCTGAGGGATATTGTCTCCCACAAGCCTTACCTTAGGTGCCGTGATCCCGTCATTGACCTTCGGCCCGTCATCCTTTGCCGGCTGGCGGCTGCCGTTTCCATTGTTGTTGCGGCCCTCTGCGCTGTTGTTTCCATTCTGCGGCATATTGGGCCGGGGAGCACCCGTATAAGGGCGCTTTTTTACAGGTGTTGCGATAAAGTAGTCCTCCTTTAAAGTTTTAGTTAATCATGTTTTTTACTTCCTCATTGACTTTCGCAGCGAATTCCTCAGGGGTCATGGAACCTTTGTCCCCCTCTCCCTGACGGCGGACAGAGACAGTTCCACCTGCCTCCTCCTTCTCGCCGACCACCAGCAGGAAGGGGATTCGCTTGAGCTCGTTCTCCCTGATTTTCTTGCCGATAGTCTCGTTACGCTCGTCAACCGAGGCGCGAATATCGTAATTATTAAGCAATTCGCAAACTTTTTTTGCGTAATCGTTGTATTTTTCACTGATGGGCAGCACCACCGCCTGCTCGGGTGTGAGCCACAGAGGGAACTTGCCGCCGGTGTGCTCTATGAGCACTGCCACGAACCTCTCCATGGAGCCGAACGGAGCGCGGTGTATCATCACAGGACGGTACTTCTTGTCGTCCGCTCCGGTGTACTCGAGCTCGAAACGCTCGGGCAGATTGTAGTCCACCTGAATGGTGCCCAACTGCCAGCGGCGGCCAATGGCGTCCTTGACCATGAAGTCCAGCTTAGGACCGTAGAAAGCGGCCTCGCCGTACTCCACGATGGTCTTCAGGCCCTTCTCCTGAGCCGCCTCGATGATGGCCTGCTCGGCCTTCTCCCAGTTCTCGTCTATACCTATATATTTACTGCGGTCATTCTTGTCGCGCAGGGATACCTGGGCGATGTACTCGTCGAAGTCAAGCGTCTTGAAGATATAGAGCACGATATCTATCACCTTGCAGAACTCATCCTTGAGCTGGTCGGGACGGCAGTAGATGTGGGCGTCGTCCTGTGTGAAGCCGCGCACGCGGGTCAGACCGTGCAGTTCGCCGCTCTGCTCATAGCGGTACACCGTGCCGAACTCGGCCAGACGGATAGGCAGGTCCTTGTATGAGTGGGGCTTGCTGCGGTATATCTCGCAGTGGTGAGGGCAGTTCATGGGCTTCAGAAGGAACTCCTCTCCCTCCTGGGGCGTGGTGATGGGACGGAATGAGTCCGCACCGTACTTGGCATAGTGGCCGGATGTCACATAGAGCTCCTTCTGGCCGATATGCGGGGTAATCACGGGAAGATAGCCGTAGGCCTTCTGCACCTTGCGCAGGAACATCTCCAGACGCTCGCGCAGGGCAGCTCCCTTGGGCAGCCACAGAGGCAGGCCGGCTCCTACTCTCGGAGAGAACGTAAAGAGCTCCAGCTCCTTGCCTATCTTGCGGTGATCTCTTTTCTTGGCCTCCTCCATCAGGGCGATGTACTCGTCCAGCAGCTTCTTCTGGGGGAATGTGATGCCGTAGATACGGGTGAGCATCTTGTTGTGCTCGTCGCCCCTCCAGTAAGCTCCTGCGATAGATGTCAGCTTAACGGCCTTGATTACAGAAGTATCCCTGAGATGGGGTCCGCGGCACAGATCGGTGAAACTGCCGTTGGTGTAAAATGTGATGGTTCCGTCCTCGAGACCTCCGATGAGGTCGCACTTGTACTCGTCGCCTTTCTTAGTATAGGTGTCCATGGCCTCGGCCTTGGATACTTCCTTGCGTACGAAATGCTGTTTCTGACGGGCCAGCTCTATCATCTTGTCCTCGATCTTCTTGAGGTCGGAGTCGGTGATGGTCCTGTCCCCCAGATCCACATCATAGTAGAATCCGTTCTCTATAGAGGGTCCGATACCGAACTTGATGCCGGGGTAAAGGAGTTCCAGTGCCTCGGCCATAAGGTGGGACGAAGAGTGCCAGAACGTGGACTTGGCCTCCTGGTCCTCCCATTTATGCAACTTGAGCTCACCGCTCTCATTAAGAGGAAGCTCAAGGTCTATTACCTTTCCGTTGAATGATGCCGCAAGCACCTCGCCTGCGAGACGCGGAGATATCTGCTCCGCGATCTGATAAGGAGTGATACCCTTTTCATAGCTTCTGACGCTGCCGTCAGGAAATGTTATATCTATCATAATAGAATAAATTGCTTTCTTATTTGAATCCAAACTGCAAAATTACTAAATTTGCAGTCAAATCCAACTAATTCCGAGATGAACTACAAACTTAACTGGTCTGAAGCCGCGAAATACGGTCTGATACTCGCAAGTGTCTCCGTAGTAATTAATTTAGTCACCAGCATATTCCAGCTGCCGGCAGTACTGAATGTCCTCCTGAGCGTCATCAAGCTGTGCGGCTCCGTATACATAGTCTACTACGCCATGAGACGCAACGCCGACTCATGGGAGTACATCACATACGGGCAGTCTTTCGGTTTCGGTATGGCGGTATGCACTTTCTCAGCCATAGTCTGCACCCTGTTCGTGCTGCTCACCTATACGGTCATTCTCCCCGACTCTCTGACCACTCTGCTGGACACGATGTTCGCCACATACGAGTCAATGGGTCTGGCCGAGGCCATGGACTACGACATGCTTGCCCGCTCCATGCCGGTCATCATCACCCTGTCCCAGTTCATCGGATGCGTCATCTGCGGCCTGATCGTATCGGCCATCCTGGCTGCCTTCGCCAAAAAGGACAGCTCCAACCCGTTCAACAGCACATCCGGCTATTCCGGCACCGAAGAGTAAACCCATGGACCTTTCTATAGTAATTTCCCTCTACAACGAGAACGAGTCCCTCCGCGAACTGACGGAGTGGATAGACCGTGCCATCGCAGGCTCGCCCATAGCCGGCATCGAATACGAGATACTGATGATAGACGACGGCAGCGATGACGGCTCCTGGGAGACGATAAAGGAACTCTCCGCTGTCAATCCCCATATCCGCGCCTACAGTTTCCGCCGCAACTACGGCAAGTCGGCAGCCCTCCAGACAGGCTTCCGCGAGGCCGCCGGCGACGTGGTCATCACCATGGACGCAGACCTGCAGGACAGCCCTGACGAGATTCCGGAGCTCTACCGCATGATACACGAGGACGGCTATGACTTAGTATCCGGCTGGAAGAAGGTCCGCCACGACAACACCCTCACCAAGAACATACCCTCAAAGATATACAACTTCACCGCCCGCAAGGTGACCGGCCTGAAACTGCACGACATGAACTGCGGCCTGAAGGCTTACCGGAGTGAGGTGGTCAAGGAGATAGAGGTCTACGGGGACATGCACCGCTACATCCCCTACATAGCCAAGAACGCCGGATTCACCAAGATCGGAGAAAAGGTCGTCGTCCACCGCAAGCGCAAATATGGAAAGAGCAAGTTCGGCATGAGCCGCTTCTTCAACGGTTTCCTCGACCTGATGACGATATGGTTCCTCTCCGGCTTCGGCAAGAAGCCCATGCACATCTTCGGAGTCTGGGGCATCGTATTCTTCCTCATAGGCTTCGTCATTGCCCTCTGGCTGATCATCGACAAGATTGTCTCGCAGGTACACGGCCTGCAGTTCCGCTATGTCACCGACCAGCCCCTCTTCTACCTGGCTCTCGTGGCCATCCTTGTCGGCGTAATGATGTTCCTCACCGGTTTCCTCGGTGAACTGGTATCCAGAAACAGTGCCACCCGCAACGAATACAAAATCAAGGAAGTAGTAAAATAGAAGGACAGCACCTCTCTTGCTGCGGCAGCGTGCGGCACTGTTGTGTCCACCCCCTCCAAACCTCCCCAACGGGGAGGCTTAGTCGCGGCGCTCCGACACCACACGCAACGAATACAAGATCAAGGACCGGATAGAATAATTCCTGGAGCTCCTATTGTATAATCATTTGATTTTCGCCCATATAGATTGCTTGGAGTACTAATTAAACGAACGTTT
>CASFSL010000049.1 GCA_949297365.1 uncultured Bacteroidales bacterium | reverse complement strand
TCCATACGGGGGCGAGCCGGATGTCGTGCTGCCAGGTGTCCTGCTGCGGACGGTCTTCAAGCAGTCTGCGTATGATGCCGAGGTGCTCTTCGGTGAGGTTTTCTTCCTTGATGGCTTTGAGTGCCTGCACGAGAACGGGGAACATCGGGTCTTTGTATGCGAAGTTGCGGGGTACGCTGCGTTTGAGGGCGATGCTGCGGTTTCCTATCTTTATGACTCTTGCCGAGCCGGTGGTGATGTATTCGGAACGCATCGGGACCTGGGTGGTCAGTCCGAGGTGATAGGCTGCGGTATTGCCGGAGGGCAGTATCTTCGCCTTGTCTCGACGGGCTATGGCGGCTACGACCTCCGAGGGCTGGGGGTAGACTATGCCGAAGCGGCTTCTGACGGGCTTGAGGTATATGCCGAATGCTATGCGCACGAGGATGTCTTTCCGGCACAGGCCGGAAAGTACCTGGCCGACATACTCTTCATCATAGCCAGGGAAGGAGGATGTGAAGAAAAGGGTTCCGTCCTTGCTTTTCAGTACTTTGTTTTCAATCTGCTTATATACAGTCATATATGCGTAAAATTACTCGGAAATTTTGCAAAAAATTCCGAGTGACAAAGTTAGTGGTTTTATCGTGGTATGCAATATTTATTTGAAAATAAATGTCCCGGGTGTGATGTTTTACGGGAGTGGTAACGCTGTCCGGGAAAATCTGCGTACCTTTGCGTCATGGAGAAAAGAGGGGAGATCATACTGTATCAGCCGGACAGCGAAGTGAGGCTGGAAGTGCGGCTGGAAGATGAGACCGTGTGGCTTACTCAGGCGCAGATAGTTGAATTGTTCCAATCCAGCAAGGCCAATATCAGTGAGCATATCAAAAACATATACGAACAAGGAGAGCTGGATGAAAGTTCAACTGTTCGGGATTTCCGAACAGTTCGGCAGGAGGGACGAAGATATGTAGAGAGGGTGCTGACATATTACAATCTTGATGCTATAATCTCGATAGGATTTCGGGTAAATAGTAAGAGGGGAATTCAGTTTCGGCAATGGGCGAACAAAGTGCTGAAGGAATATCTGCTGAAAGGCCATGCCGTCAATTGTCGGCTGGAGCAGATTGACACAAGGCTCCAGAAGCACGAAAGGCAGATAGAATGCCTTACGGACAAGGTGGACTTCTTCGTCCGTACCTCGCTGCCGCCGGTAGAAGGCGTATTCTACGACGGTCAGATATTTGACGCCTACAAATTCGCCATCGATCTTATCCGCTCCGCAAAGGTATCCCTTTTGTTGATAGACAACTATGTGGACGAGTCGGTGCTCTTGATGCTCAGCAAGCGCAATGCCGGCGTGAAGGCCGATATCTACACACAGACCGTCAGCCGCCAGTTGCAGCTGGACCTGCAGAAGCACAACAGCCATCACCGCCCTGCTGTTAGGTTTGTGACGGATGGTTTTTGAAGTGGTGGTGCAACGGCGATATGCATACCTCGGAATATCAGCGTGTTACGTCAGGATGATGCACATTTGGCCTGTTTCAAACCGGATCAAATGTGCAGCGCATTTTGTAAGTTACTGTGAATTAGGAGCGATTTTACCAAAGCCTGCACCGTCGCTTCAAAAAATAATCATCCGGCATTTCCGTCCCGTCCGGCAGTGCATCCGGCAGATGTTTTACGGAAGTGGTAACGCCGTCCGGAAAAGTCTGCTTACCTTTGCTGGGCATAACATAAAATTGACAGGCGATGGCAAAAATTAAAGTACAAGGCTCGGATATTACTGTCCTGGCACTGGCGGAGAGAGATTACATATCGCTGACAGATATGGCAGGCGCCAAAGATGGATACAGCCGTGCCGCTGATATTATCAAGAACTGGATGCGCAACAGATATACCATCGAGTTTTTGGGTACGTGGGAGATGATTCATAATCCCGGTTTTAAAGTGGTCGAATTTGACCACTTTAGAAAGCAGGCAGGTTTGCCAAGTTTCGTCTTGAGCGCATCCGAATGGATTGAGAGTACCAATGCCATCGGCATCGTGGTCAGGAAAGGGCGGTATGGCGGCACATACGCCTATAAAGACATCGCTTTCGAGTTTGGCACCGCCATCAGCGTCCCTTTCAAACTCTATCTAATAGAAGAGTTCCAGCGGCTGAAGGAGCAGGAACAGGCCCGGTTGGGATGGTCGGCCAAACGGGAACTTTCCAAGATAAACTACCGCATCCATACCGATGCTATCAAGCATAACCTTGTACCATCAGAGGTGACTCCGCAGCAGGCGAACCGTATCTATGCGAGCGAGGCTGATGTGCTGAATGTGGCCTTGTTCGGCATGACTGCTGCCGAGTGGCGTGAAGCACATCCCGACCTGAAAGGCAACATCCGCGACTATGCCGGTATCAACGAACTTATCTGCCTGTCTAACATGGAGAGCCTCAATGCTGTATTTATCAACGAGGGCCTGCCCCAGCGCGAAAGGCTTATCAAACTCAATCAGATTGCTATCCGTCAGATGCAGATATTGGAAGACACTCACACCGGTCTTTCTGGCAGAACGCTTATAAAATGAGTCCCCGTCCGAGAGTGCTTCCGGTTGATGTTTTACGGAAGTGGTAACGCCGTCCGCAGATCAGATTACCGCTGGTTGTAGATGAAGTCTAGGCCTTGGGGGCGGTAGTAGCCGAAGCGAGTGTCGCTGGAGATCAGCGGCAGGTGCTCGGTGATGGCGTGGGAGATGATGACGTGGTCAGACGGGTCCTTGTGGTCCTGCTGTGTGTTGAGCCTCAGCCCGGCGTATGTATAGATGTGCTCGCGGTTGAAAGGTCGGATGTATATGCCGTACTCCTCCTCAATCGAATGCAGCATGTCTTCGGCCTTTTTCCATCGTTTTGTCAGTAAGCCTTTGTTTCTGTATGCGATGACCAGCTCCTTTGCAGATTCGGCACTTGTATAAAGTATGTTGTCGGGGTCTGCTATTATCGCTTTTACGTCATTGTCCAGAGAATCAGGGTCGCTGATGATATAAACGATGATGTTCGTATCTATCAGGTATCTCATCGCTCATACAGTGTAGGGTCAAGAACTATCACACTGCCTTTATACCGCATGGCGGCCTCCCAGGTCCTGCTGACCTTCCTTTTCTTTCCGGCATTGGTGTTGTCCGGTTCGCTCCGTACTGTCTGTGGTACCTTAGTCTGTTCGCTCTTTTGTTCATTCGCATTTTCCATAACTCACATATTAAAAGATTAAACATAAAGCAAAGCTACAAAAAATAAAGGCAGCCGAAGCCTCCTTGTATCAAGTTTTTACGAAAGTGGTCAAAACTTTTTTACGCTTTTTGCAAAATCACCTGCTACCGCTGATTGTGGAAGAAGTCGGGACCTTGAGTGCGGTAGTAGCCGAAGCCGGGAGAGTAACTAACTGCCGGTAACCTTTTCTCTGGAAAGAATTTTGGTGTCTCAAAATAGAGTATCACATTTGCAATGACCGGGTAATCGTCCTCTCGGAATGTTCGGAGGAGTTGCCGATACGGATTGTGTTAGGCTCGTGGCGGATGGTTTTTGGAGATGTGGTGCGGTGGCGATGCAAATATCGCTGATTGTCAGGGTGTTGAGTCAGAATAATGCACATTTTGTAAGTCGCTGTGAATTAGGAGTGATTTCCCAAAGCCTGCACCGCTGCTTCCGAAACGCCTGTCAGGTTCCGGCGATGAGCTGGCCGGTGTGATGATCATGGCCGGGGCTGCTGGAGCCAGGGGCCGAAGTTCTCGTTGTAGTTGAAATCAATCTCGAAATCCACGGGGCCGCTGTCCCCTTCGCTGTAGTTGTGGAAGTAGACAGGGAAGGTGTGGCCGTCGGAGCGCAGCCAGTATTCATTGCCTCTGTAGTGGTCCAGTCTGTGGGTCCAGCCGTAGCGTCCTATGGTCAGATACAGCCGGCCGTTTTTAAGAGTGACCTCGGCATTTCCGAACGGTTCGGGCTTGGTGTAGAGTCCGACCAGTCTGGCCGGATCAGGAGTCCGGCTGTCTCTTTTTATTGTGCACGGTACGGCACGGCGCCGGGGTTTCTGTCTGTCGGCAAACCACTGCTCCAGTCCCTCCGTGCTCCAGTCCCGGACGATGCCGTCCTGGAGATAGAGGTCGATGATGTATCGCATCAGGCCGAGGCGGGCGTATTCGGACACCTCTGAGTTGCACAGCAGGGCGATGCCCAGGTCCAGTCCGGGTACGAATCCGCATACGCCGGTAAATCCCCAGGTGGTGCCGGTGTGATAGATGACATCGTATCTGTCGTTGTGCTCCACGTACCAGCAGTAGCCGTAGTCGCGGGTCATGGTGGTGTCGGTCCTGACATGGACGGCCCCGGTGTGCAGGAAGTCCATCTGCTTCCCGGAGATGAGCCGGATAGTGTCATGATATGGATAGAACCGGAATTCCGCCGCCTCGCTGCAGCCGTTTTCGGGGAAATAGGCGTAGAGGGCGTTGATGTCGGCCGGGAAGGAGGTGTGCCACGAACTGTCCGGAGTGATGAGCCTGGCTACTTTTCCGTTGTCAAGATGGAAGCGCACCCACTTGGCCATGTCCTCGGCTGTGGAGCTGATGCTTCCGGCCGGGCCTATCACGTCCACCCAGTGCAGGGCCCTCTCCTCTCCGTACAGCGGAGTGACATAGATGGAGCCTTTGTTGTATCCGAAATAGTGCGCCGTGGAGGCTTTTTTGCCGGCGGCCCTGTAGCCGTCAGAGCCGGGTACGGATGAACTCATATCCAGTGGATTGAAGATCCTCTCCCGGATGTTGTCCTCCCAGGACTTGCCTGTGACGGTCTCTATGATGCGGGCCGCGATGATGAAGGTGATGTTGTTGTAGGCGAACTTCTCCCGGAACGGATAGACAGGCTCGATATAGCGGAACATCCGGTAGATGTCGTCCCGGTTGTATCCGAGATTGGCAATGTAGGTTCCGGCCTGGGCCACCAGCCCGGTGGAGTGGGTAAGCAGGTCGCGCACCTGCATCGCGTTCTCCACGCTGTCGTCGTACCAGTCGAAATCGGGCAGGATGTCCTTTACGGTGTCGTCCCAGGACAGCAGCCCTTCGTCCACTAAGGAGGCTATGACTGTGGCGGTAAATGCCTTGGTCATGGAACCTATGTGGAAGAGTGTAGACGGAGTGACAGGATCATTGCCGCCTTTTTCCTTTACGCCGAAACCCTGCACCAGAACTGTGGAGTCTCCATGGATGACAGCCAGCGACATGCCAGGTATCTTCCACTGCTGCCTGACCTGTTCCGCATAGGCGGCGATGTCCGCTGCCCGGGAGGAAACGGATATCGCCGGCTCCTGGGCCGGGGCTGACATGGTCAGCAGCAGAAGGACGGTAGAAATTAATGCGACCTTTCTCATCATCGGTTTTCCCTGAACAGACTGCGGCAAAGCTCCGCGATATCCTTTATCTCTATGACCCGGATGCCGTGCGGCTTGTTGCGCAGGTCATCCGACAGGCTGTAGGACGAGATGTATATCTCCTTGTAGCCCAGGCGTGCGGCTTCGGCTATGCGGGCCTCGATGCGGCCCACGGGACGTATCTCTCCGCTCAGTCCTACCTCGGCGGCGAAACACGAGCCCTGGCTGACGGCCAGATCGAAATTGGAGGAGAGTATGGCCACCACTACCGCCAGATCGCAGGCCGTGTCGCCCACTCTCATGCCTCCGGCCACATTGAGGAACACGTCCTTGGCCGAGAGCTTGAAGCCGGCTCTTTTCTCGAGTACGGCCAGCAGCATATTGAGTCTGCGGACATCGTAACCGGTGGCCGATCTCTGCGGCATCCCGTAGACGGCGGAGGAGACCAGGGCCTGTATCTCTATCATGAAGGGCCTGGAGCCGTCCACGATGCTGCCTACGGCCACTCCGCTGAGCGTGCTGTCGTGCATGGGCGTCAGGATCTCGGACGGATTCTCCACTTCCCTGAGGCCCGAGCCGGTCATCTCGAAGATGGCCAGTTCGTCGGTCGAGCCGAAACGGTTCTTGATGCTGCGCAGGATGCGGTGCGAGTGACGGATGTCGCCCTCGAACTGCAGTACGACATCCACTATGTGTTCCAGTACTTTCGGGCCGGCGATGGCTCCGTCCTTGGTGATGTGTCCGATGAGTATCACCGGTATGCCGCTCTCCTTTGCCAGGCGCAGCAGCCGGGCGGCGCATTCCCTTATCTGGGTGACGGAGCTGGCGGCTGACTCCACGCTGTCCGTGTAGATGGTCTGTATCGAGTCCACTACGAGCAGGTCAGGAGTCAGTTCCTGCGCGTATTTGATGATGTTGTCCACAAGAGTCTCGCCCAGTACGGTGCAGTTGTCCTCCATCTCCCCGTCCTCCTTGCGGAGCAGCCTCATGGCCCTCAGCTTTATCTGGCGCGGAGATTCCTCGCCCGAGACATAGAGGGTGCGCAGACCCTTGCATCGGAGCGGTATCTGCAGGGCCAGGGTGGACTTGCCGATGCCAGGCTCGCCTCCCAGGAGTATCATGGAGCCGGGGACAATGCCGCCTCCCAGCACCCGCTCGACTTCCCGGTTGCCGACCAGCATCCGGCTGTCCTCCGATACGGGTATCTCTTTGAGGGATACCGGCTTGGGACTGCTGAGGCCTACAAGAGACCTGTCCCGGGAGGATGAAGCTCTCTCCCGGGGGGCCTCCTTGATGGTATTCCACTCTCCGCAGGCGGGGCATCTGCCCATCCATTTGGAAGTCTCGTTACCGCAGGAAGTACAGTACCATACTGTCTTGACTTTGGCGGGCATGGACTTAGCCTACGAAGGGTACGAGATCGGTAGTGACAGAATATTCGGCCTTGCCGTCTGTCAGTGCGGTGAAGACATCGATAAGCGTCTGCTTGATGGCCGGGAAGTTCTCGGCGGTGACGGTATCTGCCAGTTCCAGACCGCTGCTTTGGAGCAGAGCTAAGAACGTCTCGTATGTAAGGGAGTTAAGTAATCCGGAGATGGTCTCCACGGCCGGGGTGAACAGGTCTTTGTAGGGCTCAACGGCTTCCTGTGTGACGGTAAGTGACAGAGAACCCTCCGATACACTGTATGTGAGGGGAATGTCCACACTCTGGGGATTCTCGATCAGTTCGGCCAGACCCAGCATGGACAGTATGTTCATGATGTCCTGCTCATTCTTGATCTGTTCGGTCAGGCTGCTGATGACAGACTGGTCTGCATGTACTGTCATAGTGGAGTTTTCAGTGGTGTAGGTGAGAGGCGTGTCGAGATCTCCGAGTATGAAGCCGCCGTTCTCGGTCAATGTCAGATCAGGGTACGTGGAAGGGAATTCTTTCAGGCTGTTGTTAATCGCTTCGTTCCCCATGGCAATCAGGTCGCTTATGGCTATCTCGCCCAGTTCGGGAGAGATGACGCTCAGGTCGATGCTAGTAAGGTCTGGATGCTGGAATGCTATCGACGCATGGCTGATAGCCCATTCGCCGACAAGAGTTGCGGATGTCTGTCCGTTGTCGTTTTTCTCTTTCTCGCAGGAGGCCAGCAGCACGAGGGAGGCTGCGGCCAGAAACATAATTTTTTTCATGAGTAAATCAATAATTTTGGTTTGTGTTTATTCTGTCTTTTCAAATATAATCTCTGCTCCGTATGTGGTTGAGGGCATGGCCAGCACGCCCTGGATGAGGGGCAGCAGGGCCTTGTATTCGTCAAACTGTGTCTCGGTAAGGTCTCCGAGGGGAGAGCCGGCTTCGGTGTAATCGCTGTAACTCAGGTCTCCGGCGGCTGACAGCAGCATGTCTGCAAAAGGCTTCAGGGCTGTCTTGTCCAGCGTCAGTGTCATGTTTGAGCCGCTGACAGTGCATCCGGCCGGAACGTCCAGAGGTGATACGGGAAGGTCCAGCCCGTCCGTGAGTGTCCTGCGCAGGTAGAGGTGAAGCTGTCCCTGCTCAGGGTCGGGCCAGTACTGTATGACATCCTGCAGCAGAGGTCTGAGAGCGTCGCTGATATCCCCGGACCAGGCTATGTTGATGTAACCGGTGCGGCTCAGTTCCATATAGTCCAAATGGTCGAGAACCGGGGTCAGGGCGGTACGCAGTGCGGTATTGGCCAGAGCCACGGCAGTCTCCAGGCTTATAGTGGTGTCTCCCAGCGGGATACCGGATATCGCAGTGCATTCGAATGTGATATGGAGGTCTGCAAGACCGTCCTCTGCAGAAGACGGCCTCCACCGTCCGGCCGCTTCCGTAGTGTACAGATCGGTGATGCTCAGCGAGAGCCGTCCTTTGTTGACGCTGCCGTTCAGCTCTATCGCCCTGTCCTGACCGGAGTATGCTCCGTAGAACGAGTATTTGTCCCGGTCTGTCCTGGACACCTCGCACGGCACTGACAGTTCCTCAAACCCAAGCAGGAGGCTGTCTATGCTTACATCTGCGCTGCTCTCGCCGGTGCCGGCTATGCTCACTGAAGCTCCCGGCCAGTCACCCATGTTGATGATGACTCCGTTGATCTGTACGCTCTGCGCTTCGAGGGTATATTCCCCCTCGACTGCGGTGGCAGGGTCAGCCGAGCATCCGGCCAGGATGCCGAGGCTGACAAGCGGCAGTAGGATATATGCGGCCTTTTTCATAAATCAGAGTTTTGCGGATATCCCGGTAGATGTACAATAACCGTTCCAAAGGGGTATGTCAGGCCTCTGTCAGGCTCTTGATCATGCCGTTGAAAGCCTCGTTGGCGGTAAGCTCCTCCAGGGACAGGTGCATCCTGTATCTCCAGTAATGCCTGGGATTGGACGGCACGTTGATGCGCTCTGATGCCGGATCCTGTGCCCTTATGCTGCCGTCTATTGACAGCCAGTCCTGCAGCGGCAGTATGGTCAGCATGGAGGGACTGGAGGTGTGCAGCCTGAGAATCTTCTCGCATAGCCACGGCTCGCAGTAATAGGGCGGCTCTCCGCTTTCATGCAGCATCTCGTGCCAGAAACGGGTGGACGCACTGCGGTCCTCCTCCCACCAGGCCCTGAGGGTGCTGGTATCGTGAGTGCCGGTGGTGCAGACGCTCAGGTAGGGGTAGTGAGCCGGGTCTCCGAAGGCCTTTTCCGGATCCTTGGACATCCTGAATATCTCCAGGGACAGCATCCTGAGATTGCGGAGTACTTCCGGTACGCAGTCCGGAATCATGCCCAGGTCCTCGGCGCAGGTGAGCATGTTGGTGGAGGATATCAGTACAGGCAGTCTGCGCAGGGCCGATTCTTTCCAGAAGCCGTTGTGTCTCTTGTAGAAGAAATGGTCGTATATCCGGTTGAACACTTCTTTCTGCTCCCCGGGCAGGTCCCGGTAGGAATAGGTGAACTGGGCGGATATCCTGGGGTGGAATTTTCCGGGTTGCCGCTCGTCTTCCAGGAACAGCACTTCGGATACGAGGGCCATGAGGCCGTCCTTTATATCGTCCTGTCCCGGACCGAAATGCTCTTCTATCTTCCGCTGGGTGCTGAACTCCGGCTTGAGGGTGAAGACCTCGTACCGGTTGCTGTCCAGGTATTCCCTCATGACCGTGTCGGTCTTGTCCCCGAACATGTCCCGCAGCTGCCAATATCTTATGTACGGAGTGGCGTGTCTGGCGTAGTCGAAGTCGAATCCCCGGTCCCGCAGCTCCTCATAGCTCATCGGCAGGGCGGGAGAGAAGTGCCCCATGACTCCCTTGATCTGCCGGGACGGAATCTCCCAGATGCGGAAGAATCCCAGTACGTGGTCTATGCGGTAGGCATCGAAGTATTCGGCCATCTTGACAAACCGTTTCTTCCACCAGCTGTACTGCGTCTCTGCCATCTTGTCCCAGTTGTAGGTCGGGAATCCCCAGTTCTGTCCTTCGGCGGAGAAATCATCCGGCGGGGCACCGGCCTGGGAGTCCATGTTGAACAGTTCCGGAGAGGCCCATGCGTCCGCGCTGTTGCGGGTGATGCCGATGGGTATGTCCCCCTTGAGGGCTATCCCTATCGAGTGGAGGTATCTGACGGAGTCCAGCAGCTGGCTGTGCAGGTGATACTGTACGAACAGGTTGTAGGATATTTCCGGATAGATGTCGCTGCCCTTGGTGTTGAGCCGCGCTATCAGTCCGGGAGTGCATCTGGCCTCCTCGCCCCATTTTGAGAAATCGGCAGTGCCGTACTTGTCCCTCAGGGCGCAGAAGGCGCAGTAGGGCAGCAGCCACTCTTTGTTCTTATGGTAAAATGCCAGGAATTTCGGTTCGGCGAAGGTCTCTGAGGCATAGGTCCGGTACTGGAGTCTGAGGTATCTGGTCTTGAGGGCCAGCACTTTCTCGTAGTCAATGGCGGAAAGAGCGTCCAGAGCTTTCCGTTCCTTGCCGTAGGCAGCCCTGGCTCCGGGGTTCTTTATCGGGCCGATGGCCGTGATGTTGATGAATATGGGGTGCAGGGCCATGACCGAGATGCCTCCGTAGGGATAGGAGTCAGTCCAGGTGCCGGTGGAGGTGGTGTCGTTGACCGGCAGTATCTGCAGGATGTTCTGTCCGGAGGCTTTTGCCCAGTCTCCCAAGGCTTTAAGGTCTGTAAAATCACCTATGCCGCAGCTTGTCGCGCTCCGCAGGGCGAATACCGGGACGGCTGTGCCGTAGAATCTGGGACATCCGGTATTGAACGCCGCCATGGAGTGCTCCACGGACAGGGTCTGGTGTGCTTTGAGCACGGGGATGCTGAGGCGGCGGTTGCCGGTGTCTTCCCAGACTGCCCTGCCGTCACGTGTGTTGTATTTTACGAACTTGTACTCGATGTCCGTTCCCAGTTTGTCCGCGGGCAGGTGCAGTACCCACCGGGAACCGTGGACCGGAGTCATGGCCGGGGCCTTGTCCGGCTCCCACGAGCCCAGCAGCGGAGAGTCTCCGCACAGCTTCAGTATGCAGTCAGGTTCCACGGCAGGGACTGTGACCCGTATGATCAGTTCCCTGGTATGCAGGTGCATCTGAGTGGTCTCATTGTGCCCGTGGGAGTAGAATATCTCCGAGAACGGGGCTGTCAGCAGCGGGGCGGATTCGGAATTGCCCTGCCATTCGTCCCTCAGAAACAGCTCCTTGGAGGCGCTGTTCAGACCGAGCGTCCTCTCCGGCCCTGCCTCATGGAATTCGCCTGCGTCATCGGATCTGACGAGGTATCTGTAGGAAAGGTTTCTCTCCTGGAGGGATGTTAGCTTTATGTCTTTCGTCCATGTTCCGCCTTCTGTCCAGGACATCGGGACTGCCTTTGAGGCGTCTCCCCCGCCAAGTTCCGGCAGAGAGCCGGTGATATACAGCCGCTGTCCCCACACGGTGTGGAAATTGATAAGAAAATGAATGACCATCGCGCCTATTTTTTTGCAAAATTATCTAAAAATCCTTAATTTTACAGAAATATCTGAGACTATGAAACGGTTTTTCTCCATACTGGAAAGTCCTGGCCGGGACTTCCTCAAATCCAGTCTCATAGTGCTGGTCTTTGTGTTCGCACATGCCCTTACGTGCCTTCTGCTGCACGACACAAAGGTAGGCGACGGCATATTCCTGACTTGTCTTACGATAGGCATGGTGTATGTCCTGATACGTTTCTACAAGGCTTCTTTCGACGTCTTTCTCGGACTGGCTTTCCTGGCCTGTTTCGCAGGGTTCTATATAGGGACGGAAGGGGCGGACCTGCTGGAGCGTGTAATTCCGTCGTGGGGTGTCTGGATCAATGTGATAGTGACCAGTGTGACCACCGGGCTTCTCGGTGTGGCCGTAATCCTGCTGGTAAGAAGAAACTGGAATGTCAGAAAGAAGGGAAGATAGTCAGGTGTCCGCTCTGGACCTGGTGATAATAGCTGTCATAGTCCTTTTCTCCAGAGTCCTCATCGAGCAGGTGATGCCCTTGTTCTACGAGAGTTTCGGACTGTATTTCGGAGACTTCCTCTTCCAGACCCTGTCCATATTCCCGCTTACACTTGGAGCGGTGCTGGCTGATTTCTTCATAGTCAGGGCACTTGTCAGGAAATTTCCTTACGGAGGCAGGACGATAGTACGTTCTCTGGTGGAGGTGGCTGCCATAGCTGTGATGGCATTCGCCGTGTCGCTTATGGTGAGACTGGACCAGTACCGCGAGGTGTCTGACGGCACCCCCTTTTTTGACAGGCTTTTCCCGTTTATCTATGTAAGCAATCTTGTGTTCAATGCTGTTGCGGTGCTGGTGACCGACCTGATATTCTATTACCGCTGGTCCAACCGTAGGGCAGTGGCCGTGGAGGCTGAAAAGCGTGCCAGGGCCAACTATCAGTACCAGCTTCTGAAGAGCGAGACCAACCCGCATTTCCTGTTCAACTGCCTGAACGTGCTCCAGTACCTCATACACGAGGACGCCGACAGGGCCAGTGATTATGCGGGGAAACTGGCCGGGGTGTACCGCTATTTCCTGAAACTGGAGAAGAGCACGGTCGTCATGCTGGAGGAGGAACTGGAGTTTGTCGGTAAGTACTGTGACCTGATGCGGGAGCGTTTCGGCGCAGCGTTCGTGACGGACATAGATATTCCCCGGGAATACAATGAGGCCAGGATCATCCCGTGCGCCCTGCAGATGATGATAGAGAACGCGGTGAAGCACAATGTAGTCAATTCGGAGAACCGGCTAAGGATAACCGTTCGTGCTGACAGCCGTTTCATCACGGTCTCCAACAATCTCAATCCCAAGCAGCAGGCAGGGGATGCCAACGGTATGGGGCTCAGGAATATCAGCCGTCAGTATGAGATGCTCTTCTCCCGCAGTGTGGAAGCCGGAAAGGCCGGCAGTGAGTTCGTAGTCCGCATCCCTTTGATACTCTGATGTCTGTATCAGGCGCCTTCAATCCATTCGAGGAATGGCTGGACGCGGTCCCTGGGCACGATTATCGGCTCTATGTTCCTGGGCGATACGGTGACTTTCAGGCGGGAGTTGAAGTATTTGGAGATGGTGTATATGGAGTCCATGCTGATGATGCACTTGCGGGAGATCTTGTAGAATACGGACGGATCCAGTTCGTCGCCTATCGTTACCAGGGACTCGTCAGTCATGTATTCCTTGCCGCTCCTGGTTACCAGGTACGTGGACTTGTCGTTGGAGTGAAAATAGGCTATGTCGCGTGTGTCTATGGCCAGTATCTGGCTGCCGAGTTTTATGGTATAGTGATGTTTGTAAGTCGGTTTTGCATAGGCAGTAATATCCGGCTTGTCCTTTTTCGTGGCAGTTACCCCGCATAACTGCATGCATCTCTCAACGGATTCCCTGAAAGCTCCGGACTCGATGGGCTTCATTAGATAGTCGATGCACTTGACCTTGAAGGCATCCAGAGCGTAGTCGGCGTATGCGGTGGTGATGATGACCGGACACAGGATGTCCGTCTGCCGGAAGATCTCGAAGCACTTGCCGTCGGACAGCTCCACGTCCATGAAGATCAGGTCCGGGCTGTTGTCCTGGAGGTACTTCGCGGCGGCCTTGACAGAGTCCAGTGCCCCGATGATGTTGAAATCGGGGAAATACTGCTTTATCAGCCTTATGAGTATCTGCTGAGCGGGGAGCTCGTCTTCTATTATCAGGACATCCATAGCGGAGGCAAAGTTAAGACTAAAATCCCGTTTGTTAAAAAAATGTTACAGTCCGTCAGTCTTTTTCTACAGTCTGTCGGAAAGTATAATGATTAAAAGGTATACGGTGGTAATTTTACATCACTTAAACTGACCGGTCATTATGGAAAAGAAAAAGATGACTTTCTGGCAGATCTTCAACATGAGTTTCGGTTTTCTCGGGATTCAGTTCGGTCTAGCCCTGCAGAATGCCAATGTGAGCCGTATCCTGCAGTCTTTCGGCGCCGACGTGGAGCATCTGTCTTATTTCTGGCTGGCGGCCCCTGTCACCGGCATGATAGTCCAGCCCATCATTGGACATTACAGCGACCGCACATGGTGCAGGCTGGGACGGCGGCGTCCGTATTTTCTGGCAGGAGCCATTCTGGCCTCCCTCATGCTGTTCCTGATGCCCAACTCCCCTTCGCTTGCGGGCCTGATGTCCCCGCTGCTGATAGGAGCCGGTATCCTGATGATCATGGATGCCTCCATCAATGTGGCTATGGAGCCTTTCAGGGCTCTGGTGGCGGACAAACTGCCCTCGGAGCAGCGCACATTGGGATTCTCCATGCAGACATCCCTTATAGGTATCGGAGCGGTGGTCGGAGCCGTCCTGCCCTTTGTGCTGACCAACTGGTTCGGTATGTCCAATACCCCTGCGGTTGAGGGCGGTGTGGCCCCCAATGTCAGGGCTGCGTTCTATATCGGAGCGGCTGTGCTGCTCGTATGCGTGCTGTGGACAGTGTGCAGCACTTCCGAGTATCCTCCCGAGCCCGGGACGGAGAAGAAAAAGGACGGTGGTTTTCTGGAGATATTCAGGGACTTCGGCCGTATGCCCAGGACTATGGTGCAGCTCGGAGTGGTGCAGTTCTTCTCCTGGTTCGCGCTGTTCTCCATGTGGGTGTACATGACTCCGGCCGTGGCCGAGCACTGCTACGGCACTGTGGACCGCGCCTCGGCTGCTTACGGTGATGCCGGGGACTGGGTAGGAGTCCTGCAGGGAGTCTACAACGGAGTGGCGGCAGTCTATGCCTTCCTGCTCCCGCTGATAGCCGCCAGGATAGGCCGCAAGGCCACTCACTCCCTCTCTCTGCTGCTGGGAGCCCTCGGTTTTGCCTCTTTCTTCATCTTCAAGAATCCCAATATGCTGGTCATATCCATGATAGGTGTGGGTATGGCATGGGGCAGCATCCTGGCCATGCCTTACTCAATCCTGGCCGGTTCGCTTCCGGCGCAGAAGATGGGCGTGTTCATGGGCATATTCAACTTCTTCATCACCATCCCGCAGGTATGCAACGGTCTGCTCGGCGGAGTGCTGGTCAGGCATGTTTACGGCGGACATACCATATATGCGATGGTATTCTCGGGGCTTTGTCTGCTGATAGCCGCGCTGTCAGTCCTGTTCGTGGAGGACAAGGATGACCCGGTGCAGTTGCGCCTCTTCGGCAATAGAAAGTAATCATTACAAAATAATTTATTACCAATCCATTAAATATTTAACGTATGAAAAGATTGATGACAGTGCTAATCTCGGTTACATTGCTCTCTCTGACAAGCGCGTTCGCGCAGTATACGGTCAAAGGCCGTGTTGTCGATGAGCTGGGCCCTATAGCCGGGGCAGCGGTCCTGGAGCAGGGCACGCTGAACGGTACGGAGACAGACATGGACGGTTATTTTGAACTGACTGTCCCGTCGGCCTCCTCCATGATTGAAATCAGGCTGCTCGGTTACAAGACAGTGACCGTGCCGGCCTCTGAGGTATCGGTTATCGTCCTGGAAGAGGACACAGAGCTTCTGGACGAGGTGGTGGTTATCGGTTACGGTACGGTCAAGAAAGAGGACCTGACCGGTTCGGTGTCCACAGTCCGCGCCGACCAGCTCAACAAGGGAGCCGTCACCTCTCCGGCGGAACTGCTTAAAGGCAAATCAGCCGGTGTGGTTATCACGGACGGAGACGGAGCACCCGGCTCTGCTTCCACAATCCGTATCCGCGGCGGTTCCTCCTTGAATGCCGAGAACTCTCCTCTGATCGTCATTGACGGTCTGCCCATCACCAATGAAGGCATCACCGGTGTGGCCGATCAGCTTTCAAGTATCAACCCCAGTGATATAGAGTCTTTCACTGTGCTCAAGGATGCCTCGGCGACCGCCATCTACGGTTCGCGTGCATCGAACGGTGTGATCATCATCACTACCAAGAAGGGCAGCAAGTATGACTCGGCTGTGCCCAGGATCAGTGCAGACTATACTTTCTCCCTCTCACACAATTACAAGTATCTGGACGTGATGAACGCCGAGGAGATGAGGGCCGCCGTGCTGGCATATACCGGCAGTGAGGATTCTCCGGCATATCAGACTCTGGGTGATGCCAATACGGACTGGCAGAAGGCCATCTACCAGCTCGGCATGACCCATGAGGCCAATGTGGGACTGCAGGGTAACTTCAAGTTCGGCAGTGCCGGTTATATGCCCTACCGTATATCCGGAGGATATCTCAATGAAAGAGGTACTCTGAAGACCTCCGGCATGGAAAGAGGTACTGTCTCTCTGAATCTGACCCCTACCTTTTTCGATGACCATCTGACCATCTCCCTCAACGGTAAGGGAATGTTCCAGAACAACCGTTTCGCCGAGACGGGAGCTATAGGTGCGGCGGCACAGTATGACCCCACACAGCCTATATACAGTGATCACGGTACCGACGGCTATTTCATGTGGGGCACTCCTCAGCCTGACGGGACGTTTGCCTACAATACTCAGGCAACAAAGAATCCTGTAGCATTGCTGGAACAGTACGATGACAGGGCCAAGGCTTCCCGTTTTATCGGTAACGCGCAGATTGACTATAAGATACATGGACTGGAAGATTTACGTCTGAACCTCAATCTGGGTATGGACTATTCGCATTCGGATGCACAGGCAATCTCTCCCGTAGGGTCTGAACGCACTGAACAGGACCAGGTTCAGGCCGGCCGCGGTATGTTCCGTCCTTATGACCAGACCAGGCAGGACATGACTCTTGAGGCCTACGCCGACTACTCCAAGACGATAGACAAGCACAGTTTCGGTGTGATGGCCGGTTATTCCTGGCAGCACTTCTATACCGAATACAACGATGTGGAGCGGAGTATCATTCCGGATGATGAAACAGGACTTCCCGTAATATACAAGGATGTACATACCAAGAGCGAGTATTTCCTCATCTCGTTCTTCGGCCGTGCCAATTACTCTTACGATAACCGCTACATGCTGACAGCCACTGTCCGCTGGGACGGTACATCCCGTTTCTCCAACAACAAGTGGGGTTTCTTCCCCTCGGTGGCCCTGGGCTGGAACATCAAGGGTGAGAGCTTCCTGAAGAACTCAAAGACGGTGTCCGTCCTTAAGCTCCGCCTGAGCTGGGGGCAGACAGGCCAGCAGGATATTGGAGAAGTCTATCAGTCCATCCCGACTTATATGACCAACCTGATAGGCAGCTACTATATGTTCGGCGGTGTGCCAATTGTCCCCATTACGGCTGAAGGCTATAATGCTGACCTGAAATGGGAGACTACCACCACCTACAACATAGGAGTTGATTACGGCTTCTTTGATGACAGACTGTTCGGTTCCGTGGATTTCTACTACAGAAACACCACTGACCTGCTCAACTTCACTCCGATTGCTGCCGGAGCCAATCTGACCAATTACCTTTTCGCCAATATCGGAAATCTGGTCAACAAGGGAGTTGAGTTTGAGGTTACGGGTATCCCCATACAGACTCAGGACTGGAACTGGACAGTGGGCTTCAACTTCGCTTACAACCAGAACCACATCACCAAGCTGACCACCAATGACGGTGACGGTTATATGGGCGTGGATACAGGCGGCATCAGCGGAGGTATGAGCAATACCATCCAGAAGCACATGGTGGGTTATCCTGCCAACACCTTCTATGTGTACGAGCAGATATACGATGAAAACGGCAATCCCATCCCCAACGCCTATGTAGACCGCAACGGAGACGGTGTTGTGAACTCGGATGACCGTTATTTCAGCGGCCAGGCAGCACCCAAGTGGACTCTCGGT
Organism: uncultured Bacteroidales bacterium; assembly: GCA_949297365.1. GTDB lineage: Bacteria > Bacteroidota > Bacteroidia > Bacteroidales > UBA932 > Coprenecus. The sequence continues at coordinate 33,156 of CASFSL010000049.1, read as the reverse complement.
TTCAATACCTCCCTTTCCTGGAAGAACCTGACCCTGTCTATAGCCGGTCACGGCAATCTCGGTCAGATGGTGTACAACAACAACGCCTCGGCCAATTCGCTTCTCTCGGATCTGTGGACTAACAACTTTGTCCGCAATATGATAGCCGGTGCTCCGGCGTGGGGATTCAACCAGGCGGCTTATTTCTCAGACTTCTGGCTGGAGGACGGCTCTTTCTTCAAGATTGACCGCATTACCCTCAGCTATATGTTCGACTTCGACAAGGGCGGTGCCCTGACACTGTTCGGAACAGTGCAGAATGTCGCTACTTTCACCAAGTATTCAGGTATAGATCCGGAGGTGTTCAACGGTATAGACAACAACATCTATCCCCGTCCCCGCACCTATATCGTAGGTCTTAAATACAACTTCTAATCTTATCTAAAGGAAACTGATTATGAAAAGAATTACAACAATCATAGTTTCAGCGGTGATGGCGGTGGCAATGACTTTCTCCACCACATCCTGTGTCAATGACCTGGATGTCACTCCCATCGACCCCAATATCACTCTTCCCGAGGATGTGCTCAACAGTATAGAGGCTTATCAGCAGCTGCTGGCCAAGTGTTACAGTTCTCTGGCAGTAAGTTCTTCCGAAGGTCCGGGCGGGGAGGCCGACATCAGCGGAGTGGACGGTGGCTACGGCCAGTACTTGAGGGCTCTGTTCTGTCTGCAGGAACTGCCGACGGACGAGGCCAGTACATGCTGGAACGACGCTACTATCAGAGACTTGCATCCTATGCGGTGGACGACTTCCGATATCTTTGTGGCAGCGGTGTTCTCCCGTATGTATTTTACGATAGGTCAGTGCAATGAGTTTATCCGCAGGGCGGCTTCCGCAGCGGACAGCCTCAAGGGTGAGGAGATGGACTATATGGTGGCCCAGGCCAGGGCTGTCAGAGCTTTGGCTTACTACCATGCCATAGACCTGTTCGGTAACGTACCGTTTGCTACCGAGGCCAATTCAGTGGGAGCCACCGGTCCTGACCAGATTCTCCGCTATGACCTTTACGAGTGGCTGGTGAATGAGATAGCCGGTGAGAACGGATTCCGCGAGGGGCTGCGTCCTGCCTCCGCCACAGAGTACGGCCGATGCAGCCGTGAGTTCGCAACCATGCTTCTGGCCAAGCTCTATCTCAATGCAGAGGTCTTCACCTCCGATGATCCTCAGGGCCGTCCTGTCATAAGCGCGTGGGCCGAGTGCGCTGAGGAAAGCAAGACGATAGTTGAGTCGTATTCTGCACTTCCCGCAGATTATCAGTCCAATTTCCGTGCGGACAACCACCTGTCCAAAGAGATTATCTTCGCCGTGCAGAGTGACGGTACCAATATCCAGTCTTACGGTATCACCACATTCCTGATCAAAGGCTCCGTGCCTTCCGGTGCTCCCAACTGGAGTTCGGCTCTCGGTGTGGATGACGGTTGGGGCGGACTCGTGGTCACTCCTCAGTTCCTCGACCTGTTCGATGAGGATGCCGATTCCAGATTCCTCTTTACTGACGGAGCCGAGTTCAATGACAAGGATATAGATCCGCATACACGAAGCATAGAGGACATGACATTGTTCACTTACGGCTGGTGTACGAAGAAATACACCAATCTCAGGTCAGACGGAACACCTGCCACCCTCACATTCCCCGATACAGACCTGCCTGTATTCAGGGCGGCCGACGCATATCTGATGCTGACAGAGGCTCAGTTCCGTAACGGCGGTATCCTGTCAGACGGTCTGGCATCCATCAACGCCGTGCGCGAGAGAGCCGGTCTGGAACCTTATTCGGGTGCCGGTGAGATAACCGAGAGGGATATCATCGACGAGCGTGGCCGTGAGCTCTACTGGGAGTGTATGCGCCGTCAGGACCTGATCCGTTTCGGTCTGTTCACAACCGACGAGTATGTATGGGACTGGAAAGGTGATACTTTTGCCGGCAGTGCCGTTGAGGAGCACCGCAATCTCTATCCTATCCCTTCCACAGAGATTAACTCCAACGACAAACTGGATCAGAATCCGGGATATTAATAGTCAAAATTAAAGGACAATGAATATGAAAAAGATTTTCACAATATTTTCGGCAGCCATGATGTCGGTGCTTCTGACGGTGGCCTGCGTTGAAAAGGAGAAGACTGTCTACTATCCTGATAAGGCAGTCGCTCCGGTGCTGGAGGAGATAGCCGCTCCCGAATCAAGTTATGTACTCGTAGAGGACAGCTTGACTCTGGGTATGCTGAGGTTTTCACGCGCGGATTTCGGAATGCCGGTGGCCGTGCGCTATACTCTCTATGCCGCTCTTGACGAGAGTTTTGCCAATGCCAAGGCGGTGGACAATATTGACAATGCTGATTCAATATTCGTAGAGGACAATGCTCTCAACAATGCTCTGGTCTCGCTTGCCTGCGCTCCTGACAAGCCGGTCACTGTGTATTTCAGAATCGGTGCCCAGATGAGAGGAGACGGTCTGAACATCGAAGTGGATCCCCTGTACTCCAATGTAAGGAGTACTACAGTTACTCCATATAATGCTGAGAAGACCTATCCGGCTGTGTATGTGGTGGGAGACCCTTGGGGATGGCCTGACGGGACTTGGTCCAATACCGAGGTGCTCAGGTATCTGTACAGCTATGCCGAGGACGAGGAGAACTATGTCGGTGTCATCGACTTCGGTGAGAACCGTGAGAACCACGGATTCAAGATAACCGGCGGCATGAACTGGAATGAGGGCAACTGGGGTGTCGGCAGTGAGACTTCGACAGAGGCCGAGGCTCCGTCCATCGTTCTGTGGGATGACGGAGGCAGCACTAACATCAACAACTATTCCGAGTATCGCTACTACAACTTCCATTTTGTCAGGTCAACTCTGACTCTTAATGTAGTCAAGAGCTTCAACTCCGTCGGAATATCAGGCTCTATGACAGACTGGGCCGACGGCGCGGATATCGTGATGACCCAGATGCTTCCGGATCAGAGATTCTATGCGGATGTGGAAATAGAGACCGCAGCGGAGTTCAAGTTCAGACTTGACGGAGCATGGGGAACAGACTGGGGCGGCTCTTTTGACGAGCTGGTCGCCGGCGGCGCCAATCTGACCGTAGAACCGGGTAACTACCGTATATATCTGGATCTTAACAACTGGGATGAGCCGGTTGCCGAGATCAGTGTGGAGGATTACGGAACACCGGTGGAATAATATCCCTTGAATATGTAGAAGAGGGTGACTCAAAAGGGTAATTTCTGCGTTTCGCTGGATTCTTCCTTTTGGGTCATCCTCTTTTTTAAAACCAACAGTCATGAAGTTTAGGATTAAATATTTTACAGCAGTTGCAGTCATGTTGTCTGCTGCTGTCTCATGTTCCTACAGTGTGGAGGACGCTCCGTTTTTCAACGAGGAGTCGGCTCCGGCCATGCCCTGTCTGATTTCAGGGGACACCACTCTGCTGATAGTCAGGGATTATTTCCCCAGGATAGAGAAGGTGGATGCTGTGAGCAGTGAGGATTATACCATAGTCCCGGTCTCCAGAGAGGATATGGATACTGTGCTGGTGATTGCCGGACCTGACTCGCGCAGTGTGTCCGCCGTCAAGGTGACTTCCGGGGACGGGTGCGGAGTGATCGTGCTGAAGCGGAAGACTCCGGCGGGTGCGGCGGTGCCGTCAATAGCCACTGTCGGCAGCAATATGGGAGGACGCGAGTTTACCGTCAGGGCCGAGAACTCTCCGGCCGGTTATCTGGTACTGTGGCAGAACGCCCTTCTGGACCACAACTTCATGTCCTACCGCAAGAACGGTGAGTTCACCGTGCATATCCCGGACAATGCGGAGGATATGGAACGCTCCTATATCCGTATCTATACCTACAATGCCGAAGGGGCCGGAAGCGATATCCTCGTGCCCGTGCGCTACGGGAGAGTGATGGCTGCGGCTTCGGAACTGGAAAGGACTGACCGCCAGGCCTGGATTATGTACCAGATAATGGTAGACCGCTTCGTCAACGGCAACACCGCCAATGACTGGAAGGCCAACCGTCCGGACGTGCTGCCCGAGGCCGATTATTACGGCGGCGACCTGGCCGGCATAGATGCGAAGCTGCGCGAGGGGTATTTCGATACACTCGGGGTGAATACCCTGTGGATCTCCCCGATAACGCAGAACCCCTATACCGTCTGGGGACTCAACAAGGATCCCTATACCCGCTTTACCGGCTATCACGGTTACTGGCCGGTGTATATGACCAGGCTGGACCCGCGCTATGGTACACCTGAAGAACTGCGCGGCCTGATATCCGACGTACACGGGGATGACAAGAACATCATCCTGGACTATGTGGCCAATCACCTGCACGTGGAGAGCCCGCTCCTGCAGGCCCATCCGGACTGGAAGACCCCGGAATTCACCCCGGACGGCAGGCCCAATCTGGAACTCTGGGACGAGTTCCGTCTGACCACATGGTTTGACAAACATATCCCGACGCTGGACCTGGAGAGGGAGGATGTCAATGAGCCGATGACCGACTCGGCCGTATTCTGGATGCAGGAATACGAGCTGGACGGATTCCGTCACGACGCCACGAAGCACATCCCCGAGGTGTACTGGCGCAAACTGACCCGCAAGCTGCTGGAGAGGGTGCCGGACCGCAGTGTGTTCCAGATAGGGGAGACCTACGGCTCGCCTGAGCTCATCTCGTCCTATGTACGCACCGGTATGCTGGACTGTCAGTTTGACTTCAATATCTACGATACCTATATCTGGGCTACATCCACGCCCGAAGGCTCATTCACCGACCTGGCCGGGACGATAGACGCCAGCCTGCATACCTACGGCTATCACAACCTGATGGGCATCATCTCCGGCAACCATGACCGGGCCCGTTACGTGTCCATAGTGGGCGGAGACCTGATTCCCGGCGAGGACTACAAGGCTGCCGGATGGAAGCGCGAGATAGGTGTGAGCGATACTGTGGCCTACCGCAAACTGGCCCTGCTGCACGCCATAAACATGACCCTGCCCGGCATACCTGTCATCTATACCGGTGACGAATGGGGGCAGCCCGGAGGCAATGATCCGGATAACCGCCGCTGGGCTCAGTTCGAGCCGCGCAACAGGCACGAGGCCGGTGTATTCGATACGGTCCGGGCTCTTACGGCGGAACGCTCCTCCAGTATGCCGCTGCTTTACGGCGACTGGTACCTGCTGTCCGCAGAGAAGGATTACCTGGCCTATATGCGGGTCTATATGGGCGAATATGTGCTCGTGGCCCTGAACAAGTCTTCCGAACCGGTGCGCAAAGTATTCGACCTGCCGTTCGGACTGCAGTATGACGGCTCCGGCTCAGTGGCTGTGGAGACCGCTCCTGTATCATTCAGTATAATCAATTCAAAATAATAACAAGTTATGAAGTTTCTAAGGACAATAGCCGTCGCCGCGCTCGCACTGCTGCTCGCAGGATGCGCCGGCAATGAGGGAGTCAAGTCTCCCGTAACCAATGTCATCCATCCCGAGTGGACTGCCGATGCCGTAATCTATGAGGTCAATGTACGCCAGTATTCTCAGGAAGGCACTCTCAAGGCTGTGGAGGAGCATCTGCCCAGGCTAAGGGAGCTGGGAGTGGACATACTCTGGTTCATGCCCATATATCCGATAGGTGAGTTGGAGCGCAAGGGCGAGCTGGGCAGTTATTACTCTATCAGCGATTACAAGGCTGTCAATCCCGAGTTCGGTACCATAGAGGATTTCCGGTCCGTAGTGGACAAGGCTCACGAGCTGGGCTTCAAGGTCATCCTGGACTGGGTGGCCAACCACACTTCCCGTGACCACGGCTGGATAGCGGAGCATCCGGACTGGTATGTGATGGACGACAGTACGGGTACGCCCGTGGCTCCCTTCGACTGGACTGACGTGGCCGAACTGAATTACGACAATGCCGATATGCGGGCCGCCATGCTCGATGCCATGACTTACTGGGTGGCTGAGGTCGGTGTGGACGGTTTCCGCTGCGACGTGGCTCATGAGGTGCCGGTGGACTTCTGGAATGAGGCCGTGGCAGAGCTGCGCGGTATCCGTCCCGACCTCTTCATGCTGGCCGAGTCCGAGGAGCCGGCTCTGATGACCGATGCTTTCGACGCCTATTACGGCTGGTCCAATCATGCGTTTATGAACAGGCTTGCCCAGGGCAAGGCCACAGCCGCCGAGTATGCAGCCTACCGTGTGGAGCACGATGGCAGGTTGCCCGTGGAGAGCATCGAGATGAACTTCACTTCCAACCATGACGAGAACTCCTGGAACGGTACTGAGTTCGAGCGGATGGGGGACGCTGCCCGACAGTTCGCTGCCCTTACTTTCGCTGAACCGGGTATGCCTCTGATCTACAGCGGTCAGGAGGTGGGCAACGACAACTCGCTGGAGTTCTTTATGCGCGACCCCATCGTCTGGGAGGACCGCGGGGGCTATACGCAGTTCTACAAGGAGCTTATAGCCATGCGTGACGCTCATCCGTCGATGTATGCTCCCCGTGAGGGTGCCCCGATGGTCATACTGGCCAATGATCAGCCGGAAAAGGTATTCTCCTTTGAGCGTCGCCTCGCCGACGGCAGTGACGGCTTTGCGGCAGTATTCAATTTCTCTGCGGAGGAAGTTACGGTAACTGTTTCCGAAGGCGGTATCGCCGGAGAGAGTTACACTCTTCCCGCTCACGGTTATGAATTTGTCTTCTAGGATTATGAAAAATGTATTGAGAACTTTGATGGCGGCGGTGGGACTTACCTCGATGGCCTCTGCCGCCGGTGCGCAGGACGGACTGCGCGTGGAGCCGCCCTGCTGGTGGACCGGAATGGAGACTCCGCTGACCCTGATGCTGCACGCTCCCGGACTTTCGGGCGCGGATGTAACCGTGGCATCGGACGGGATTACGGTCAAGGCCGTGCATAATGCCGAGAGCCCCAACTACCTCTTCGTGGATCTGGAGATAGCGGAGAACCTGGCTCCGGGCGAATATGATTTTACGATCAACTATCCCGACGGGAATACTGAGACATTTGCCTACCGCATCGACAGGAGGCGCGAGGGCTCCCGCGAGAGGGTGGGCTTCGGCTCCTCCGACGTGGTGTACCTGCTGATGCCGGACCGTTTCGCCAACGGGGACAGGAAGAACGACTCCTCGCCCCTGACCGCCGAGAAGGGCAACCGCAAGCTCCCAGGCGGACGTCACGGCGGTGACCTCCAGGGCATCATGGATCATCTGGACTATCTGGCCGACCTCGGCATCACCGCCATATGGCCTACGCCCATCACCCTCGACAACGAGCCTGCCTATTCCTACCACGGCTATGCCTGCGCGGACTACTATCAGATCGACCCCCGCTACGGCTCCAACGAACTGTACCGCTCGCTGGTGGCCGCCGCTCATGAGAAGGGCATCAAGTTTATTCAGGACATCGTACCCAACCACAGCGGTACCGCTCACTGGTGGTTCAACGACCTGCCTTTCCAGGACTGGATCCACCAGCATCCGACATTTACCCGCTCCAACTACGCCATGTCCGGACACTCCGATCCCCACGCCGCCCAGACCGACATCGACGCCTGCGTGACCGGCTGGTTTGACACCTCGATGCCCGACATGAACCTGAGCAATCCCTATTGCCTCCAGTACTACATCCAGCTGGCAGTGTGGTGGATCGAGTACGCCGATCTGGACGGTATCCGCGTGGACACCTATCCCTACACCCGCAAGCAGGACATCTCGGCCTGGACTGCCGGTATCCTGAAGGAGTTCCCCAATTTTACACTCGTGGGCGAGTGCTGGTTCCACAATACCCAGCAGATAGCCTACTGGGAGGGCTGCAGGACAGCAGACGGCGGCTTCAAGACCAATGCCGACGGCTATACCTCGCACCTGCCCATGGTGATGGACTTCGCCCTGACCGACGCTATATCCGAGGCATTCGTACAGAATGAGAACCTGGGCTACGACGACGGCATCAAGCGCGTCTACGGCTCCGTGTCCCTCGACTTCGCCTATTACAACCCCTACAACCTGCTGACCTTCATCACCAATCACGACATGGAGCGTCCGGCCATCCGTTTCGGCACCTACAAGGATCCCGACGAGACCGTACTGGCGCGTATGAAGAATGCGACCACTCTGCTGCTGACCATGCGCGGCGTGCCCCAGTGGTATTACGGTGACGAGATCCTGATGCACGGACCCGAGGAGATGATAGGCAAGGGCGATGCCTGGTGGAGGACCGACTTCCCCGGCGGCTGGCCCGGCGACAAGGTCAATGCCTTCACTTCTGTCGGACGTACGCCTATGCAGAACGAGATGTTCGACCACACCCGCACCCTGATGCAGTGGAGGAAGAGCTCCGAGGCCGTGACCAAGGGCAGGCTGATGCACTTCATGCCTTTCGGCGACCTGGTCAATACCTACGTGTACTTCCGCTACACCCCTGACTTCAAGGACTTCGTGATGGTGGTGATCAACAATGGCACAGAGTCCGTCTCCCTCGACTGGGCCCACTACGCCGAGATATTCGACGCGGCCTCCGCTGCGCTCGGAAAAGACGGATTCACCGGCTGCGACATACTCACCGGAGCAACAGTCAGCCACGGCACGGAACCGCTTACCGTTCCCGGCATGACCTCCCTCGTCCTCCAGTTCTAGGGATGCCGACTGTTTACCCACTGCGAGAGTGTACCGTTTCCATGCGAAATCAGTACACTCTCCTTCGTTATTTTTCAGAGACTCCTTATGAGAAGCCCGTGTAGACCCTTTTGCAAATTATCCCCACTGCGAGAGTGTACCATTTCTCACAAATACCGTACACTCTCGTCCGGGCAAGAGGTTGGGTCAGTAGAGGTGATATTTTTCGGACATTTTCTGAAATTTTACTGAAAAATCATTCCACAGACTGAAGATGTCCTCGTACCTGAGCCGCTTCCCGAACTCCTGACGTATGCTCTTCGAGCCGGTGACCTTGTCGAACATCTCCAGCCTCGATGCAGGGACATCGAACGGCTTGAAGTCCGGCTTGATGCCGGCTATGACTTCCATGGCGTAGAACTGTATCTCGGACAGCCTGGCGGTCCCGAAGTCGGTGATGTATATCTGCACGCCTCCGATATTGCGGCCCTTGAGCGAACCGTAGAACGGAGTGGCATAGATGGGTCTGAAGAGCAGTCCGGGCAGATAGAGGGCATTCATTCTGGAGGCCAGCAGGTCGGCATCCATGCCCTCGCAGGCTATCATGCCGAAGGGCAGGGTGTAACCGATGCCGGTGGAGAGGCATCCCAGCTCGCCCAGTATGCCGGTGGCAGGGTATAGATACGCAGCCTCGGGCGTCGGTATATGGGGCGAGGTAGGCACCCACATCAGCCCCGTGTCGTCCCAGCTCATGTCCCGGGTCCAGCCTTCCATCCTCACTACCGTAAGCCTGCACTTGACGGTACTGTCCTGACCCCGGCTGCCGGGAACTTTCAGCATCCCCTCCTCGTTGAGCAGCATGGCCAGCTCCCCGCAGGTGAGACCGTAGACATAGGGGATATTGTATTGTCCTACAAAAGATATCAGGGAATCTTCCACGCCCGGCCCCTCTACCCTGAGTCCTCCAAGGGGATTGGGACGGTCCAGGATGATCATCTCCACGTCCTCCATCGCCGCTACCTTCATCACGTTGCCCATGGTGCTGATGTAGGTGTAGGAGCGGCAGCCTATGTCCTGGATGTCGTAGACTATTGCGTCCAGATCCTCCAGCTGGTCGGATGACGGCATCCGGGTGCGGCCGTAGAGCGAGAAGATGGGCACTCCGGTCCGTTGGTCCACAGCCGCTTCATCGACATGCTCGCCCGCATGGGCATTGCCTCTGACCCCGTGCTCCGGCCCGAAAAGAGCCACCAGCTCCACGTCAGGGGCGTTGAACAGCACGTCTATCGTGGAGTTGAGATACCGGTCCACTCCGGTCGGATTGGTCACGAGTCCTATCCGCTTTCCCCTTACCTGCTCGAAACCGTTCTCTTCCAGCACGTCTATGCCCGTCCTCACCTGCTGCGCAGCAAGATATCCTTGAACTGTGGCAAGTAGGAGGAATGTCGTGAAAATATGCAATACTGATTTCATAATCATGATATTAATTGAGGCTGTGGCCTGATTCGTCGTATTTTTCGGGATAGAGCAGGATGAGGCTGGACTCTGTGAAATCCTTGCCCAGCATCTTGGGCAGACGCTCGAAGGAGCTGTCGTAGGAGATGGAGCCCTGCCGTGCGCTTATGACGGCGAGCAGGCTGTCGCTGCCGGCCTTTGATATCAGCGAAGGAAGGCTGTCGAAACTCTCCATGCTCTGGAAAGAAGCCTCTGTGCTTTTGAACTCCTCCATCATCAGGGGCTGGAGTACGGAGATAGTGCTGTCGGTGGCGAAGAAGTCCAGACGGCGCTCCAGGGAGTTGCCAAGACGGCCGAAATGCTCCACCCATTTCCGGAATCCAGGCTCGTATTCGGCCTTGGGTGGCACGGCTATGATGATCCTGCCCAGGGTGTTGACCGGTACGGTCAGTCGTGTGACCATAATCTCGCAGCAGAGACTGCGGAGCAGGTTGGTGGCCAGATTGCCGATAATGTAGCTCTTGATGTCCGAGTCCCTTCGCAGTCCGACAATCAGGCTAGTGATGTTCTGCTCCTTGACAGTGTGGATGATGCCGGATGCGATGTTGATGTCGTAGCGGCTTATCTTCTTGAGGTCCACATGGGCCGAGGCGGCTATCTTGGCGGCCGTTTCCAGGTTGCGGGCACCTGTGGAGACGGCCTGGGGGTTGTCGCTGTCGTATATGATGCTGAGTGCGTGTACGTTGTCTTTTATATTGGGGTTGCGTATCGCCAGTGAGAAGCAGACCATGTCCCTGACAGTGTCCGGATTGGCGACCGGTATCAGGATCTTTTCCTGACCGGAGTCGGATGCGTTGTCGGCCGGCTGCTCAACGGCGGTCTTTCTGGCCGCGCTCTGGGTGGTCAGCGAGCTTACGATGCAGGTGACCAGTATGAGCAGGATGGTGCCGTTGAGCACGTCGTCGCTCAGCAGGCGACTGCCGTCAGGCAGGATGATGCCGTGACCGATGAGCGCGGCTGCCAGGGTGGCGGCGGCCTGCGAGGTGCTCAGTCCGAACATCAGCCGCCGCTCTGTCCGCGACATGCGGAAGCTCTTCTGGGTGACGAAGCTGGCCAGCCATTTGCCGGTGATGGCCGTGGCTGTCATCACGGCGGCTACCTTCAGCGCATCCCCGTGTCCGAAGATTACCCGGAGGTCTATCAGCATTCCTACGCCTATCAGGAAGAACGGGATGAACAGGGCGTTGCCGACGAACTCTATGTGGTTCTTCAGCGGGGAGATGTTGGGTATGAGTCTGTTGAGCAGTATGCCGGCGAGGAATGCTCCGAGTATGCCTTCAAGTCCGGCTATCTCCATCAGTCCGGCTGACGCGAACAGCAGGACCATCACGAAGATGAACTGCATGATGGTGTCTTCGTACTTGCGGAAGAACCAGCGGGCGATGCGGGGTACCGCGTACATGATGAGGGCGCCTGTCAGTACGACCTTAATGGCCAGGCCTATCCAGTACATCTGTCCCGTGCCGCCCTGATAGATGCCGCTGATGACGGCCAGTACCAGCAGGGTCAGCGTGTCGGTGACGGCTGTCGCGCCTACTGCGATGCTGACGCTTCTCTGGCGGGACACTCCGAGCCTCAGCACGATAGGATAGGATATGAGAGTATAGGAGGCGTACATGCTGGCCAGCAGGATGGATGTGACGACACTGTACTTGAGCAGCGTCGTGTTGACTATGAACCCTATCGAGATGGGAATCAGGAATGCCAGCAGGCCCAGGACAGCGGCTTTCCTGCGGTTGCGCTTGAAGTCGCTCATGTTGATCTCCAGACCGGCCAGGAACATGATGTAGTACAGACCTACGTTGCCGAACAGCTCGAAGCTGCTGTCCCTGGCCAGCAGATTGAGTCCGTGCTCGCCGATAAGCACGCCCGCCAGTATCATCCCGATGATGTTGGGTATCCGCAGCCGGTTGAACAGCAGCGGGGCGAACAGGATGATCATCAGTACGATCAGGAAGATCCACGTGGGATCCGTTATCGGCAGGTTAAGGTCAATCCACTTCATCCTACAAAGTTAGAAACTGTTTGGCATTTTTCAAACTTCTTGGGGAAAGTGAACCGTTTTTATGTCTTTTCGGTACACTTTCCCCTGCGGTTTTTCACGCAACTGCCGCTGCAAGCCCTCCAGGCGGCTATCCTCTTGCATTCCTATCGGGAAAGTGTACTTGTTCAGCGCGAATTCCGGGCACTTTCCAGGGAGGGACTTTTGCGGCCGAAAGACGGGTCAACCTTGATGAGGGCGGTGACTGCGAGGGTGACAAGGCAGCAGCCCATTATCCACCAGAAGAAGCCGATGTAGCCCATCCATTCCTGCAGGGCACCCGCGAACATTCCCGGTATCATCATGCCGAGGGCCATGAATGCGGTGCAGATGGCGTAATGGGAGGTCTTGCTGGGCCCTTCGGCGAAATACATCATGTAGAGCATGAAGGATGTGAAGCCTACGCCGTAGCCGAACTGCTCGATGAAGACGCAGGCGTTGATCAGGACCAGGTTCAGCATGGAGGACGGGTCGGGCTGGGCCATGCTCATCCAGCAGAATACGCCGCAGGGCAGGGTGAGTGCCAGGGCCATCGGCCAGAGACAGCGTTTGAGTCCGTACCGCGATACGAGCACGCCGCCGAGGATGCCGCCGAGTGTCAGGCCGATGATGCCTATTGTGCCGTAGACCAGACCGACCTGGGCGGTGCTCAGACCGAGGCCGCCTTCGGTTGCGGGGTCGAGCAGGAAGGGGTTGATCATCTTCACGAGCTGGGCTTCGGGGAAGCGGTACAGGAGGATGAAGATGACGGCGATCCAGACGTGCTTTTTCCGGAAAAATGAGCCGAAGGTGCCGACGAACTCGCGGAGGATGCGGGCGGTGCTGTGGCTTGTCCTGGGGTCGGATTCCGGACGGGGACCGAACCCGCGGCTCTCTTCGGAGGGAACTGCCGGAGCAGGCTCGAGTCCTGTTGGGGCTACGCTAGAATTGGGTTCAAGGTTCGAACCCCTGAGGGAGCACATTTGTTCGGAAGCCTTTTTTGTGACTGTACTTCGGGTACCCGGTATAGGCTCACCCTGTTTCACGTCTGTATTTGTACCAGGTATGTAATCGTCACGTCTGTCCTTGCCTGTATCCGGCTGTATGTCCCCCGAAGGTCTGTCCGTCATCGGCCTGGGCAATATCCGCGAATGGTAAAATGCGATGAGCAGGAACAGCGCCGATAGTATCAGGAAGGTAACCGCCCATGCCCGGGGCACATTCCCGAAAGCCGTTTCCATCCATCCGGCTGCCATCACGACTCCGCCCTGCCCGATGATGGTCGCCAGCCGGTAGAACGCGCTGCGTATCCCCACGTACAGCGACTGGTCCGAGGAGTCCAGTGCCAGCATGTAGTATCCGTCCGCCGCTATGTCGTGCGTGGCCGACGCAAATCCGATCAGCCAGAACACAGCCAGCGACAGCACCACGTAACTGTCCAGCGGCAGGGTCAGTGCGATGGCCGCAAACGCTGCTCCGATAATGAACTGTGTCGTCACCGTCCACCAGCGTTTGGTCCTGATGATATCCACAAACGGGCTCCAGAACGGCTTGATAACCCACGGCAGATACAGCCACCCGGTATAGAAGGCGATGTCGGTGTTCGACATCCCGAGATTCTTGTACATGATGACCGACAGCGTGTTCACAGCCACGTACGGCAGCCCTTCCGCCACATACAGGGTCGGAATCCACGCCATCGGCGGTATTCTCTTGCTTTTCATGCCGTAAAGATACATAAACTTCCGCCTCATCTTTCTGCAACGGCAGCAAAACCCGCGATTCGGTGCCGTTGTGGCATGCCCTTTCCAGCAGCCCCCTCACTACAGACCTTCTGAGTGGCATTGCCTTGCCCAGTCCTTTCCGCAACGGCAGCAAAACCTGCGATTCGGTGCCGTTGTGGCATGCCCTTTCCAGCAGCCCCCTCACTACAGGCCTTCTGAGTGGCATTGCCTTGCCCAGCCCTTTCCGCAACGGCAGCAAAACCCGCGATTCGGTGCCGTTGTGGTATGCCCTTTCCAGCAGCCCCCTCACTACATGCCTTCTGAGTGGCATTGCCTTGCCCAGTCCTTTCCGCAACGGCAGCAAAACCCGCGATTCGGTGCCGTTGTGGTATGTGGAAGCGCGACAGTATATGTGGACGAAATCCATACTGCTTTCACCTTACCCGGCTTAAGACTCTGTGACGCCAAATCCGAAGAACCAATCCGGCCAGGCCACAGCTATCACGCAATGTCAGCAGTGACAGGCTCGTGGAGTTCTTTCAGGCCAATCAGCCAGACTACGGCTATTACTTTACGCGGCTCAAGGCAGGGAAAGAGCCACCGGGTAAGTTCTCCCGACTTTTCCCACGACTTTCATCCAAGTCCACTGCCATGTCCACGACACCTATCCTGTGCTGCATAATGACAACTTGCTCGTATTCAGATGTATACGCAAATAGCTCCGAGGATAGGGGTGGCGGATTCCGGGTATTTTGACGGTTTTCGGGTACCCCTATCCTCCGCGCTGTTTTGTATTCGCTTAGTTATCAGGAACTTCTTAAAAACGACAGAGGACAGGTCTCCACCCATGCGGCCATCCTCCCGTCCCCACTGGGAAAGTGAACCGCTTTCCCACGAATTCCGGGCACTTTTCACCAGGCGAATCCGCATCCCCCACTCATTCCTCTGACAGCGTTGGAGGCAGGCGGTCGAAAAGACCAGGCCGAGGGCGGCAAGTCTTTTCTCCCCACCTGCCTACGCGCTACCCCGTCACCTACGACATCTTGCATCGGTGCATTTACGGAAAGTACGAGCATCTATCCTCGGTGCATCATGGTTATTCTCAGTAACTTATCAATATAACGAATGGATTTCGTCGCTCAGTAAAGGTATGAGTACGGCCGAAAAGAACTCGTTGTGTCTCTATGTGCTAGTATTCCAGTATGTTATGAAAATGAACCGTTTTTCTGCTTACCGTTGTTCAGTCCATGCTGCTGCTCACCTTGGGAATGAGAAACGGAAACGGCCGGAATAATGTCCACCTTCGGAAGGTGATGCGGAAAGACAGGGAAAATACTCACCTTCGGAAGGTGGAGGAAGACGGCGAGACAGGACAGGGCAGGTTAGGACTGTGGAGAGGGTCAGTAGAGGCGGGTGAGGCAGGATCCGCGGAAGTAGTGGGCGAGGATGCGGTCAAATGTGCAGCCGCGGGCGCTCATGGCGGCGGCTCCGATCTGGCACAGGCCCACGCCGTGTCCCCATCCGGCACCGTGGAGGATGAATCCGGTCGGAACTGAAGCACAGTGCTGGTCGGAGTTATGGCCAGAAGACGGTGGGTTCGCAGCGGGCAGGCCGGGCTCGGGCTGGAGACATTGACTGTCATGCCCGGCGGAAAGCATGGCCGGAGCGTTTATGTCGGGTCGAATGTCCTGGCCGTCAGAAGCAGGCTCGGCGTAGACGGTGTCCACGACAAAGGCCGAGCTGTACAGGTGCGACTCGGACAGCCAGCGGCGTATCTCGAGTTCCTTGCCGACGGTGACGGTCCGCAGCGTGCCCCGGATGAGCAGTTCGATGATGCGTCCGGATGCCCCTCGGCGCAGCGGCCTGAGTTCCAGCACTGAACCGAAGTCAATGCCGGATCGGCGGCGAAGCAGGTCGCTCAGTTCCTCCTGCGTGTATTCGACTCTCCAACGGTAGAAATCGGCGGTCTCCTGGTCGTAGGAGTTCAGGACGGTGGATAACAGGGCCGGGTCGGAGGTGTTGCAGAAGGCCTCGGGCGAGGACAATATCCACTCGCGGGCATTCTGTTCGTCGGAGAGGTCCGGGATAATGCCGACGGTGTTTCTAGGTGTAGGACCGGCTGCCGGGAAACCGGGCTTGGTGCCTGTGCTTTCGGCTGCGACAGTGCCGACGGTGACTGGCGTGCCGTCATCAGCGGCATAGTCCCGCACGGGCTGCAGATAGGCGTAGTCCTCGTCGGCCCAGCAGGCGGAGAACCGCTCGGAGACTCCCCCGCAGCATTTGGAGAAGCGGGTATCGCAGATGGCTCCGTCCGGCCCGTCGGTCAGCACCAGTCCGCGGGTAGCCTCGATGGCCCGCCGGATGTTGGCGTTTCCGGCCCGGAGCAGCCCCTGGTATCTCTGACAATGGTCGTCGGCGCATACATCGAAGAGCGAATGGTCCTCCCGGTCGTACCAGCGGATGATGCGGTCATTCTCAAAGGAACCCGGTGCGGAAATTCCCTGCCCGGAATGTCCGTTCCCCGGGGATTCCGTACTGTCGGGATTGTCTCCATTCACGGCGGCAGAGTGGCACGATCCCTCAGAACCGTTAGCATTGTCCCCGCCTCCGAGCGTAGGCCGTGCCAGCAGCCACGACCGCGAGATGACGGCATGGGCCTTGAGGAACTCCTCCGGTGCGTCTCCGTTCATCTCCGAGGAGATTACGCTCAGCAGATAATCTTCTGTCAGCACGCTGTTTATGGCCACAAGCCCCTCCTCCGAGGGTAGAATGGTCAGCCCGCCGGAGAACATTTGATCCTCTTCCCGCTCCCAGTGGAAATTGATCCCTATCCTGACCTTGTGCAGGGTGAAGCCCCGGGAATCCTCCTCTTCTGGAGCACTGTCCGCAGGTCTGAATTCCAGTCGTCCATAGCGTTTCCCGTTCCATTCCACCATCCCGTCCGCGAGGGTAAATGCCTGTTCTCCGCAGATGCCACCTTCCCGGGAGTCCGGACCTGTGAACGGCTGATTGAACCTGACCAGCAGCTCCGGAGCGGTGAGCAGCCCCACGTCGATGACCGGCTGCCAGGAAGTATCGACGGTCTCATCGATGACGGTCCTGAGCACCTGCGCATTGACCCTCCGGAAATCCTCCTCCACCGGAACGATGAACACCCCTCCTAGGTCAACCGAGGCGGGACTGATGCGCACGGCCCTGTCTTCCGGGGCGAAGTAGCAGGAAGGGCGGTGGGCCTTGCGCGGAATGACGAGGATACGGAACAATGCCCCGGAGCCGCCGTCAGCGGGCGTCTCCCTCCAGCAGAGGATATTGAGCTGCGGCTCGCCGGTGGCCGGACTGACGGGCAGAGGTCGGAGTACCCGGAGGAATGCGGCGGTCGCGGAAGCCCTGTCCGGAGCGGTAATCATCGGCAGCCCGGGAATGTAGCCCGAGGTTACGGCAATGCTTGCGCGGCCCGGTCTCATGACTGTCACTGGTCTCAGCCGGTCAAAATGCGTCTCGACGGGCAGGAACCCCCTGCAGCCCATCTGGAAATGGAAATGGTCGGGGGCGCTGGCTCCGCTCTCCGGGCCGTTGTAGAAGACCACCATGTCGGGGAAGGCCTCAGCCAGGCGCAGCATGTCGGGAAAGCGGACGGTTATGCGTTGGGGCGTGTGCTCCACGGCCGGGACGGTGTAGTGCTCGGGGAAAATGGGGAAGGGGTTGACCAGCACCTCGTAGCGGCGGCCGTCACAGCCTTCGAAGGGCAGGGCCTCCTGCTGCGCCGGACGGTTGTCCCGGCACAGGAAGCAGGGCCGGGCCTTTATCGCGGCGGCATCGGTGCGGGCCAGGGTCGAGACAGCCCGGGCCGGGTTGAACTGCACCCTGACGGGCATTCCGCCGAGGTCTATTTCCGTAATCTCTATATTCTGCAGGTCACGGTACCTCCGCGCCGCCTCCGGCCATGCGGCCAGCTGTCTGTCGAACAGGTCGTGCATTGTGCTTCAAATTATGGAAAGTGAACAGTAATGTGGCGAATATGGTACACTTTTCTGGTTGTTTCTAGTTTTGTATTGTGGAAGTTTCTTTTCCGCATTGCGAATGTACCAATGATTTTTTAATTTTGGGCACGAAAACAGTATTAATCCTAAGCAGTGAGATAAGTATGAATGAGAAAGTGATTAATCAGTCTGTTGAGGCGGGAGATATGCTGGACAATGTGCGCAGCAGGATAGTTGAGGTGCGTGGTCAGGATGTTCTTTTGGACTCGGATGTGGCTGAGTTGTACGGAGTAGAGACGAAAAGAGTTAATGAGGCGGTGCGTAACAACCTTGAAAAATTTCCGGAGAGGTACATGTTCCGCCTTAATCGTCAGGAACTTATAGATTTGCGGTCGAAATTTTCGACCGCAAATCTGTCCTCAAAGAGCCGTGTCGCCCCTGCAGCATTTACAGAACGAGGTCTGTATATGCTTGCTACAATACTTAAAAGCAGGCGGGCGGTTGAAGCAACTTTTGCGATTATCGAGACATTCGCGTCCGTGCGTGATCTAAAGAGGAATCTGAAAGAATTGCATGAAGAAGTGGAGCCGATGAGAAAGAACGAGCTTATGAAGCGTTTTGGGGATGCTTTATCTGACATTGTGATGCCTGACTTGGAAACATCAGAGACAGAATCTTCCCTGGAATTGAACTTTTTCTTAGGTAAACTGAAACATACTGTTAAACGTATTAAGAAACGGAATTGACAATGAAGGAAAATATTGACAGACCGGACAGGATAGAGGTGCGCGGGGCGAGGGTGCACAATTTGAAAAATATCGATGTGGACGTGCCGCTGGGGAAGGTCGTGGGGATAGCGGGGGTGTCGGGCTCGGGCAAGAGCTCGCTGGCCCTCGGGGTGCTGTATGCCGAGGGGTCGCGGCGCTATCTCGAGTCGCTGTCTACATATACCCGCCGGAGAATGACTCAGGCGGCGCGGGCGAGCGTGGACGAGGTACTCTACGTGCCGGCGGCCCTGGCCATGCACCAGAGGCCGGCGGTGCCGGGTATCCGCAGCACCTTCGGCACCGGGACGGAGCTGCTCAACATGCTGCGCCTGATCTATTCGCGCCTGGCCTCCCACCGCTGCCCGAACGGGCATTACGTGATGCCGTCGCTCAATGTGGCGGCGGGTCTGGAACTGGTCTGTCCGGAGTGCGGGGCGCATTTCTACGCACCGTCCGCTGAGGAATTGTCCTTCAACAGCAGCGGTGCCTGTCCGACCTGCGACGGCACCGGAACTGTCCGCACCGTGGATGAGTCCACCTTAGTGCCGGACGAGACCCTGAGCATCGACCAGGGCGCGGTGCTGCCGTGGAATACCCTGATGTGGTCCCTGATGACCGATGTCTGCCGGGCGATGGGAGTGCGCACGGACGTGCCTTTCAACCAGTTGACCCCGAAGGAGCGGGATATTGTCTTTCACGGACCGGCCGAGAAGAAGCACATATTCTACCATTCGAAGAATACCAATCAGGCCGGAGAGCTGGATTTTACCTATTACAATGCCGTCTATACCGTTCAGAATGCTCTTGCTAAGGTCAAGGACGAGAAGGGGATGAAGCGGGTGGAGCGGTTCCTGAAGACCGGGCCGTGTCCTGACTGCGGTGGCTCGCGTTTCTCCGAGGCCGCCCGTGCTCCTAGGGTCCGGGGCATTTCCATAGACGAGGCGTGCCGGATGAGCCTGAGGGAGCTGGTGGAATGGGTGCGCGGGGTGCCGGCTTCCCTGCCGGAAGAGATGCGTCCGATGGCCGAGAGGATCTGCGAGTCGTTCCTGGACGCTTCGGTGCGGCTGCTGGATCTGGGGGTGGGATATCTGAGTCTGGACCGTGCTTCTTCCACGCTTTCGACCGGGGAGCGGCAGAGGATGCAGCTGGCCCGGGCGGTGCGTAACCGTACTACCGGGGTGCTCTACGTGCTGGACGAGCCGTCGATCGGGCTGCATCCGGCCAATATCGTCGGGCTGGCCGGGGTGATGAAGGACCTGATAGCCGACGGCAATTCGATAGTGCTCGTGGACCACGACGTGCAGATACTCAAGGAGTCGGACTGGATGATCGAGATGGGGCCCGGGGCCGGTTCTTCGGGCGGACAGGTGATCGCGCAGGGGACGCTGGAGGATATCGGGCGGTCTCCGGACTCGAAGATAGGTCCTTTTTTAGCCGGTAGGGCAGGGGTGAGTGCCCGGAAGCGGGCGGCTGAGTCGGAGATGTTTGAGTACGGACGTATCCACATCTCGACGGCTGCTATACATACGGTGAAGCCGCTGGAGGTGGATATCCCAAAGGGGCGGCTGACCGTGGTGACCGGAGTGTCGGGCTCGGGCAAGACGACTCTGATATTAGAGAGTTTAGTGCCGGGTCTGCAGGCGATGGTTTTGGGCGGCAAGATGCCGGATCACGTGCTGGCTGTACAGGCCGACGGCATCCGGCACGCCAAGCTGATAGACGCGACACCCATAGGCATCAATATCCGCTCTACCGTAGCTACATACGCTAATGTACACGACGAGCTGCGCAAGGTATACGCCCGCACGCCCGACGCCAAGGCCGCCGGCTGGAAGGACGGGGATTTCTCCTACAATACCGGCCGTCTGCGCTGTCCTACCTGCGACGGTACTGGTGTAATCAGCCTCGACGTACAGTTCCTGCCTGATGTGGACATACCCTGCCCTGACTGCCGCGGCTCCCGCTACTCCAAGGCGGCTTACCGTATCCGCAGGGAGAATTTCGAGGGAACCTATCACTCTCTTCCCGAATTGATGGCGATGGATGTCAGCGACGCTCTCGTGGCGTGCGGGGATCTCAGGACTGTGCGTCAGCGGCTTCAGGTGCTTCAGGACCTTGGCTTGGGCTATCTGACTCTCGGCGAGCAGACTCCCGGACTGTCGGGCGGCGAGGCCCAGCGTCTCAAGCTGGCCAGTGAGATGGGGCGCGGTCAGGACGATTCGGTCTTCGTGTTCGACGAGCCGACCATCGGTCTGCATCCAGCCGACGTACAGACCCTGCTGCAGGTCTTCCAGAGCCTGATAGACCACGGCGCCACGGTCATCGTCATCGAGCACGACATCGATGTCATCCGCTCGGCCGACTACGTTATCGACATGGGCCCCGGCGGCGGCGAGGAAGGCGGCCGCATCGTGGCTGCCGGCACCCCCGAAGACATCCGCCGCTGCCCTTCCAGCATCACCGGCCGGTACATCTGATAATTTGTATAATCTTTTAAGTGTTGAGATATGGAATTGAATGATAAGATTGTGATTTACCGAACAGCAGATGGACAGACATCTGTGAATGTCAGAATGGATGGAGACACAGTGTGGCTTTCGCAGGCACAGATGGCGGAACTGTTTCAGAAGGACAGAACTGTCATAGGACGTCACATTAATAATATCTACAAAGAACATGAATTGGAACGGGAGACCACGTGTGCAAATTTTGCACATATGGGTAAGGATGCGGACCAGACCTATCAGACAGCTCTTTATAATTTGGATGTCATCATCTCCGTAGGATATCGTGTGAAAAGCCAGCGTGGAACTCAGTTCCGCATTTGGGCCAACAGAGTGCTGAAAGACTACCTGATAAAGGGCTATGCCGTCAACAAAGCCCTGACCGAGCAGCGGTATTCAGAATTAAAGCAATTAGTGGCAGTTCTGGGCCGGACAGTCAAGGCACAGGAGGCATTGACTTCCGAGGATGCGCTTAATCTGGTGGCAGTTGTCACTGACTACACATACGCGCTGGACACGCTGGACAGGTACGATTATCAGCAGTTGTCCTTAGATCAGACCACGAACGAAGAAAAATTCCATGCGACCTACGAAGGGGCCATGAATGTTATCCGTGAATTGAAGGAGAAGTTCGGCGGAAGCAGATGGTTTGCCAATGAGAAGGATGACTCGTTCAAAAGTTCCATAGGCCAGATCTACCAGACATTTGACGGGCAGGACCTCTATCCCTCAGTCGAGGAAAAGGCCGCCATGCTGCTCTACCTGGTCACGAAGAACCACTCGTTCACTGACGGCAACAAACGCATTGCCGCTACTCTTTTCCTGTGGTTCATGGCCGGTAACGGTATCCTCTACAACCCGGACGGCACGAAGCGCATAGCCGACAACACTCTGGTGGCCCTCACGCTCATGATCGCCGAAAGCCGCACGGAGGAGAAGGACATGATGGTGAAGGTCGTCGTAAACCTGATAAACAAGAACAACTAAGAGGTGCGTGATAGCCTGACAACGGTAAGTACTGTAGCGGTCTGGTTTTGCAATGCTCTGATAAACAAGTCTTTGCAAATATAAAGAGTGCTTTTCGGCCCTTTTAGCCCCTCCTGAAAGCACATGCTCTAATCATAACTTAATGACCTAGAGATGATTACATTTTAAGGCCGCTCCTATGCCTGCCGTAAAATTTTGAGAAAACATTTACGGATTTGAGATAATACGCCAATAACCGGATTTGTCCGAACCTTCATGAATGAGGATCCCTCTGTCTCGCAGTACTTTGATGTTCTTTTCTATAGCGCGTTTGGAAATGCCTATCTTGTCAGACATTGATTCGGCAGTGACCGAAGGGTCGGAAATGACGATATCAATGATTCTTTGTCCTGTCCGGCTGATTTTTCCATAATGCTTTTCAGCGCTTACACCGAACTTTTCCGTGTTTACACCGAACTTTTCCGTGCTTACACCGAACGTCCTCCATGTTCTATCGGAGTCAGTTGTATCTCCGGAACAGGATCAAGCCGTGTTTTAATTGTTTCGCTGATAAATTCAGCATCTGACTGAGGATTCTCCAGGCCTACAATCTCTCCATTATTGTTTACTCCGTAAAATAGACTGCCGCCGTTCGTATTGGCAAAGGCTGATATAGATTTAAGCCATGATTTAACTTTCTTGCGTTCAATCTTTTCCTTGAAGTCGTAGAAGGAACATTCTGCGATTAATATGTTGTCGTGTATCTGCATGAAACCTGTGATGGGAGCCAATGGCATTTCTACAAAAATAAGGAAAATTCTCAGATGTAGGAAATGTATCTATAACATTGATGAAACACAAATATTTCACTATCTTTGAAAGGTTATTCTTGTATAAGCGATGTAATTATGGAAAACAAAGGTAAATATGATAAATATGTACGGTTGTTGAAGGCCAACAAAAACCTGATTCTTACAGGTGCGCCGGGCACAGGAAAAACCTTTTTGGCAAAAGCAATAGCTGAAGAAATGGGAGCTGAATACGAGTTTGTTCAGTTTCATCCTTCATACGATTATACTGATTTTGTGGAAGGGTTGCGTCCAATTTCTAACGAGGGTAATGAAAATATAGGATTTGAAAGAAAAGATGGAGTGTTTAAGGCATTCTGCAGACGTGCAATACAAAGTGAATATGTCAATGTTGTAGATAATTTTGAAGTTACTTGGCTAAAATTAATTGAGTTATTGAGTAGTCAGGGGTGTTTGGAAATTCGATTATTGAGTGGAAAGCAAGGATTTAGATTAGAACTTAATGTTAACGGAGACGGTTTGGTCAATAGAACGTACGAGAATGGTGATTGTGAGAGGAATACGTGGATTCATGGGAAATCAAAATTTTTTAATAAAGGGCAATTGTATAAGGTTTATAAAGGGTTGCGAGGAACTCCAAGTGGAGGCCATGATAATTATCGAAAAGCAATTATCCAATATATGAAAGACAACCTTGGATTAAAAAATTATTCTAAAGGGAAACATGATGAAAGTGTCTCTCAATCGTTGTATGTTTTTATCATAGACGAAATCAACCGAGGTGAGATATCTAAAATTTTCGGAGAGTTGTTTTTCAGCATCGATCCTGGTTATCGTGGTGAAAAAGGGCTTGTGAAGACCCAATACCAGAATATGATTACTGATGAGTCTGATCCATTCTATAAAGGTTTCTATGTTCCTGAGAATGTCTATATCATAGGAACAATGAATGATATAGACCGCAGCGTGGAAAGTATGGACTTTGCTATGCGCCGTCGTTTTGCATGGATGGAAGTAAAAGCACTGGAGAACACGGAAATGCTGGATGAATTGTCTGAGATGAAAGATGAGGTATTGGACATAATGAAACGGCTTAATACTGCTATTTGGGATGAGGAGAATAATAGCGGCATAGAAGGTTTGAGTGCCTCATATCATATAGGCGGAGCATATTTCAGTAAGTTGTTGCTTTATTTAGATAAAGAGCATGAAAATAAAGACTATGCATACAGGTGTCTTTGGGAGAATCATTTGAAGGGTGTCCTGTATGAGTATCTAAGAGGTACGTTGAATGCAATTGAAAATCTAAAGAAACTCGAAAGAGTTTATTTTAAAGGAAGAGGCGATGTTGATATTGAAGGATAATTCAACATATTCTTCAACGACGGACGATGTTGAAAAGTATTTTTCTCTCTTGGATGTCGCAAACCGTAATGTCTCGGAACTGATAGAGGAAAATGGCAACAGTTTACTGATTTATCCCTATTCTTTCAGGGATTGTGAGGATGATGCAGGTAAACTGCAACTTTTTTCTGCCCGGACCAGTTGGGAGAAGGGGAGTTGTACAAAAATCAATTTGGAGACAGGGAACCTGGTGGGTTTTATAGGCGTGCGAGGGCAGTCTGTTTCTATACATTCCCGTTTCTCCCAAGATTCAGAGAAAGACTATTTTCTGCATTATATGCTTCAGAAGGTCTTTTATATTAATGTGGTCAATATGATGCATGGGACGAGTGACGAGCCGATTTTTGACTTGTTGATGTTTTTATTTCCTAGATTTTTAAATGAGGCATTGGCGCAGGGTGTATACAAAGCATATAGACGGAATGAATACAATGATGCGAATATACGCGGCGTGATAGATATAAACCGACATATTAAAAACAATATTCCCTTTGGTGGCCGTGTGGCTTACCGAACATGTGAATTCAGTCACGATAATCATGTGACTGAGTTGATACGCCATACGATAGAATATATCGGGAAATCAAAGTTCGGAAGAGCATTGTTGGAAAATAGTGCTGAAACCCGTGCAGATGTAGCGCAGATTATGTCTGCTACACCAAGTTATAGCAGAACAGAAAGAGAGGAGATCATAAGAAAAAACCAGAAGATTGTAAGGCATCCTTATTTTACAAGATATACTCCTCTTCAGAAACTTTGTTTGCGGATACTGAGACATGAACGGTTTAAGTATGAACAAAATGAGAACAAGATATATGGCGTTTTATTTGATGTCTCCTATTTATGGGAAGAATATCTTGCAACTATATTGACAAAACAAGGTTTCGAGCATCCCAATAATAGAAAAAATATAGGACGGATATATTTGGCAGACTTCAATAAATTCCCACGCTATGTTGATTTCTTCAGAAAGGACGGAAGTATAGTCGTTGATGCAAAGTATAAAGCTGAAATAAAAAGAGATGATGTCCATCAGGTCATTACCTACATGTATCGGCTGAAGTCCCAATACGGGATGTTTATTTATCCGGCACTTCAAGAACATTCAATCGGAACATATTCTTTGCTGGGATACGGAGAGAAGGACAATGCGAAACTAAAGGCATATTTCTTCTATGTTCCGCAAAATACAGTTGATTATAAGGATTTCATTGCAGAAATTTCAGTATCTGAAAGTAAATTCAGAGAATATATGCGTAATTTCAATTAAATTTTGGATATGGAAATAATTGACAGAGACAATGGATATGTGCTGCTGCGGGTGGGGCCGGAGCGGGGAATGTATGATGCTGCGCAGGCCGGCGGAAGGCTGCTGGAAGAGGCTGTCCGGACGGGGGCGGCGATGGTGTACTGCGACTATTGGCTGCGGACGGCGGACGGGCGGCGGAAGGACAACCCGGTCAATGATTATCAGCCTGGCAGTGTGCGGGAGGACTTCGACTTCGGGGCACTGGTGGCTGTGAATGAGGCTCTGATGGAGGAATGGAAGCGCGGATTGGAGAAAGAGGGGGTAGGTGGATGCAGGACCGGAAAGGGCAATGAAGAAACGGAAAGTACAGTTGGTAGCGGCACGGTACTGAAATACGGCCGGTGGTATTCATTGAGGCTCTTCCTCTCGCGGCACGGGGCACTGGTACATCTGCTGCAGACGCTCTACGGGGTGGACGAGGTGGATGCCAGGGCTTCTGGGCAGAAGCAGTTCGACTATGTGAACCCGCGGAACAGGGAGGCGCAGATAGAGATGGAGGCCATTTTCACGGATCATCTAAGGAAAATAGGGGCATGGCTGCCGCAGCGGACGCGGACGGTGGGGGAGGACGGCGGAGTCTATGCCGTCGAGGCTTCGGTCATTATCCCGGTGCTGAACCGTGCGGCCACGATCCAGGACGCGCTCCGCTCGGCACTCTCGCAGCAGACGGATTTC
Organism: uncultured Bacteroidales bacterium; assembly: GCA_949297365.1. Classification (GTDB taxonomy): domain Bacteria; phylum Bacteroidota; class Bacteroidia; order Bacteroidales; family UBA932; genus Coprenecus. The sequence goes on along the minus strand of CASFSL010000049.1, from coordinate 6,809 downwards.
CCGTTCAATGTCATAGTGATAGACAATCATTCCACCGACGGAACATCGGAAAGGATAGATGAACTGGCCTCGTCCGACAGCCGGGTGATTCACGTTATCCCGGAGGAGACCGGTCTGGGCATTGGCGGCTGCTGGAACGCCGGTATCAATCATCCGGCTTGCGGACGCTATGCCGTACAGCTCGACAGCGACGACATGTACAGCGGGCCGGATACCCTGCAGAGGATAGTGGACGTGTTCCGCTGCGAGCGGTGCGCCGTGGTCATCGGCAGCTACATGATGACCGACTTCGACCTGCGGCCCATACCGCCCGGCATCATCGACCACCGTGAGTGGACCGACTCCAACGGCCACAACAACGCCCTGCGCATCAACGGCCTCGGTGCTCCCCGCGCCTTCCACGCAGCCACCCTGCGCTCCGTCGGCGGCTTCGAGAACGTCTCCTACGGCGAGGACTACGGCGTGGCGCTCCGCCTGACCCGCGAGTACCGCCTCTGCCGCATCTATGACCCGGTGTACAGCTGCCGCCGCTGGGGCGGAAACTCCGACGCCGCCCTCGACATCTCTAAGATCAACGCCCACAACGCCTACAAGGACTCCCTCCGCACCCGCGAGCTCCTCGCCCGCCAGCAGATGAATAATGGCCAACCTGGTGAATGAAAACAGTCCAACTTGGTGAATGGACTTGCGTAAGGTGGTCTAATTAAGTGAATTGTGTGGCATCTGTCTGCGGGTGTGATTACCAGCCTTTGAGGGCGAAGCGGCAGGTGACCGAGTAGGTGTACTTGATGGTGCGGAAGGCATCGGAGGCGGAGGCTGCCGGTGCGGCTTCGGCTGAGCCGTATGCGGCACTGTCCATCCGGAGCTTGCTGTTCTGCACTATGGTATAGCTGTCAATACCGCCGCCGTGCTCCTTGATGGAGAGGACGCTGCCGAGCTGCTCACCGAGTGCTCCGGCCATGTATTCGGCCTTGCGCCTGGCGGCCAGTACTGCGTCTTTCTTGCCCTGCTCCTGATATTTGAGGATGTCCTTGTGGGTCATCTCTCCGATGCGCATGGAACTTACGCCCTTGGTGTCAATGACCGAGATGATCTTGTCTATCATCGTGAAATCATGTAGGGTGATGTCCAGGTTCTTGCCGATGAGGAAGTCCAGACCGCGCTCCCTCCAGTAGTCACCCACGTCCTGGGTACGGATGTCGTTGTCGGTGATGCCGATGGAGTGAAGGGCTTCGCGCATCTGCGATTCGATGTCCTCGATGCGTACTTTAGTCCTGTAATCCTCGGGCTTGGATTTCCCGTCAAACTCCTCCTCGAAATATTCTTTGATGCCGATGACGAAATGTATCTCGTCGGGAATTATCTCGACCTCCGATGTGCCGGTAACCTCTATATATCTGAACTGTTCGTCGTAAGGGGCGTCCTGTGCCGCCAGAGTGCCGCACGTCAGAAGCGCGGCTGCCGTCAAGGCTGTGATGAAATTAAAAGCTCTCATATCTTGGATTCGTTAGTGTTCCTTGATATGAGAGCAGTCAATTACCGTGCCAATGCGGTTATTGCGGAGTGTCTTCCAGCTTGAAGCGGACCCGCCAGCGGCCGTCGGCGAAGTCGTGGGAGATAATCCTGAAACGGCCTATCTCGGAGGTGTTGGATACATGGGCCCCGATACAGGCGCAGGCATCGTAGTCGCCCACACGGACTATCCGGAGGGTCTGCGAGACATCCTCCGGCAACTTGCTCAGGTCCACTATAGCACCGGCTTCTGCCAGAGGCATGAATTCTACCGTGACTGGCAGGCAGGCTGCGATTACCTCGTTGACCCTGTCCTCGACGGCCTGGACCTGTTCCGGGGAGGGGCACTCCGCCAGCAGATAGTCGCATTTGCTCTTCTTGCGCTCGATATGGGCGTTGCGTGAGCGGGGACATCCGAACATCCGCACCATCGTCTGGTTGAGGATGTGTTCTGCAGTGTGCATCGGAGGGTATTCCTCCTTGTTGTGCGCGTTGAGCTGGATATCTTCCATTGCCTTAGGACTATAGAACTGTCACTGCTGTGCCGCTGACCGCAACCATCAGCATGGAGCCGCCTACGGTCTCGTAGTCGATGTCCACTCCGATGACGGCATTGGCCCTCATTCCCATGGCCTTGTCCACCATCTCCTGGATGGCTTCGTTCTTGGCCTTCTCGATGACTTCCTCGTAGGCTCCGGACCGTCCTCCGACGATGTCGCGGATGCTGGCGAAAATGTCACGGAAGACGTTCGCACCCATGATGCATGTTCCGGTGACGACCCCGTGATAAGTGGTGATCTGCTTGTCCTGCAGTGTGTTTGTGGTAGTGATAATCATTGCTGTGCAGATTTATTTCTCTGTGAAGTTGCGGATGATGTTCAGGATGACCTCGGTGGCTTTCTCCATGCTCTGGACGGGTACGTATTCGTATTTGCCGTGGAAGTTGAGGCCGCCGGCGAAGATGTTGGGGCAGGGCAGGCCCATGAATGAAAGACGGGCACCGTCTGTGCCGCCTCGGATAGGGCGGATGTTGGCCCTGATACCGGCCTCTTCCATAGCCTTCACGGCTTTCTCGATGATATGGTAATGAGGCTCTACCTGCTTCTTCATGTTGTAGTACTGGTCCTTGATCTCCAGGGTCACCACTCCCTCGCCGTATTTGCGGTTGATGAAGTCGGCACATTCGCGGAGCATCTCCTTCTTGCGCTCGAAGAGAGCCGAGTCGTGGTCGCGGATGATGTACTCCATCCTGGCTTCCTCCACCACGCCGTTGAACTTGGTGATGTGGAAAAATCCGTCATATCCCTCGGTGTATTCGGGTCTCTGCCATACCGGGAGCATGTCGTTGAGCTCGGAGCCGATGAGGATGGCGTTGAGCATCTTGTCCTTGGCGTAGCCGGGGTGGATGTTGCGGCCCTGGATGTGAATCTTGGCCGAGGCGGCGTTGAAGTTCTCGTACTCGAGCTCGCCGATTGCGCCTCCGTCCATGGTGTAGGCGTATTGCGCTCCGAATTTCTTCACGTCAAAACGGTCTACGCCGCGTCCGATTTCCTCGTCGGGTGTAAAGCCTATCTTGATCTCGCCGTGGCGGAACTCGGGATGCTCCATGATGTATTCCGCTGCGGACATGATCTCGGCCACTCCGGCCTTGTCGTCGGCACCTAGCAGAGTCGTTCCGTCAGTGGTGATGAGTGTCTGGCCGATGTAGTCCCTGAGTTCCGGGAATTCTTCAGGGTTGAGCTCCACGCCTTTGGCCTCGTTGAGGACCAGGGTCTTGCCGTCGTAGTTCTCCACGATGCGGGGCTTGATACCGCATCCGGGAGCATCGGGCGATGTGTCCACGTGAGAGATAAAGCCGATGGCGGGGACATCCCCGTCTATGTTGGAAGGGATGGAGGCCATCAGATAGCCGTTCTTATCCACTTCCACCTGCTCCACTCCCATGGCCTGAAGCTCTTTGCGGAGCTGCTCCAGAAGAGCGAACTGTTTGTTGGTACTGGGCTGACTCTGCGAGTCCGGGTTCGATGCCGTGTCGAAAGCCACATACCTGAGAAATCTGTCGATGATCTTTTCCATTGTATATTGACGTTTTATATTATATCAGAATCATGCTTGCCGCCATGACTGCCATACCGGCTATGACGCCGATGATGGACAGGTGGTGATGGCCGAACTTCTCGGCGGACGGAAGAAGCTCGTCCAGTGCGATGTATGTCATAATGCCGGCTACAACGGCCAGGACTACTCCGTTGAGAGACTGCCCGAATATCCTGGAGAGCAGCAGCCAGCCTAGTACACCTCCGACAGGCTCGGCCAGGCCGGACATAAAGGCGTTGCCGATGGCCTTTCCTTTCTTATGGGTTGCGTAGTAGATAGGTATGGCGACCATGATGCCCTCGGGGATATTGTGGATGGCTACGGCGACAGCTATGGAGAGCCCCGTATCCGGACTTTCCATTGCACTTACGAAGGTGGCCATGCCTTCCGGGAAATTATGAATGGCTATGGCTATGACGGAGAAAAGGCCCAGCCGCATCAGTCTGGAGGAGTCCCCGTCGGAAATACCGTTCTCAGATGGAGTTGCGGTATATTCGTGCGGATTCTCCTTCGAGGGGATGACATTGTCTATGACGGCTATGAGACCTATCCCAGCGAAAAATGCGAGTACGGTGTACAGCAGCCCCATCCTGTCCCCGAAGTGCGCACCGAGACCTGTGCGGGCCTCGGTGAACAGCTCCGTGAGGGATATGAACAGCATTACTCCGGCTGAGAAGCCGAGGGCCAGTGAGAGGGTCTTCGTGCTGAACTTCTTGGTCAGCAGTACGATGACACCTCCCAGTCCTGTGGAAAGTCCTGCCAGCAGGGTCAGGAGCAATGCTATGGGGAAGTTACTGCCGCTCAGCATCGCCGTTACTTGTTGTCAGCTGAGTCGGTCTTCCTGCAGGCCCATATCATGTAGCCTATGAGCAGAATGTATGCGCCCAGGGCAATCCATACCGCAGGGGTGGAGGACTGCCACTCGCGGTTGACCAGATTGATGTCGGCGAAACGCATGATGGCGGAGACAACTCCCATGAGGGCTCCTCCGGCGATGAATCCGGATGCCACCAGCGTGCCTTTTTCCTTGCGGGCCTCGTTGACGGCCTTGTCCTTGCTGCGCGAGCCTACGTACCATGCGACGGCACCTCCGATCATCAGCGGGATGTTGAGCTCAATGGGAATGAACATTCCGAGTGCGAAAGGAAGGGCCGGTACCTTGAAGAGTGTCAGCAGTATGGCTATGGCGGCGCCGATGCCGTACATGATCCAGGGTGCGCTGCCGCCCAGCATAAGAGGCTCGATGACGGCGGCCATGGCATTGGCCTGGGGAGCTACGAGGGCTCCTTCACCGGTGAATCCGAATGTGTCGTTGAGCACCATCATGACACCGGCAACAGTCGCGGCGGCTACCAGAGTGCCCAGGAATTTCCAGCCTTCCTGCTTGCGCGGAGTGGTACCGATCCAGTAACCGATCTTGAGGTCGGTGATGAAGCCGCCGGCCATGGAAAGGGCCGTGCAGACCACACCTCCTATGATCAGGGCGGCGGCCATGCCGGACGTGCCTTTAAGACCTGCGGCCACCAGGATGATGGACGCGAGTATGAGGGTCATCAGAGTCATGCCGCTGACAGGGTTGGAGCCTACGATGGCGATGGCGTTGGCGGCCACAGTCGTGAACAGGAAGGCTATGACAGCGACAACCAGCAGGGCTATGACGGCGTGCCACAGGTTGTCCAGAACTCCGAAGTAGAAGAATACGAACATCAGGGCGAGAGTGATCAGCAGGCCGATGATGATAATCTTCATCGACAGGTCCTTTTGAGTGCGTATCTCCTGGCTGCCGGCTTCTGACTTCTTGCCCCTGAACTCCTTTCCGGCCAGACCGAGGGCGGACTTGATGATGCCGGCGGACTTGATGATGCCGATGATGCCTGCCGTGGCGATGCCTCCGATACCTATATGACGGGCGTAGTTGGTGAAGATCTCCTCAGGCGACATTGAGCCGACAGTGGCGGTCAGGCCGGAGCCCATCAGGTCCAGTACACTGTCTCCGAAGATCAGGCTCATCAGGGGAATGATGATCAGCCATACCAGGAACGAGCCGCAGCATATTATGAAGGAATACTTCAGACCGATGATGTATCCCAGACCGAGCACGGCAGCTCCGACATTGACCTTCAGGAGGAGCTTGGCGTTGGTGGCCACTTGCTCGCCCCATGGCAGCACCCTGGATGTGAAAACCTCCGACCACCAGCCGAATGTGGATACGATGAAGTCGTAGAGACCTCCGACAAGACCGCTTATCAGCAGGGTCTTGGCTCCCTTGCCTCCGGACTCGCCGCTGACTATCACCTGCGTGGTGGCCGTGGCCTCGGGGAATGGATATTTGCCGTGCTGCTCCTTCACGAAGTATTTTCTGAAAGGGATCAGCAGCAGGATGCCCAGCACGCCTCCGATGAGCGAGCTGAGGAAGATCTTCGAGAAATCCACTGTCAGCTCAGGATATTTGTCCTGCAGGATGTACAGGGCGGGGAGGGTGAAGATCGCTCCTGCGACGATTACACCGGAGCAGGCTCCGATGGACTGTATGATGACATTCTCTCCGAGGGCGTTCTTGCGCTTGAATGCGCTGGAAAGGCCTACCGCTATTATAGATATAGGTATGGCGGCCTCAAAGACCTGTCCGACCTTCAGCCCCAGAAATGCCGCTGCGGCTGAAAATATGATGGTCATCACCAGACCTACCGTGACTGACCATACTGTCACTTCCGGATATACCTTGTCCGGTCTGAGGAGAGGCTGGTACTGCTCTCCCGGCTTGAGCTCCCGGAACGCGTTCTCGGGAAGGGTTACTTTTTTCTTCTCTTCCATAAGTATTAGGATGGTTTGGTTTTAAACCACAAATTTAATTTTATTATGTTATTGTACCAACATTGTAAGGAAGGCAAAATTTTTTATAAAAATTCTGTGAAAATTTTTCAAAAGTGAAGTGCTTGAAAAATAAGCACTTGTCAAAATGGGGTAAAATTTATGTCAAAAAAATGCAAAAAATCTTCAAAAAAATTTGGTGGTTAAAAAATAGTCCGTATATTTGCAGCCCGTTTGAGAAAAACGGATAGTTCATTGACAAGACTGAGAGAGATAACGAGGTAAAAAGAAAAGAGTCTGTTAATATTTTAAAATGTTAAGGGACTACGGTTTTAAAGAGATACGAAATCATATCGAGAGAAGTTACAAGGGCGAACGGAGGATGCCTA
>CASFSL010000048.1 GCA_949297365.1 uncultured Bacteroidales bacterium | reverse complement strand
CAGGCGTGGGAAACAGATGACGCATATGCACAAGAACATACCTGATATAGAAATGTTTCAGACATTTGTACCCGCTGAAGTGGAACAGTATCATGATGGTAATGACTTCCGAATCTGACATTTTCGATGCACGATGATACTTCCGTTTCCTTCCATCCCGCTTAGGTCCCAGGCCATTTATCATGATGAATTTGTCATATATTTTGCAGAAATCGTCAGCCATACAGAATATTTTTGTAATTTCGTCCTCGGTGATCATCATAGCGATTGTTTTTGTTTTTTTGATGTTTTTCCTTCTTCAAATATACAAAAACTTTCGCTATTTTCCTAATAGTCAATGTGTTAATAACTAATATATATTCATCGAACTCACGTTAAATAATATTTTGTGTCTGAAACAATTCCCGAAGGTGCTGCCAAGTCGAAATAATTTCTAACTTTGTGTCGTTATCCGCGATTGGCGGTAACGGACATATTGATGAAAGTGTTTTCGCACTATCCTTAACAAGAAATCTGGTAGTTTCTTTAAAAGAGAAAGGATAAACGACAGCACCGTTCATCTGTATTCGCTTGCGTGTATTCTTCACTCGCGATACAGGTGTGGGGATTGTTTCAGTTTATTTTCTCTTTAGGTTTTGCCAGAACCTCTTGTTAGATAGACGGAAGAAGCTCCACACTTTTTCGTTATTGTTAATCCGTCATTTCGGGGCTGATGACCTAAATGTATTACAATGAGAAAGGTTATAGCCCTGCTTGTGTTTCTTTCAGGAGTGTTAAGCATTTCCGCACAGGTCAAGAAACCGACCCTGATGATTCTTCCAAGTGACAACTGGTGTACCCAGCGGTATTTTACCACGACATACCAGGACATCGGAGGCACGGTGACAGTTCCGGATTATCAGCTTGCATTCCAGCAGGATACTGAACTTGGTGGCGTCATAAGTCTTGTCGGACAGATGCTTACAGACCGTGGCTATAGTCTTAAAGACAGCGAACAGGAACTTAAAGCCTTAGCAATGCGTACGGCAGAGGACAATGTCACCATGAGCAAGACAAGCGGGGCATCCCTTGTAGAAAGTCCTTTGGATGTACTGAAAAGGCGTTCCAAAGCAGATATAATAGTACAGATAGGCTGGCAGGTCCATAAGGCAGACGGCGGGAAAGCTGTGACATTCGCTCTTGAAGCCTTCGACTCTTACACCAGCAAGAGGATTGCCACGGCAACGGGAACAAGCGAGCCTTCGAATGACATAGTTCCTGTAATACTTGATACGACGGTCAGGAAATATATCGATGCCTTTGATTCCCAGATGGACAGGTATTTTGCAGGGCTAGTTCAAAATGGCAGGGAAATAGTGCTGACAGTCCGCTGCTGGGATAGTTGGGAGAACGATCTCGAAACGGAATATGACGGAGAGGAACTGACGGACTGCATACAGGACTGGCTCTATGACAATACCGTCAACGGCTCTTTCAATCTGACGGACGGTACGGAAAGTTTCCTGCAGTTCGAGCAGGTACGCATTCCTCTTACAGACGAACGGGGAAGAGCCGTTGATGCCCGTGCGTTTGCAACAGACCTGAGAAAATATTTACAGGAACAGCCGTTTGAAATAACTTCCAAAGTGATGATGCGCGGACTTGGAGAGGCAATCATCGTACTCGGGGAAAAATAAAATGTCTGTTCACAAAAGAAGAATCCGATATGAGAAACAACGCTAAAGTACTTATAGCCATTTTCATGACAGTCATCCTGTCTGTCCCGGTTTTAGCGCAGGAAAATACTTATGGGATCTCCTTGAAGGCAGTGGTCGCGGATGATGATATTCCGGCAGGAGCCGTCAAAAATATCGAAACAAAATTGCAGCGTGCCCTTGCAGCCAATGGTATCGGAGATATGGATTATACGCAGCGTTTTGTCTTGGCGGCGAAAGTCGATGTGGTACAGAATGATGTGATGCCGTCCAACCCGCCTAAAGTATCGAAGAAACTGGACCTCACCCTTATGGTCGGAGATGTCGTGGAGAACAAGATATACGAGACATGCACTATGCATCTTGCCGGCATCGGTACGAATGACACCAAAGCGTTCATTTCCGCTTTTTCAAGAGTAAATCCAAAGAATGAAGAACTGCAGGCGATGCTTGCTGCGGCAAAGGATGAAATCATATCTTACTATGAAAACGACTGCGACTTTATCATCTCTAACGCCAATTCGCTGGCTGGACAGCAGAAATACGATGAGGCGATTGCAAGGCTGATGTCTGTTCCGGAGGTTTGCAAGGATTGCTATGAGAAATGTCAGGCTGCATCAGCCAGGATATACGAGCAGCGGCTCGATGCGGAGTGTTCGGCCCTTCTGAATGAAGCCAAAAACGAGTGGATGCATTCCAAGGATGCGGAAACCGCAGTAAAAGTGGCAGGTATTATCAGTAGAATCAACCCGCTCTGGCCCGGCAATAAGGAAGTTGTAAAGTTCCGGGATGAAATATCCGCCAAACTGTCCGCAGACGAAAAACGGGAGTGGGACATGATGGTAAAGAAATATGAAGACGAGCAGGCATTCAAGAAGCAGCAATATGAAGACGAACGGCAATTCAAACAAAATATTGTGGATGCCTGCAGGGAAATAGGTGTCGCCTGGGGTAAAAACCAGCCGCAAAGCGTAACAAGGAATATAGCAAGATTATGGTAAAGCAATTAAAATAACCTAATTATGAAACACTTAAAATCAATTTTTATTGCAATTAATTTATGTGTGGCATCGTTTGCAGTTTATGCCCAGACTACCGATGAAGTGACGCTCACAGTATCTTCCGACGGTTCGACCAAAGAAGAAGCCACGAAAAACGCACTCCGCAGTGCGATTGAACAGGCATACGGGACTTTCGTGTCTGCCAACACCACTATTTTGAATGATGAACTCGTAAAAGACGAGATAGTTACCATCGCAAACGGCAATATCAAGTCATACGAGGAAATATCTTCCACGGCAATGCCGGACGGCTCGCAGTTCGTCACTCTGAAAGCCACGGTAAGCGTATCAAAACTTATAAGTTATGCCCAAAGTAAAGGTGCGGAAACAGAATTTGCCGGAGCCACTTTCGGAATGAATGTGAAGATGAAGGAACTGAACAAACAGAATGAAGTCAAGGCAATGGATAACCTTTTCAGTCAATTGAAATTATTGGCTCCGACAATATATGATTATGAGTTGGCCGTTTCTGAGCCTGTTGTAGAGGGTAGCATGGCAACTGTTAGAATGACGGTGAAAGTAATTTCCAATAATAATACAAATATTTTCTATAATCTTCTGTTTCAGACATTGAAATCAATATCTATGAATGAAAAGGAGGCGGAAACCAATTTGCAATATGGATATCATAATGCAGGATATAATATGTTTTTACTTAATGCTCCGCAGAACTTGAAAAAATACAGATACATCTTATATAAGGTACAGACTCCAACGTTTTCTCATGAAAGTAATGTGAACGTCCGTTATTTTTATAATGAGTTCAGAACTGCCGAATTTGAAGATGTTTTAAAAGCAGCATTGTATTCATTTGTAATCAAGGACAATGTTGGTAATACATATCCTGTGCAAGTTTCATTACCAAAAGCGCGTCCGGCCAGCATGTATTCGAATGAAACCATGATAGGTGAAAAAGGATTTACTGTAGGTATAACCCCAGTGGGTATTATGAGTGATGATGAATATGAAGGCAATTGTTTCGGAGTAGGACAAGGATTATATAGTTTGCCTGGTTCAAACTGTTGGGGGCAATTGATTTTCCAGTCTGACAAACCAGGGATTGTCCAATATGAAATAGAGCAGTCGTTTCACATTCCATTGGATCGTATTTTCGAGATCAATGGTTTTGAAATAGTAAATGATCCCGATTCAATAAATTTCAGTAACCATGAAAGTGCTTAAGATATTTTTCCCCGTTCTACTGATGTTTGCCGGTATTTCGGCTTCGGCACAAAGCTATAATGCAGAACGGACTGCATTGACGAATTTTCTCGTCAGAATGTATAACAATGCTCCATTTGAGGGAGTGCGTGTTGTGGAAGATTATGAAGATGCTTACCTGCTGTCTGTACTGACTCTTGAAAAGTCCAAGTATCCGAATGAAAGTACGATGAACAGGGTCGCTTCTGTAAAGGCCATGTCTCAGGCAAGCCGGTTTTTCAATGGTTCCAACATCACTTCGGATATAATCATCCGGACTTCTGAAAAGTCTGACGGTTCGAGTGATACCGAGATTATCGAGAACATCAAGGAAAATTCCGTCGGCTATGTCAAGCAGTTGGAAATGTTGACCAATTTCCCGGCTAAAGATGACGGCTGGCAGGTATTCATGTATTTCAAAAAACTGGATTTAAATAAAGAGAAAACAGAATAACATTAATCTATAAAAATATTAGACATGAAAAAGTTTTTAGTTTGTTTGGTTTGCGCAACTATGTTGTGCGGTTGCGGTTCGGATAAGGAAGTATTCGAATCGTGGAAAGGCTGGGTGGCCATGAATACTTGTTCCTACAGCCTGCAGGAGGAGTTCAAAAAAGAATATGCCAACAAGGGGGATCTCAGTTCGTTGTTTTATGAAAATGAGACTTCGGTTGTATATACCAGCGGGTACGAGCGTGTTTCTTGGACAACAGACGATTTATCTGTTTTAGGTTCAAATATATATATGATATTAGGAAATGAGATCAATTATAGATACACTCAACTTATTCAAAGTTCTGACTATATGTCGGATAATGATATAGTCATGAGCGAGATCAAGAGCTCCATTGATTATGCTGTTGACCCTGATTTTCATTCTTATCGTCATTTTGGGAGCAAAATGGGGCTTATTTCTGATGAAAACGGTGTACTATATTGGGGTGTCGAGGACAAACTTCCTGAGTCATTATATAAGCATTATTCGACTCTAGTAGAATATAATGTCGACTGGCTGTTCAGAAATGAAAACAATCTCAAGACTCTGGCGAATGATCTTTTGGGTCTTTGCGGCAGCTACAGTGATTTTTATAATTTCGTAATGAATTCGGTATCTGTCTTGGATTCCGAATGGATAGAAAACAGGGCCGGTTCAGATGTCTATGATGTCATATATCAGATAGATGCAGGAGACTCGACTAAATATGCGCTATGTCAGATATTAGTCAATGATGAGCGCAGCGAGATACAGCTTATAAACAGTTCGGACAGTCTTATGGACCTTTATTAACAATACTATATCATGACTACATCGGAAAAATTGGAAAAGGCGATAGCCACACTCAAGGAGCAGCATCGCGAGTTAAGCAAAAACCTATATTTGGAAGGCAACATTCCTGATAAGGTTTTGGAGAGGCATACGAAATGGTATGCTACTGTAAAATCAGACGAAAAAGTCCTGTTTGCAGTAAACTATAAAATTCCTGGAACGGCAGGAAAATATGGGTGGACCGGAATGCTTGTTACGGACAAGAACGTATATTACAGATGTCTGAAAAATTCGTTCTTTAGCAGCCTTGTCGCTATTGCTCAAACGGGCATTATTCCGCTGTCCGAAATAGAAAGCATGGCAATAGGGGGGCATGATACATGTTTCGGTACTGCGTATACCGGACATAAGCTGCTTGTCAACGGTCAGGTAAAAGGCCTGTTGCGTATGGGCGGCGGAATGGAATATGATGAAAAACTGATAGATGAACTTACGCAGATCTTTAATGCTTTAACCGAGAAGTAAACAGCCTGTCATGAATTTTAAACAACAGTATGCAATTTACCAAAAAAGCCGTAAATATACCGATATTGTCAAGAATATGATTATTTACGGCTTTATGTTGGCTATATTTCTGATTTTCTTTTTCTGCGCCTTCGGCAGGTTGTATTGGATATGGAACATTATTATCTGTATAGCATTGTTTATTATCTGTCCTTACATAGGAGGCTTACTCTCGGTTTTGATTGACAGGCCTGTCAAGGTCTTGTTTTATAGGATATTAAAAAATTCAACAACTAAATCTCAACTACAATGAACGCTTTACAAACCAACCGCAGTCTGACAAAATACATTCTGCTCGGACTTATCACTCTCGGAATCTATGACATAGTAGTTATGACCAAGATTTCCAATGACATCAACACGATAGCCTCAAAGTATGACGGCAGGCATACGATGAATTTCTGTTTGGTTTTCTTCATCTTTTCCTGGCTTACTTTCGGGATCGTACCTTTGGTATGGTATCACAGGCTCTCTGCAAGGATAGGCGTGGAGCAGGCAAGGAGAAACCAGCCGGTAACCATGACTGCAGGAACATTCTGGGGCTGGTACTTTTTGGGTTCGCTTATAATTGTCGGCCCGTTTGTATATGCCTATAAATTGCTGCATTCTATGAACGCCCTTTCAGAGGATTATAATAAAGTTGGTTAGGGAGTATCTGATTGACATTGTTATAGATAAGACAGGTCATAGAGAGGATGACTGAATAGTCATGTTGTATCCTTTGCAAAATCTGATTAAATAAGGATGATTCGAGAATAGAGAACTTATCGACAATAGCGGCAATCTTCCAGATTTGACTTACTAAAGTTTTCAAATGCGGTAATGCGGACAGATTGCGGACACAAAGTGCGAAATAAAATCTCCAAATGATTTACAATCAATCATTTGGAGATTTTTAGTAGTACCCGGAGCCGGGGTCGAACCGGCACATCCTTTCGGACATTGGTGTTTGAGACCAACGCGTCTACCGATTCCGCCATCCGGGCATGATACGGGATGCTTGTGCGTAGGTATCAGGCTGCAAAGGTAGAAAAAAATGTTACATTTGCAATGTGTATTGCTTAAAACGGATATAAAGAATATCTTGAATGGACAATGTCATTTTCGGTCGGGCGGAGCAGTGGCTCAGCGGCGTGGTGCAGGACACCGGGCTGGGAATACCGGGTGCCGCAGGAGGAAATCGGAAAGCGGGCAGCGTGTTTGCAGTGGTGGACGGCAATGTGGCTGAAAGGTTTGCTCCGGTGCTCAAAGCCGCCGGTATAGAGTGGATGCCGTTTGAGGCGCGTGAGGAACGCAAATCGCTCGATGGCCTGCAGGAGATAGTCGGTTGGCTGCTGGAGCGTGAGGCGGACCGGGGTGCGCTGCTGCTGGGTATAGGCGGCGGGGTTACAACGGACATTACGGCTTTCACCGCCTCGGTCTATAAGCGCGGCATCCGTTATGCGCTGGTGCCTACGACGCTGTTGGCTCAGGTTGACGCGGCGATAGGCGGCAAGACGGGGCTCAATTTTCACGGCTACAAGAATATAATCGGTACGTTCGGCACTCCCGAGGCGGTGTGCGTGGACGTGGAGCTTCTGAGGACTCTGCCGGCGGCCGAGGTCCGTTCGGGGATGGCGGAGGTGCTCAAGACGCTGATTATCGGGGATGCGGAACTGTATCATGAGGCGGTGAGATGGTATGGCGGAATACTCGAAAGAAGGGAGACTCCTGGAAATGAAGTGGGGACTGAGAACGTGAAGGGGCCGGCGGTGCAGGGACACTGGGATGCAGGGATGCCGGGCAGGATAGTCCGCCGCTGTGTGGAGATAAAGTCGGCTGTGGTCAATGCGGACCGCACGGAGAAGGGGGAGAGGATGAAGCTGAATCTGGGGCACACCCTGGGTCATGCAGTGGAGTCCGTCTGTCTCAATGCCGGTCGGGCGGTGACGCACGGGGAGGCGGTGGCGGCCGGGATTATGGCCGCAGCGGAGATTTCCCGACGGAGGGGAGTGCTGGCGGGGGATGTCGCGGGGGCTGTTGTCCGTGATTTCAAATCCCTGGGATACAGGGATATTCCGGAGATTCTGGCATCCTGCTCCGAAGCCACGGAGGGGGATCTGGCGGCAAAATTATCGGACTTTGTGCTCAATGATAAGAAACGTAAGGAAGATTTTATTAATTTTGTCCTTATTCAGGACTTGGGCTCTGTCATGGTGGAGGGCCTGAGTATAGAAGAAATACAGGAGGTGATCAATGATTTGCGTAAGCATAGGTAATTTCGGTCTGGATGCCTGCAGGAAGGCACTGAAGCGTTGTGAGAAGTACCGCAGGCAGTTCCCCGATCTGGTCGCTGAGATACGCATGGATCTGTGCGGACTGGGAGAGGATGAGGTGAGGGAGCTTTTCAGCGAGTCCAGGATACCTTTGATCGCCACTGGTATAAAACGCAGCGGCGGACTGTATGAGCAGGCCGTTCTGGCCGGAGCCGCCTATGTGGACATCAATGTCTTCACGTACATCAATCTGAAGAAGGAGAACAAGGCCCTGCTGAAGGGTAAGAGGACCAAGGTCATCCTGTCTTTCCATGATTTCCAGGGTACTCCCTCGACGGAATCTCTGGCGAAAGTGTATAAGGAGGCGGTCGCTGCCGGTGCTGATATCGTGAAGATAGTGACGCTGGCAGACTCCACGGAGGATGCTCTGCGGGTGCTGGATCTGTACAGGATGCTCCGGGAGGGGCGTCTGGGCCGTAAGAAGGTGCCTCTGGTAGCTTTCGCAATGGGCGAGAAGGGACGTTTCAGCCGTCTGGAGGCTCTCAACATGGGTTCTCCGTTTATCTATTGTGCATTGAAGAAGAAATACATAGTGGCTCCCGGAATGTTCGTGATGGATGAGGTGGAGAATTTCGAGGACAGGACCAGGGTCGAGGGTACGGTGGCCATGCCGGCTTCCAAGAGTATCGCGCAGAGAGCCGTTATAGCCGCGATGCTGGCAAAGGGGGAGAGCGAGTTCCACAACTGCACCCGGTGCCGTGACATAGATTCGGCTATCGGCGTGGCGAAACAGTTCGCCTCGGAAGCTTATATCGACAGCGGAGGAGATCTCATCATCCGCGGCGGGACTCCGTCAGAGAAGAAAAAGGAGGAGTCGCCGCTTCTGGGTCTTACTTCCATGTCCATGCAGGGGCTTCAGGGCGGGCGCACGGCATTTGTCGGAGAGTCCGGACTGCTGTCGCGTCTGTGCATCCCGGTGGTGGCCCAGTTCGGGGAATCTGTTACGGTGACCGGAGAGGGCAGTCTGCTGGACAGGCATATGTACGGCTGTAAGGAGGCTATGGAGGAGCTGGGAGCGAGCTGCATCCTGACTGCTGAGGAGACTCTTCCGGCGGTGGTCAGCGGCCCGATAAAGGGCGGGGAGATAACGATATCCGGTAAGAAGGGCTCGCAGTTCATCTCAGGTCTGCTGATGGCCCTGCCGCTTTCCAGAAAGGACAGCGTCCTGCGTGTCCAGCATGCCACCAGTGTGCCGTACATTCTGCTGACTGTGGATGTGATAGAGAAGTTCGGCATAAAGCTGGACTGGCACCGCGAGGATGACGAGCTGGTGTTCAATATCCCCGGCAAGCAGAAATACACTCCTACGGAGATGACTTTTGAGGGGGACTGGAGTGCGGCGGCCAATTTTATAGTGACTGCCGCTATATTCGGAACACTGACTGTTACCGGTCTCAATCCCGACTCGCTGCAGGCGGACAGCCGGATTCTGGATGTGGTGCGCGGCAGCGGTGCTTCTGTGGAGACTCTGCCGGAGGGATTGAGGGTGAACAGAGGCAGTCTGCGGGCATTTGACTTCGATGCGACCAATTCTCCCGACCTGCTTCCGGCCCTGTCGGTGATGGCGGCCTTTGCCGAGGGGACCTCGCATTTTACCGGAGTAGCCCGTCTGCGCAATAAGGAGAGCAACCGTCCGGTGGTGATGGAGGAGGGGCTCAGGAAGATGGGAGTGGATGCCAAGGTAGACGGTGACACCATGGAGGTGACGGGTATGAGCCTGGCCCGCAGGATAGTCGAGGGCCGTATGCTCAAAGGGGGTACGTTCGCCACGTTCTCGGATCACCGGGTGGCCATGGCTCTGAAGATAGCCTCGCTGGGCTGCGACTCGAAAGTGACCCTAGACAGTACGGACTGTATCGACAAGTCGTTCCCCGGTTTCCTGAAATTGTTCGATTCCATTCACAGATAGACTGTTATGCGCAATTTTATCGGAAATGCTTTCAGGATTGTCCTTTCAGGGGAGTCCCACAGCCCTTTGATGTCGGTGGAGATTCAGGGAGTGCCGGAAGGCCTGCCGTTGAGTCCGGAGGATCTAGCAGCGGATATCGCCCGCCGCCGTCCGGGCAGAAAAGGTACGACGGCCCGCGTGGAGACGGATGTGCCTGAGATAGTCCGGGGAGTGGAAGGGGGAGTGACCACCGGCACGACATTGAAGATAGTTTTCCGTAATCAGAATATAGATCCGTCGGCATACCGTCAGTTTGTGGATATGCCCCGCCCCGGTCACGCGGACTGGGTGCGTCGGATCAAATACGGTGCGGACAGCCTGACATCGGGAGGCGGGATGTTCTCGGGCCGGATGACACTGCCTCTGGTGGCTGCCGGGGTGGTAGCCAGGAAGATTATCGCGCCGGTGACGGTCTCGGCCCGTCTGACAGAAGTGGGGGGACACCTTGTCAATGGTCTGGATGACCCTGTTCTGGAAGCAGTCCTGACTGAGGTCGCAGAGGAGGGGGATTCGGTCGGCGGAGTCATCGAATGTGTCTGCACAGGTGTGCCGGCCGGTCTGGGCGAGCCGTTTTTCTGTCCGATGGAGGCCGCGCTGTCTCAGATGGTGTTCTCCATTCCTGGCATCAGGGGCATAGAGTTCGGGGACGGCTTCAGGGCGGCCCGGATGCGTGGCTCGCAGCACAATGATCCTATAGTGGATGAGGCAGGTCATACTTCGCGCAACGGGGCCGGCGGCATCAACGGCGGTCTCACCAACGGTAATCCCATAGTCTTCAGAGTGGCCGTCAAGCCTACTTCCAGTATCGCCAGGCCTCAGAAGACAGTCAATCTGTCCACGGGCCGCATGGAGACTCTGACCATAAAGGGACGTCACGACACATGCTTCGCCCTGCGCGTGCCTCCCGTCATCGAGAGTGCCGCCGCCATCGTCCTCTGCGAATCCCTCCTGTCTACTCGAATTTAGGGGTGCGGAAGTGGCAGTAGGGGGTGCCGCCGTTCTTCCCGTAGTAGTGCTGATGATAGTCCTCGGCTGGCCAGAATGTCTGGTCTACGGGGGTGTCTTTCGTTGCCTTGACGGCTGCCGGAGCCAGGAATGTGTTGACCTCATGGCCGCGGCGGCGCAGCAGTGCCATCACGTCCTCCGCAGTGTGTTTCTGCAGGTCGGAGGTGTAGAAGATGCCGCTCAGGTACTGCGGGCCTATGTCCGGGCCCTGACCGTCCAGCTGGGCCGGGTCGTGTATCTCGAAGAAGAGCTTGCAGAGTTCCTCGTATGAGGTCTGCTCCGGGTCGAACTCTACCTGGATGGCCTCGTAATGTCCGGTCTTGTGGGATTTGACATCCTCGTAGGAAGGATTTTTCTTGTGGCCTCCGATATATCCGACGGTGGTGCGCAGCACTCCGGGAGCCTTGTCCATATAGTGCTGTACTCCCCAGAAGCATCCGGCGGCGAAGACAGCCGTCTCGGTGCCTGGCCGTCCGTCCTTCAGGTTCAGTATGTAGCAGCGGCGGCGCTGGTAGAGCTCGCTGTCGTAGTAGTCGAACAGACGCTGGACAGCCAGGTTGTTCTCCAGCTGGGGATTGGATACGACATCCTTGAAGCCCATTTTGATGTAGTTGTTCTGAAGATAGTTGAAGATGAGCGCGTTGATGCCTTTGTGCTTGTACTCCGGGATGACACCGATAAGATAGCACTCGACTGTGTTGAATGTCCTGAGCGACTTGAGGATATGGAAGAATCCGAACGGGAACAGTTTGCCGCCCGCCTTGCGGAAACCCTCCGAGAGCGAGGGCATGGTGATGGCGAAGCCCACCACGCGGTCGTTGCGGTCCACCACTACGCAGATCATGTTCTTGTTGATGAAGGGCATGTACTGGCCGATATACATTTTGACCTGTTTCTCAGTCAGGCGGGTGAACTCGTGCAGTACGACATAGGCGTCATTGAGCACCGCGAAGATCTCCTCGGCCCTGCGCTTGATGTCCTTGGCCTTGCGGGGTACGATGACGGACACTCCGTACTTCTCGCGTATGATCTTGTCGTATTCGGCCAGCTTGGCGGGGACCTCTGACGGAAGCACTATCCTGCGCTGTATCCAGTCCACCTCCTTGCGGAAACCGAGCCTTTCCAGATGCTCGCCATAGTAAGGGAAGTTGTAAAGAGTGGTGATTGACGGTTCCTTGTCAAAGCCGTCCACGAGCAGTCCCTCCTTGTCCATGTCGGAGAAGCCCCAGGGGCCGTTCATGGTCTCCAGGCCTCTCTCCTTGCCCCATTCGGCCACAGTGTTCACCAGTGCCTCGGTGACCTCGATGTCGTCTATCATGTCCAGCCATCCGAAACGGATATTCTTCTCGTTCCAGTCATTGTTGGCATTGTGGTTGATGATGCCGGCGATACGCCCCACTATCTCTCCGTCCCTGTAAGCCAGCCAGTAGCGGCCCTCGCAGTGGGCAAAGGCCGGATTGGTCTTGCGGAGCGAGTTCATCTCGTCCACATCCAGCGGCGGGACATAAAGCGGGTCGTTCTTGTATAGTGTACGGGGAAATCTTACAAAGCGTTTAAGGTCTTTCAGAGACAGTACCTCTTTGATAATTACAGTCATATCTAAGTATCGGTGGTTTTAGTTGTGCAAAATTATCACATTATTTTCAAAAATGAGTATATTTGACGAAATATTGTGGGGTTTGCACTATGAAATTAGACAGAATACTGCTTTTTCCTTATACTTTGACACTGGCATTGAGAAATCTCCTGTACGACAGAGGGGTGTTCAAGTCGTATGTTCCGCCGGTCCCGTCCATCTGCGTGGGCAATGTGACTGTGGGCGGTACGGGCAAGACTCCCATGGTGGAACTGTTGGTACGCATGTACAGGGATGACAGAAGGGTGGCGGTAGTGTCGAGGGGTTATGGCCGCAAGACCAAGGGATACAGGGAAGTGGCTGTAGATGATACTTACAGGGAGGTAGGGGACGAGCCTCTGCAGATAAAGAAAAAATTCCCGGATGTAACGGTAGTGGTGGATGCGGACAGGACCCGGGCGATAGAGACTCTGGCGGCTTTGCCGGAGGACAGAAGGCCCCAGCTGGTGATTCTGGACGATGCGTTTCAGCACAGGCGGGTCAGGCCGGGTTACTCCATCCTGCTGGTCAGCAGTACCAGACCATTGCATAAGGATGCCCTGCTGCCGTTAGGCCGTCTGAGGGACCTGCCGTCTCAGGTCAAGAGGGCGGATATGGTGATAGTCACCAAGATGGAGGGCGGTGTCACTGACACAGTGCGGTACAGATGGAGGGAAAATATGAGACTTCCGGGCCGTATTCCCCTGCTCTTCTCGCGGACAGCATACCTGCCGCCGGTACCGGTCTTTGCCGACGGATGCGATCAGAGGTATGTGTATTCCAAGAATGCGATAGTCTTCTCCGGTATAGCTGATGACAGGACTGTGCGTCGTGAAGTCGGTTGGAAATACACGGTCAACGATGTGCTCAGCTTCTCCGACCATCACAGGTACACCTTGTCCGATATGTCAAGGGTCCTTTCAAGTATGCGCCGGCATCCTACCGCGGTGGTGCTGACCACTGAGAAGGATGCTCAGCGGCTTGTGTCGCTCAAGGGTATGCCGCCGGAGCTGAAGGCCAGACTGTTCTACCTTCCCATAGTCTCCGAGATAATCCCCGAGACCGGTTCGGGACGATACATAGAGGAGGAGCTTCCCGGACTCGGGCTCAAACAGTTGAAAGAAACCATAATAATCCGATAGCGTTATGTCTTGTTTTGTCATAGAGGGCGGTCACAGACTCTCAGGAGAGATATTTCCGCAGGGAGCCAAGAACGAGGTGCTCCAGATACTGTGCGCGGTGCTGTTGACCAGGGAGAAAGTCACAGTCAGCAATATCCCCGACATCCTGGATGTCAACAACCTGATTGCCCTGCTGCAGGATATGGGCGTCAGGGTGGAGAAGCTGGGAGAGGGACGCTACAGTTTCTGTGCGGAGGCAGTGGATATGGATTATCTCCGCACTCCCGAGTTCCTCAAGCGCAATGCCTCCCTGCGCGGCTCAATCATGCTGACCGGCCCGATGCTGGCCCGTTTCGGCTATGCGCTGACCGCCAAGCCCGGCGGGGACAAGATAGGCCGCCGGAGACTTGACACTCACTTCGAGGGTCTGAAGAAGCTCGGTGCGGAATTTTCCTACAACAAGGACAATGCTACGTTTGAACTCAGGGCGGACCGTCTGCGCGGTACCCGTATGCTGCTGGACGAGGCATCCGTGACCGGAACGGCCAATATCATCATGGCCGCTGTCCTGGCCGAGGGCACTACGACGATATACAACGCCGCCTGCGAGCCGTACCTTCAGCAGCTCTGCCGGATGCTGGTGCGCATGGGTGCCAGAATAAGCGGCATCGCCTCCAACCTGCTGACCATAGAGGGTGTGAGCGAGCTGCACGGTACTGAGCACACTGTGCTCCCGGACATGATAGAGGTCGGCAGCTTTATCGGCATGGCCGCCATGACCCAGAGTGAGATTACGATAAAGAACGTCTCCTACGACAATCTCGGTATCATCCCGGAGAGCTTCCGCCGTCTGGGTATTGCCCTGGAGCAGAGGGGGGACGACATCTATGTGCCGGCTCAGGACGAATATGCCATCGAGACTTTCCTGGACGGCTCCATCATGACCATTGCCGACGCACCGTGGCCCGGCCTTACCCCTGACCTGCTGAGCGTCATGCTGGTGGTGGCCACCCAGTGCAGGGGCTGCGTGCTGATACACCAGAAGATGTTCGAGAGCCGTCTGTTCTTCGTGGACAAGCTCATAGACATGGGTGCGCAGATTATCCTCTGCGACCCGCACAGGGCGGTGGTCGTCGGGCACAACCGTATGATGAACCTGCGTGGCCGGGAGATGACCTCCCCCGATATACGTGCCGGTATCGCCATGCTCATCGCCGCGATGGGAGCGGTCGGCACCAGCCGCATTCACAACATAGAGCAGATAGACCGCGGTTATCAGAACATAGAGGGCCGTCTCAATGCTCTCGGGGCCCGTATCACCAGGATTGACTGACCATGCTGAGGATAGAAAGAGATTATTCCCTTCTGGGACACAATACATTCGGGATAGATGCCCGTACCGCTGCTTTCGTGGAATACGGCTCTGAAAATGAGCTTGTGGAGGCTGCTGAGATGCTTAGGGACTCCCGTCTGCCGTCTCCGTGGCTGCATATCGGCGGGGGCAGCAATCTGCTGTTTACCAAGGACTGGCCGGGGACGGTGCTGCACTCACGTATCAATGGTGTCGAACCGCTCCATGAGGACGGTGAGCAGGCCGTGGTGCGGGTCGGTTCCGGAGTGGTATGGGATGATTTCGTGGCAATGTGTGTGGAGCGCGGCTGGTACGGGGCGGAGAATCTATCTGCCATTCCCGGTGAGGTCGGTGCCGCTGCGGTACAGAATATAGGAGCCTATGGGACGGAGGTGAAGGATTTGATACTCAGGGTGGAGACATTGAATGTCGAGAATGGGGAAAGAAGAGTCTTTGAGGCGGCGGAATGTGGATACGGCTATCGCCGCAGTATCTTCAAGCAGCCTGACAATAAAAAATACGTGGTGCTGTCGGTGACTTTCAGACTGGGACTCCGGCCGCATTTCAATCTGGAATACAAGGCCCTGGCGGATGCTCTGGCCACCCGTTCCGATATCTCTCTGCGGGATGTGAGGGATGCCGTGATCTCTGTACGTAGTTCCAAGTTGCCTGATCCTGCGGTAATAGGCAGTGCCGGCAGTTTCTTCACCAATCCGGTGGTGTCCGGGGCGAGGCTGCAGGAACTTCAGCGGCAGTGGCCGGCTGTGCCGTTCTATGAGCTGCATGACGGTGAGGGCTCGGTAAAGCTCTCAGCCGGCTGGCTGATAGAGCAATGCGGCTGGAAGGGCCGCTCGCTCGGCAGGGCCGGGGTATACGGGAAGCAGGCCCTGGTTCTGGTCAATCTGGGAGGAGCCGAAGGTGCGGAGGTGCAGGCACTGGCCGAAGCCGTCCGCTCCGATGTCCGCAGCCGTTTCGGCGTGGACCTTCATCCCGAAGTCAATATTCTATAAACCTTTTAAGACTATACTGCAATGATCAATGCAAGAAGGATTGTGTCGCCCGAAGACGGGCTGTATGCGGAGTGCGTGAGAATCTATGAGGAGAGTTTTCCGTATGAGGAGCGCAGGGATACTGCGGAGATGACGGAATATCTGTCCGATGCAAGATTCCATTTCATAGTGTTTTACGAGCAGCGGGAAGAGGACGGCCCGGCGGGATTCTTCACTTTCTGGGATTTCGGCAGCGGCTACCTGTACGGTGAGCATTTTGCGGTCAATCCCTCGCTCAGGGGACGCGGTACCGGTACGGCCATACTGGACTATATCAAGAGTATGGACATCCCGATGATACTGGAGATAGAGCCTCCGTGCGAGGATGACGGGATGACTCTCAGGCGTAGACTTTTCTATGAGCGCAACGGCTTTATCCTCAATCCTTACGAGCATGTGCAGCCGGCCTATCACGAGGACGCGCGGCCTGTGCCGATGCGCATCATGACCTGGCCCTACGTATTCTCCGAGGAGGAGTATGACCGCTTCCGTACCGACCAGATCTCCATCATGCCCTGACGGTTCCGGGCGGAGACTAGCGGGGGTAGATGGAGTGGGCTGAGAGGAAATCCTGGAAGGACTGGCGGCAGGTGTCGGAGACGGGGATGCGGACTTTGCCGAATACTATCCTGCCGCGCTCGACATAGGACATATTGGAGGGCTGGACGATGAATGAGCGGTGGACTCTGATGAAGCGGTCTGCCGGCAGTTCCTCCTCCAGTGACTTCATGCTCATGAGCGAGAGTACCGGCTGCTCGGCGTCTTTCAGGTAGATCTTAACATAATCCTTGAGGCCTTCGATATACAGGATGTCGTCCAGCGGGATTCTGATCAGACGGTATTCGGTCCTGACCATTATCGAGTCGGCGGTACTGCCGGCATTCTGCGCTGTGCTGCTCATTCCGAACCATTTGAGCGCCTTGTCCGCAGCTGCCAGAAAGTCGGTGTAACTGATGGGCTTCAGGAGGTAGTCCAGGGCGTTGACCCGGAACCCTTCCACTGCGTAGGAACTGAAAGCCGTGGTGAAGACTATGCGGGTATGTTCCGGCAGCAGGCGGGCCAGGTCCATGCCGCTGAGTCCGGGCATCTGTATGTCGCAGAAAAGCAGGTCCACCGGCCTCTCCTGCAGGGCTGCGAAAGCCGCAGTCGCGCTGCAGTATGAGCCTTTCAGTGCCAGAAAAGGAGTTTTCCGGACGTATCCTTCCAGAAGTTCCACGGCCAGCGGCTCGTCATCTATAACCATGCATGTAAGTATCATAGGCAGATGTTTTACAATGGAATACGCAAATAAGTCCGGTATTCTTCCCCATTGAGGCCGTATTCGAACCGGTACTGTCCCGGATACAGCATTTCCAGACGGCGGGACAAGTTGGAGAGTCCTATGCCGGAGCCGCTGCGGTCGGTGCCGCCGGATTTGGGGAAGTAGCTGTTGCGGGTCTCGCAGACCAGTGCTCCGTCTTCCAGAGCGATGCGGATGCTGACATAGGAGGGCCTGTCATTGCTGACTCCGTGCTTGAAGGCATTTTCCACCAGGGCAATGAACATCAGCGGGGCAGTCATCACTCCTGACCGCTCCGGAAGCGACACGTCCACTTTCACATGGCGGGGCAGGCGGAGACGCATCAGATCCACGTACTCCTGAATAAAATGCACTTCGTCGTCCAGCGGCACGGACTGTCTGTCGCTTCCGTAAAGCACATAGCGCAGCAGATGGCTCAGGTCGTGTACGGCGGCCTGGGCACGGACGGTGTCAATCTGGATGAGAGAGTAGATGTTGTTCAGGGTGTTGAAGAGAAAATGCGGGTTGATCTGGCTTCTGAGGTTCTGCAGTTCGGCTTCGGAGCGGCGGTGCTCCAGTTCCTTTCTGGCAGCCTCGGCTCTGTACCAGCCTCCTGTCATCCGAACGGCTACGCTGGCTCCCACGACCAGAAAGTACATCAGCGCATTGCGGATGAAGAACATCAGGGTGTCCATAATCGGCCTTTCTCTTGGCGGACGGTGTATGTCCGGCGGCAGCACGTACCTGAAGAGAAGATGCACCGCAATCATCACGGCCGCTACAAGCAGTACATTCACCACGATGAACATGGCCAGGCGGTGTCTGGTAAGCAACCGGTTGATCAGATACAGATAATTGACGTAGAAGACTATCATGAACGACAGCGGCACTACCAGGAAACGGATATACTCCGTCCCGGTCATCAGCGGACGGTCCGGCGAGGTGACGAAAAGGGGCATGACCAAGACGACGGCCCATATCAGGACGTGTATCGGCCAGCCGGCGTATTTGGATTGACTGGGTGTCATGACTCTGCAAAGTTAAGCATTTTCAGGTTTATTCGTACCGTATGGCTTCGATAGGATCCAGACCTGCGGCTTTCCGGGCCGGGTACCAGCCGAAGAAGACTCCCGTAACCGTACATACGGCGAATGAGAGGATTACGCTCCACGGCTGGATGTATATCGGGTATGAGGCCAGGATATTGACCAGGAAGGCCGCTCCTATTCCCAGCACCACCCCTATGAGACCGCCGGTCACGCTTATGAGGATGGACTCGATCAGGAACTGGGCCAGAATATCCCTGCCCTTGGCTCCTATGGACATACGCAGTCCTATCTCCATGGTGCGCTCCGTTACCGACACGTACATGATGTTCATGATGCCGATGCCGCCTACCAGCAGGGAGATACCGGCTACTGCGGCCAGCAGGACAGTCATCATGTCGGTAGTGGATGTCATCATGGAGGACAGCTCCTGCTGGGAACGTATGGAGAAGTCGTCCTCATCGCCCGGTCTCAGCCGGTGGTTGTCCCGGAGTATCGAGGTTATCTCCTCTATCGCCTGCTCCGTATAGTCCTCAGCCAGAGCCGAGCAGACTATCTCCTGAAGGTGTGTTATGGCCAGGATGCGCTTCTGAACTGTAGTATAGGGGGCGATTATCAGGTCGTCCTGATCCATGCCCATGCTGTTGTAACCCTTGCTCTCCAGCACTCCGACTATGCGCAGGGGTATGGAGCCGAAACGGATGACCTTTCCTATGGGATTCTGTCCGTCGGGGAACAGCTCGTCCACCACGGACTTTCCCACCAGGCAGACTTTGGCGGCGGTCTGTATGTCCCTGTCGGAGAACACGTCTCCGTCCTCTACCCTGTAGCGTCTGATCTCCAGATAGTCCCGGTTGACTCCGTAGACCGTAGTCGGAGTATTGTTGGCTCCGTAGATGGCCTGGCCGGAACTGTTGACCGCCGGGGACACATAGGTGACGAAGCCGGCCTGACTGCCGATGTCCTCCAGATCCTCTATCTTGAGCGTTTCCATGTCATCGGCGCTTAGTCTGACTCCGCCCCTGCGCTCTCCTCCGGGATGAATCATTATCATATTGGAGCCCATCTCGCTGATCTGGGCCTGGATACTTCTTTTCGAACCCTGACCGATGGCGAGCATGGTGATGACGGCGGCTACTCCGATGATGATGCCCAGCATGGTCAGAAAGCCTCTGAATTTGTTGTTGCCCAGGGCTTTCAAGGCTATTTTAAACAGATTGGTCAGATTCATGGTCAGTCCTCCTCCACCGGAAGAGACGCCAGTGTGCGCGCCGCATCCAGTATGTCATGATTGCGGACATCTCCGGTTACTCGGCCGTCCCTGAGAGTGATGTTGCGGCTGCTGTAGCGGGCAATGTCCGGGTTGTGTGTTACAAATATGATGGTACGGCCCTGGGCATGAAGCTGCTGGAAGAGCACCAGCACCTCATAGCTGGTACGCGTGTCCAGATTGCCGGTGGCCTCGTCGGCCAGGATGACTGCCGGGTCGTTGACCAGGGCCCGGGCTATGGCCACTCTCTGCATCTGGCCTCCGGACATCTGGTTGCTCTTGTGCATGAGCCGGTCTCCCAGCCCTACGGCCTCCAGGGCGGCCACTGCCTTTTCCCTGCGCTGACGGGCCGAGCATGATGGGTTGTACATCAGCGGCAGCTCCACATTCTCCACGGCGGTGGTCTTGGGCAACAGGTTGTAGCTCTGGAACACGAAGCCTATCTTGCGGTTGCGGAGAGTGGCCCGCCTGTTCTTGTCCATGGTACGTACCGGTACACCGTCCAGATAATAGTCCCCGGAGGTGGGAGTGTCCAGACATCCCAGAATGTTGAGCAGGGTGGATTTGCCCGAACCCGAGGACCCCATGACCGTGACAAATTCTCCCTCGGTGATGGTAAACGTTACTCCGCGCAGGGCATGGACGGTCTCGTCGCCTACGGTGAAGTCCCGTCTGATATCCTCCAGTCTGATAATCTCTTTCATAGCCGTGCTGTTATCTTGGAGGACCGGGCATGAACGGGCTGCGCTCCTGCGCTCCGGGAGATTTCATGACATCTGCCGGAACTGCTATTTTCAGACCGAGCACTACCTGTTCCCCCTCGTGCAGGCCGGAGAGGATTTCGGTCATGTCTCCGTCCGAGGCTCCGGTAGAGACTGCCGTCGGGCGTAAAGTCTGCCCGTCCAGTACCCAGACCGCCCCGGATGCGGGTGCACCGGCCGGAACTCCAGAAATACTTAAACCCAATTTAGAAATGAGTCCCGGATCCGGTGCGAACCGCAGAGCCTTGGACGGAACTGCACACACGTTCTGTCTGTCCAGAGTATATATTGTCACATTGGCCGTGAGACCGGGCTTCAGTTTCAGCTCCGGATTGGCAGCCGAGATGACTACCTCGTAGGTCACTACACTTGACTCAGTCGTGGCTTCCAGACGTACCTGCCTGACATTTCCGGTGAAGATGTCGTCAGGATAGGCATCCACTGTAAACTCCACTCTCTGTCCCTCTGCCACATAGCCTATGTCCGCCTCGTCCACGTCGGCCACCACCTGCATGTCCCTGAGGTCGTTGGCGATGGTGAACAGGGTGGGTGTCTCGAAGCCGGCAGCCACAGTCTGCCCCTCCTCGACGGCGCGGCTGATGACCACTCCGTCTATGGGCGAGGTGATGGTGGCGTAGCCCAGATTGCGGCGGACACCCGTGATGGAGGCCTGGTTCTGCTCGTAGGCGTTCCTGGCCGTCTCGTACAGGTACTTGGCCTCGTCATACTCGGCGTCGCTCACCAGCTCTTTCTCGTACAGTTTTTTAGTACGCAGGTATTCCTTTTCCCTGTATTCGTATTCGGTCTTGCTGCTGGACAGCTGGGCCTCGGCCTGCTCCAGTTCCGACTCAAGCGTCACCTTGTCCATCTCCGCTATCAGCTGGCCGGCTTTTACATGGTCATTGTAGTCTACATAGAGCTTGTCTATGATGCCCGAGACCTGAGTTCCGACCTCTACCAGCGTGACCGGCTCCACCGTCCCGGTGGCCGTTACCGAGTTGTGTATGTCCACTCTGGCCACCGATGCAGTCTCAAGCGATATGTCGCCCTTTCCCTTAGGACCGGACAGTATCCATATCCCCACGGCGGAGGCTATCGTGATGCACGCCGCCAGAATGATTATACCGTTTCTGATACCTTTTTTCATATATTCTCTTTTAATATTCTCCTTGAATTTCCTTGCCTTGATAGATGTTGAGCAACTCCATGTTGAGCAGGGTCATGTATTTGGCCTGCAGGGCTTCCTGTTCCGCGACAGTGAGCTCGTTCTGAGCCGTGATAAGCTCCACGGTATTCTTCACCCCGAGCGAGAACTGCTCATAGGTCAGCTCATAGCTTTCCCTGGCGTATTCCTGCTGCTTGAGGGCGGCGGTGTAGCGGGCCTGGTACGAGACGGCGTTGAGGTAGGCCGACTCCACTTCCTGCAGCAGCTGTTTTTCGATATTCAACTGCTCCAGACGGCTGTTCTCCGCCTCCAGTCTGGCCTTGTTGACGGCCGTGCGGGTCTGTCTGTTGGAGTAGATGGGGATGCTCAGGGACAGACCTATGTTCTCGTTGAAGTTGTTCCAGTACTGGTTGCCGGAATGATAGCCGGGAGTAGAGCCTGTGGCTGTACCCGCACCGGTGGCCGACATAAAGGCCGTCCCCACACCGGCCGAAAGTGAAAGGGTGGGGAAGAATCCTGACCGGGCCTGTTTAATACCCAGCTCCGCGGCCTTGACGGACAGTCTGCCACGCTCAACCTCAGGCATGGCACTCAGGGCCGCTGCATACACGTCGGTTTTAGACGGCAATACCGACATGACCTGCACGTCGCTCACCTCGGGCCCGGCAAGATTCATTTCTTCCATGATATCCAGTTCCAGAAGCTGTTTCAACTGGAGCCGGTAATTGTCCAGGGATGTCTGCGCCGAGACCACCTGGTATTCGTCACTCATCCACTGGCTCTCCAGCTGTGCAAAGTCCACCTTGCTGATGGAGCCGGCCTTCCACATCTCCTCGGCCCTGTCCCTCTGGGCCTTCGAGGCGTCCGCAGTGCTTCTGGCCACAGTTACGGACTCATCGGCATACAGGCACTGCATGTATGCTTCGATTATCGCTGTCCGGATGTCGTTGGCGGTCTCCTCGATACTGAGCAGGTCTATCTCGTTCTGTACCTTTCCCTGCTTGACAGCCGTCGCAAGCGAACCTCCCTGGAAGAGGCTCATGCGGGCGTTCAGGTTGTATGAG
This sequence comes from uncultured Bacteroidales bacterium, assembly GCA_949297365.1. Taxonomy (GTDB): domain Bacteria; phylum Bacteroidota; class Bacteroidia; order Bacteroidales; family UBA932; genus Coprenecus. The sequence continues at coordinate 9,044 of CASFSL010000048.1, read as the reverse complement.
CCGGTGTACATATTGTTGTCCGACACATCATTGGAGGGGTAATTGGACAGACTCTGGGAAGTCGAGGCGGAAAGGGAAGGCAGTATGGCGGCCTTGGCCTGCCGGGTGTCCTCCATCCCGGAAAGATATTCGTTGCGGCTCTGACGGAGCTGGATGTTGTTCTCCATAGCATAGTCGATGCAGTCCTTAAGAGACCATACCCTGACTGTGTCCCCGTTCTGGCCGATGGCGGTGACAGGTACACACAGGAGCAGTATCCACAGCAGCTTTCTCATGTTGTTCTTTGTTTTTCGCAAAGCTACCGTGAGAGCGGCCCTGCCGCAAATAAACTGGACGAAACGGGCAATTGTCCCGACGAACTCCTGTGACGAAAAAGACCGGCCGCGACGGAGGTGAGTCCTGCGGCCGGCCTTGTATGATTCTGGTTTTATTTATGAATCAGCGCTAATTGACTGCTGCTGTGATGTATTCAGTTTTCATGACGGCGTATCTGATTTTACTGCGAAAATACAGAAAATATCTCTCCTTTTACGATGCGTCATGATGTTTCCGGACAGAACTTACGGCTGTAATAGGATGTTTTTCCTTGTACTGAGTGTAGTCCTGCTTAATGTACCTTCCGGGTGCCGGGCCGATAATACAGGCATCGTTCTACCTGATCTTCAGAGACTTTCCATCTGGAGTAGAGTGCCCCGGCAGTCTCTGTTGTCTGTGCCCGGTCCAGTTGAGTGAAACTTGTGTGGCCGTAATACGGAACTACTTTCCCATCAATCCATTCGCACAGCAGCTGATCTGGAATCAGCAGTTTGCCATGGCCTTTTTCGTACTTCATGCAGGCCTCTATGTCAGTGTCTTGGTGCTCGATGCTCCGGAGGGTTATGGGCAAGAGTGAGTCGTCATTTTCACGTAGTTCCTGCTCCCATTTAGGCCCGGAGTACCTGGACATAAAGTACATGAATCTGCCGGATGAAGTGAATAGCGTCTCCACCATTCTGTAGTCTACGAAAGTCATAGGGTCGATCATTCCTTCCCGGTCACTGTTGCTGTTGTATTCGTTCGGAGCAGTGGTCGTAACACGCTTGATAACCGGTGCATGTCCGATACTGTATAGAGTTCCGTTGTAGGAAAAACAGCATCCAGCCGATGAATAAGGGTAGGCGAAAGGGTGTCCCACGATTCCGTGGTGTACAGGATTGCGTAGTATGTAGGCTATGAGCGTGACAATGTGCAGGTTGCCGACAGCTTCCTGCACGAAACAGGATGTCTGTGGCAGGCTGGCTCCGTACTTGTGGAAGTAATAGTTGGAATAGCTGACCTTCAGGCTTCTGAAGAATTTCTCAAAGTCATTTGTCATGATGCCGATGTGGTAGTGGTTGGACATCACGGTGAAAGCGAGTATGCGTATGTGGTATTTATATGCCAGCAGTGCCATGTTGTTGATGAAGCGGATGTAGTCCTGACGGCTTCTGAACATCAGCCCTTTCTTGCAGGATACACACAGATGATATACACAGGTGTTTTTCATGATCTTCCCCCTCTAATCTTACTTTTGTGTTCGTGTTCTGTGTTTCGGCTGGTAGCCGTCCCACTTGTGAACAAAGGTAAGCAAATGATTCGGTTTTGAGAAATGCCGGTTACCGGTTCGGTAAAAAAGTTTGTGCTGTTCATCTCAATTGCCTGAGAGTCAGTGCGTGTATGCTTGAAAAATTTTGGTAGTCCGGCCTGGTGTATCTGAGTGGATTGGATGCATTTGTAGGGCGTGAGGTGTGTCCGCTCTTAGTGTCTGTAATTTGCTGATGAGTGAAATGTGGTGTGGTATAGTGGGTTATGCGGTTGGAGCGTTTACAGACACCCGTGGTGTGAGGGGAGTCTGTAGTGGAGAGAATGGGCGCAAGTGTCGGAAAATCAGGTGAATGAAGTGAAATGCGGGATAACAGATATGGAGGGCACTGGGGCTTGGGTGTGCTGTGGTGGGGGTTTGGTGGCTGTGTCCGTGAGAGTCTGTATTCCGGGAAATGGTGAAATGTGATGTGGTATAGTGGGTTACGCGGTTGGAGCGTCTACAGACACCCGTGGTGTGAGGACAGTCTGTAGTGGAGGGAATGGGTGCAAGTGTCGGAAAATCAGGTGGATGAAGTGAAATGCGGGATAACAGATGGTATGAGCATGAGGTGCTGTGGAATGGGGATTAGGGAACGATGGAATAGAGGATGGGACTGGGCATTGGCAAACGGCGACTGGGAAGCAGTGTGAACAGGTGGAACGGAGGATGGGAAAGGAAAGGCCGGGCGCGGAGGAGGGTGTCCTGCCTGCGGCCGGCCTTGCGGTAAAAATATGTAGATCAGACTAAAGTTCGTTCTTGACGTCAGTGACGATGTTGCCGTCGAAGAGGTTGATGACGCGCTGGGCGTAGCTGGAGTCCTTGATGGAGTGGGTCACCATGAGGATGGTGGTGCCTTCGCGGTTGAGTTCGGTGAGCAGGTCCATCACTTCCTTGCCGTTCTTGGAGTCGAGGTTACCGGTGGGCTCGTCGGCGAGGATGAGCTTGGGGCCAGCGATGACGGCGCGGGCGATGGCGACTCTCTGCTGCTGACCTCCGGAGAGCTGCTGGGGGAAGTGGGAGGCACGGTGGGCGATGTTCATGCGCTTGAGGATGTCGTTAACCATCTGCTTGCGCTGGGATGCCTTGATCTTCAGGTATATCAGAGGCAGCTCCACGTTCTCGTAGACGTTCAGTTCGTCGATGAGGTTGAAACTTTGGAAGACGAAGCCGATATTGCCTTTGCGGTACTGGGTGCGCTCTTTCTCTTTCAGTGAGCCGACTTCCTTGCCCAGGAGTTCGTAGCGGCCCGAGGTGGGGTTGTCGAGGAGGCCGAGGATGTTGAGGAGGGTGGATTTACCGCAGCCGGAGGGGCCCATGACGGCTACGAATTCGCCCTGCTTGATGTCGAAGGAGACGTTGTTGAGGGCTACGGTCTCGATTTCTTCGGTGCGGAACACCTTGCTTAAGTTTTCTACGTGTATCATAACGGTTTAAATTAATTTATTGTCGTAAGTATGTATGTTATTCATTGGAAATGGAGTCAATGGGGTTGCGCAGTGCGGCGCGGCGGCTCTGCAGGGTGACGGTCACGACGGTGATCAGGCCGATGATGAGCAGGGCCGCGAGGAAGATCCATACCGGCACGGGGCTCTGGTAGGGGAAGCCGGATACCCAGCTGCGGATGATGACCACGGCTACTGGTACGGCCACTATGAAGCAGACGACGGTGATGATCAGATAGTAGCGGTTGAGCATCGCGAGAATCTCGCTCACCGATGCGCCGTGTACTCTGCGCAGCGCAATCTCCTTGCGGCGGAACTGGGTCTCGAAGTAGACGAGGCCGAGGATTCCGATGACGGATATCAGCAGGGAGATGAGGGCGGCGGTGGTGATCAGACGGCCCAGGTTGTCCTCTTTCTGGTAGAGCCGTCCGATGGACTCGTCCATGAAGTACAGGCCCATGGAGGAGGTGTCGAAGGTCGGGTCAAGCTCGCCGCATTTCTCGCGGATGTATTTGAAGGTCTCCTGAACGTTGCCGGGCAGTATCTTGGCGTAGCCTACGGTCAGGGGCCACCAGGGGTCGGAACCGAAGTTGTAGAGGACGATGGGTGCCACGCTGTACTGCAGGGGCTGGAAGTTGAAGTCCTTGACGATGCCGACTATCTCGGCGGGCATGTCATCGCTCATGTGACCGGAGAATTTGTTACCGAGGCGCAGGAAGGGGTACTTGGTCATGAAGGCCTGGTTGACGATGAAGGTGCCGTTGGGGTTCAGGTTGTCCGACTCGGTGAAGTCCCGGCCTTCGGCTATTTCCATTCCGAAGAACGAGATGAAGTTGGGATCGACGGGGAGGCAGTCCATCTGGACTCTCTGACCCTGATACTCGCGGCCCCAACCCATCTTGCCCTGGGATACCACCTGCCCTCCGGCGAAGGTGACGTCGGTGATGTTGGGGTTCTCCAGGAGTATCTGCCTGAGGGTCTCGCGGCTGTTGCCTATCCTGCTGCTTACGAAGAACTCCACGGTCTGTTCCCGGTCGAAGCCCATGTCATAGCCCTTCATATACTTGATCTGCACGGTGATGAACAGCGAGCAGAGTATCAGGATGAAGGAGATGACATACTGGAAGCCTACCAGGACCGAACGCAAGGAACGGCCTTTGGCCGAGAGGGAGAAGGAGCCCTTGAGGACCATGGCGGGGCTGAAGGAGGTGCTGTAACGGGCCGGAAAAATACCTGCGATTAGGGCGGTGATTACGGCCACACCGAGACCGATGAGGATGATGTTCAGATTGTCAGACACCATCAGAGAGCCTGAGATGTAGTGGGCAAATGAGGATGTGGCTACCAGCGACATCACTCCTGTACTCAGTATGAAGGCCAGCAGCACGAGCCCGAGAGCCCTCCAGAGCTGCGCCCGTATCTGCTGTCCTCGGGTCGAGCCGATGACGCGGCGGGTGTTGATGCTCTTGATGCTGAAAGGCACGGAGGCCATCGCGAAGTTGACGAAGTTGATGATGGCTATCAGCAGCACGAGTATCGAGACGGTCAGCAGGGTCATCGTGGTGGTGCGGTTGCCCTTGGCCATATTGTCCCCATCCACGTCACGGGCATAGTAGGCGTCGTGCAGAGTGCTCAGACGGACATCGGCATTGTCCGCATATTCGCCGTCACCGTAGAACATATAGTTGAGGGAGTCCAGCAGGGGCTGCATACCCTCTCCAGTCCTCAGTTTCATGTAGCAGGGGAAGCTCCATTCCGAGGGATTGTTGAGGGACTCGTCCCCGATATTGAGCAGCAGCTCGTTGTCCATACTGGAGTTGTCCGGGAAATCCTTGTATACAGCCACTATGCGCCAGGAGTACCCGGTATTGTCCTTAGTTTCGAACTGGATGTCCTTCCCGACAGGGGACTGATCTCCGAACACCTTCCTTGCTCCTCTCTCGGAGATTACGGCCGTGCCCGGGGCGCGGTATCCGGAGGTATCGCCCTCCACGAACTCGAAGGGGAACACTCTGAGCAGGTCGAAGTCGGTAGTGGCGTACCTGACTCTGACTCCAGGGATGTCGGTATCGGCTTCCTTGAAATTACCGGAGTTGTTCTTGTAGTATTGGTAGCAGGCCACCGCCTCGACCTGAGGGAAATAGCCTTTCAGCTGCTCGATGATGGGCCGGGACAGCTGGACTCCGTATACTCCCGGCGATGTCGGGTCGGAATACTCTATCCTCACGACCTTGTCCGTATCCGGATACCCCAGGTCATACCGGGTATCATACACCACCTGCACCGTCAGTATCAGGAAGACCGAGAAAGCCAGGGTCAGTCCTATGATATTGAGGACGGTGGAGAAAATCTTGTGTCTGTTGAATCTGAGTCTCATAATATAATGTTACAAATATAGTCTATTCAGCCCGCAGCGAGTCCGCCGGATTGCTCCTGGCTATGTCATAGCACCTGGCGATGACCACGGCTGCCAGTACGGCCAGCAGCACCGCAGCCACACCGATAAACAGCCATATCGTGATATCGGCTTTCTGTGCGAAGGAACGCAGTACCATCTGGAACACGAACCAGGAGGCCACGCAGCCTATGACTACGGCCACGATGGAGAATGAGCCGATGTCGCGCAGGAAGATGGCCGTAATCTGCCAGGGCTGTGCCCCGTTGATCTTGCGCAGGGCTATCTCCTTGCGGCGGCGTCCGGTCTCGTCCGTGGTGTAGCCCACCAGTCCGAGCAGGGCGATGATGACCGTGACCACTCCGGCGGCGAGAATCGACTCCCTCATGGTGCGGGCCGGCTTGTAGATCTCAGTGATGGCGGCAGTGTAGGGCAGGACTGTGAACCGGTCCGGAACCACGCTTTCCACGGCTTCCTGGATAGCGGCGGTAAGCTCCGGGGTCACCCGGCTCACGCGGACGATAAGGTTGTCACAGGGCTCGTCGGAGTAGAACAGGGCATTAGGTCTGGAATCCTCGTCGATGACAGTTCCCACGCGGATGTCGCTGAATACTCCGACTATGGTGTACAGGTCGTCTCCGGCCTGACTGTGCTCGGTGATAAGTACCTGCTTGCCGATGACTCCGTCAGTCCATCCGGTCACCTCGATAAGGCGTTCCCGGAAGTCGGGGTCTACGAGGATTTCCTTGGGATTGGTGAAGTTGCGTCCTTCGATGATATCCGCCCCTATCAGTTCAGCCCATCCGGGGCAGCCGCTGTAAAGGTCGCCTATGTTGAAGAGCTCGCGGGGGTCTCCCGGGAGGTAGATGTTGTTGCCGGAAATGGCTCCGTAGGCCAAGGTATGGTCAGCTGTCCCGATTGCTTCCACTCCGGGTACCGTGCTGACAGCCTGCATGATGGCGGTGCGGGTCTGTGCCGAAGTGCCGTTCAGGGGGCAGGACAGCAGCTGCTCGTAGTCATAGCCGGGATCGTCGCTCATCCATCGGTCCATCTGCAGGGCCACAAAGCACAGCAGGGTGATGAGCAGGGAGGCGAGGGCCATCTGCAGGAAGAGCAGTATCCTCTTCCACAGCCGCTTGTTGTCCACATAGCTGCGGAATGCCACGGCGATGGGAATGCTCTGGAAGGCCCGTCCGGGAATGTATGCGGCGATGAGCAGCACCACCACAACGGTCAGGGCCAGCACCCACAGGCTGTGAGGGGAAAACAGGGCTCCGAGGGAGGTCATCATGATGCTCTCCACGGTATTGCGGAAAGCGAGAATCAGCAGGAAGGCCAATACGAGGGAGACGGCCAGGTTGATAAGGGTCTCCTTGAAGACAATGCCCATGATCGTCCCTCCTCCGGCTCCGTAGCAGCGGCGCACGGCTATGCCCTTGGCCCTGCCTATGAGGGAGGAAATGACAATCATGATGTAGTTCATCACGGCTGCGAGGATCAGGGCCGCTGCGACCACTCCCAGCAGGAGGTTGGTCCTGCGGACGCTCTCCGAGGCGGAATGTTCGCTGGAAAGGGGTGCAAGGCTGAAATGCAGCTCGAGGCCCGCCTGCCGCAGCTCCTCGACTGGCAGATAGCGGTTCTCCATGTCCCGGATGGCCTGGTCGAGGGAAGCCGGATCCGTGCCGGGGTAGAGCACCACGCGGCTGATATACCGGTCATTGCCCACCCAGTTCTGAGTGGAGCGGAAGTCGCTGCCCATCATTCGTAATATCTCGTCCATGGCCTCGAGGGATACGGCTATGTCGAAGCGCATGGAGGCATTCTCTGGGATGTCCTCGAAGATACCGCCCACCTCGATGGGGATGCCCTGCCAGTCCTCCAGGAAAAACATCTTGCCGACTGCCTGCTCCACCCCTCCGAGCTTCTCGGCGAATGAGCGGGACACCATGGCCTTGTTCCAGCTGGAGAGGACTTCCACCGGGTCTCCTGCCAGGAAGGGGCGGGGGAATACCTTGAAATAGTTGGTGTCGGCGAGGATGATGTTCTCCGCAGTGTATTTGCGCTGCTCCTGGTCGAAGATATTGCAGGTGCCGTAGCCGACGAATGTGACGCGGGTCGCATATTTGACCTGAGGTATCTCCTGTCCCATGTAGTATGCCACCGCACCCGGAGTCTGGCCGTAGGTGTCGCTGCCCTCATTGGCCTTGGTGTATTCCTGCTGGATGCAGTAGATGTTCTCATACTCGGGATAGAACTTGTCATAGCTGCTCTCAAATGAGATCTTGGCTATGAGCACCAGCCCGACTGCGAGTCCCACCGCGAGGGAGAGGACCTTGAAAATGCCTATGTTGAGTTTTTTCATGATTATTTATTCAATATGAGCACGTCGCTCTTGCCGTAGTTCTCGTAGTTGGAGATGATGACGCGCTCGCCGGGCTGCAGACCTTCAAGCACTTCGTAGTACTGGGGATTCTGGCGGCCGATGCGGATGTCGCGGCGGTAGGCGCGGGTGCCGTCCTCGGAGAGCACGTAGATCCAGGTGCCGCCGGTGGACTGGTAGAATACTCCGCGGGGGATGTAGACCGACTGGGTGGGCTGGCCGAGCTGAAGGTTGAGGTAGTAGGTCTGGCCGATGCGGATGTTGTCGGGACGCTCGCCCTCGAAATAGAAGTCAGCCTTGAACTGGCCCTCTGTCACTTCGGGATAGACTTTCTCCACTACTGTGCTGAAGTTGGCACCCTGACGCTCGAAGGTGGCGCTCAGACCAGACTGCACGCGGTCGATGTAGTGCTCGTCTATCCGGGCTTCGATCTTATAGTCCGACAGGTCGTTGACCTGGCCGATCTTGGTGCCCTCGGGAATCGACTGGCCGAGGATCACGTCGAGAGAGCCGAGCTGTCCGTCGATGGGGGACTTGACGTTGAGGTTCTCGACCCTCTGGCGCACGAGCTGGATGCTGCGGCGCATACTTTCCAGACTCTCCTCCAGATTGCCGATCTGGATAGAGCGGTAGATGGAGTCCTGCTTCTGACGGGCGATGACCAGCTCCAGGCTCTTGACCGCCAGTTCGTAGTCCTCCTTGGCCTGGAGATATTCCTCATGGGCAACCAGACCGTCCTCGTCGAGACGCCTGTACTGCTCGTATTTGCGCTTCTTGCGCTCGGTGTCGATGGTGTACTCCAGCCGCTGCTTCTCGAGGTCGAGCTTTTCCTGCTCCATGGTCACGGTGGTGTTCCTCAGGAAATTCTCCTGCTCGGCCAGGTCGGCCTCGCTCTGGAGAATCTGCAGTCCGAGGGTGTTGTTGGACAGGCGGACGAGCACGTCGCCTTTTTTGACCATCGAGCCTTCCTCGATGAGTTTTTCCTCCACTACGCCGCCCTCGAGCAGGGATACCTGCACTACGGTGATGGGCTGTACCTGTCCCGATACCCTTACGTAGTCGTCGAACTCTCCGAGACGGACATCGCCGATGGTGACGGTGTTGGCGTCCACCTTGAGGGTGGAGGACTTGTCCCTGAGCAGCAGCCAGAGGACGAATATTACGAATACTCCTGCGAGGAAGTACGGGATGTTCTTCTTGCGGAATACGGCGCGGATGCCTTTT
>CASFSL010000047.1 GCA_949297365.1 uncultured Bacteroidales bacterium | reverse complement strand
CGTGAACCTCATTGCAGGACTTTCTGCCTATTGCTTCTTCCCCAAAAAACCTATGATTGCTTTAGACAGATGTAATACCATAGACGATTATAACCAGTTGACTTTGTTTTAGTTACTTTTCATCGAACTCACGTTAATATACAAAGGCAAATTAATGCCACATAGGAGTTTTTCATAGTATTTTCACTACAGCCCTTCTATTTCTTCGCCCAGGCATCGCATCTGTTCGAGTTTCTGAGCGCGGAGCTTTACACGGCATTCATAGTCCTGGACTTGCAGACGTAAATCCCTGATCCGCTTGAGGTCCCTGTCGTATTCAAAAATGGTTTCCAATGTGTCGAGATCCTGAGTCTGCGCACCGCCCATCATAAGGATTGCGCGGTACTTCAAGTCATTGTCCGATATGCTGCGGTTGCGCTTGAACTGCCAGGCATTGAGGGCCAAAAGAGAAAGTATCACTGCAACTACGCTGGCCTGATACAGCATCGACCGGGATGCGCGGCAGATAAAGATGTATCTGGGCATCTTCCGGAGCATAACTCAATGATATGTGGCCTACCTACGCAGTTGGGATTTTGACACATTCCGTAAAATAATACACAGGCGTTGACTGATTTTTCTTGTTTTTCAGGAATTATTATATAGTTTTGCAGCATCATTAAGTGTATTGACCGAATTAGAACAGGCATCTATCCCTAAATGGATGTCTGTTTTTTTGAACTGCTACCGAGGGGAGGTTGTTATTGCGAGAAGCCAATTGTTCTTACAAAAAGTCAATACACAAATTAATGAAACCAAGAACAAGATGTACATTCGTGATAGTCTCCATCAGAGCGGAGATTGTCAGGCTTGCCAAAATCAAGGTGCTTGCACTCTTCCGTTTCGGCAAGATTGAGAGAGTTTGGAATTCGTATAGGTAGGTATTAGGGTACACTGCCGATATCGGAATTCTTACTCTGAACCGGAAAGGCACTCTGCCCTATCCCCTCGGTTTTTCAATGCCACAGCATATAAATCATAGCAGTCCGCAGTCCTCGAATACTTGCAGGGCCTTGCTGTGCTTGTCGTTAATGCGGGCCAGACGCTCCGCCTTTTCCGTATCGCCGTCCTCCACAGCCTGCGCATAGGTCCGAAGGCCTCTTTCGAGATTGTGCCGGAGGTCGTTCATCTTGACGTGAATGGCCGTGGTGTTGCCGGACGCAGCGATTCTACGCACATAATCGAAGTAGTCCTCAGTCCTGGCGTGCGTAAGCAGCTCAAGTGCAGCCAGCACATCCTCATCGACCCCTCTGCCGCGCAGTTCATCTATGGTCAGATCCGTATCCTCCACCGCATCATGCAGGAAACCGGTCTTGGTCTCAGTATCATTACAGCCCATAAGCCCAACCGCAATCGGATGCAGGACAACCGGCTTACCGTCCAGGTCCTTCTGACCCTCGTGCGCCTCCAACGCAATCCGCAATGTCTCTTCTACTGTCATATTTGTCATACTCTCTGATATCATGAACAAAAATAATCAATCTCCACACAATTCGGAACTGAGCCGACATCAAGGGAATTATTTTACAGGAACAGATTCAGGACGCCGGCGGACCACCGCGACGTATATCAGCAGCACGACATTCATCAGCAGGGCATAGATGATGGCGGGTATGGCCATCTCGCCGCTGTTGAAGATGAAGGGGGAGAATGCTATGGCTATCGCCTGGGCGGCATTCTGCATCCCGACCTCTATGACGATGGTGCGGCGGACGGCGGGCGTGAACTTCCAGAGGCGGGACAGAATGGAGCTGCACATCATGGCCAGGAGAATCAGGGCAGCTGTCGCAAGCCCCAGCACTGTGAAATTGTCCACTATCTCCTTTGTATACTGCAGGAAAAATACCAGCGCGAGGAACATCAGGGCCGGAAATGCCGCCTTGCTCAGCACCTTATGCACCTTTTCGGCCGCCACCGGGCTGAAATGGCGGAAGGCCGCCCCGGCAAGTATGGGCACGAAGAGCAGCACCAGATTCTGCAGCAGCAGCTTACCCACAGGCAGATGGACCTCCACCCCGGACTGCTGCGAGATGAACACGGAAGCCAGGTCCATTATCAGAGGCAGGGTGAACAGGGTTATCACGCTGCTCATCGCGGTCAGCGTCACGGACAGGGCGACATCCCCCTTGGCCAGCATGGAGAACACATTGGAGGAACTGCCGCCGGGACAGCAGGCTATGAGCACTAACCCCATGAAATAGACCGGACTCAGCCCCAGGGCCCAGCCCACGCCGAATGCCAGCAGCGGAAGCACTATTATCTGCCCGACCATCCCGGCCAACACGGCCTTGGGATTACGGGCTACATCTACGAACGACTTGACTTTCAGGTCTGTCCCGAGCAGGAACATCAGCACGATAAGAATCGGCATTACTATCCACACAGTATTCATGGCGCAAATGTAATATTTTTTGCTTATCACCGCTTTTTACCTACAAATAGGGATAAACAGAGGAAAATCCGGCGAAAAAAATCTCTATTTTTAGCGATTGTGCAGCAAGAGGCATTGCCCTACTTTTGCAGCGCAATGAGAAACATCTATCTTACTATAAGACACTGCGCTCTCATAGGGATCTGCATACTCATGCAGCACTTCTCAGCCTCGGCGCAGGAAAAGCAGGAAAGGGCTGTCCTGTCGGGGAAAATCATCTCCGCCGAGGACAGCAGTATCATAGATTTCGCAGACATCTTCCTGAAAGGGACGGAATACTGGTGCAGTGCAGACAAGAACGGAGAATTCCGTCTGGAAGCACCTGCCGGCACATATACTATGGTTGTCTCGGCCGTAGGATTCAAGTCCTACAAGGAGGAAGTGACGCTGCAGGCCGGCAGCGATATCCGGAAGGCCGTAACGATCAAACCCGACCACCGTCAGCTGGATGAGGTGGTAGTGGTGTCCAACAGGTCCAGCCATGTGCAGCGTTCGGCATTCAATGCCCTTGACCTCAGCGTAAAGGAGATGCACAACTCCAGCAAGAGCCTGGGCGAGACACTTTCACAGCTTCCGGGACTTAAACTGCGTGAATCGGGCGGCGTAGGCTCGGACGCGCAGCTGTCGCTGGACGGTTTCTCCGGCAAACACGTAAAGATATTTATCGACGGAGTGCCGCAGGAAGGAGCGGGTACAGCTCTTGACATCAACAACTTACCGGTCAATTTCGCAGAAAGGATAGAAGTGTACAAAGGAGTGGTGCCAGTAGGTTTCGGTACGGATGCCTTGGGCGGTGTCATCAACATTGTCACGAAAAAACGCCGCCGTGGCTGGAGTCTGGACGCATCCTACACCTACGGCTCGTTCAACACGCACAAATCGTATGTCAACTTCAACCAGACATTCCGCAACGGCCTGACCTACGAGATCAACGCTTTCCAGAATTTCTCGGACAACAGTTACTGGATCGACAGCTACATCACAGAGTTCGGTGACGACGGTGTCTCGGAAAGTACAGACCGCAACAAGATCTACCACGTAAGACGTTTCAACGACCAGTTCCACAACGAGGCCGCCATAGGAAAGATAGGAGTGACCGGCAAGTCATGGGCTGACCGCCTGATGGTCGGATTCAACTACTCGCATTTCTACAAGGAGATACAGACCGGCGTGTACCAGTATATAGTTTTCGGCGAGAAACACCGCAGAGGCCACTCTTTCGTCCCGTCGCTCGAATACAGCAAGCGGGACCTGTTCGTCAAGGGACTGGACATAAGGCTGAACGCCAACTACAACCACAACATCACGATGAACATAGACACCTCGTCGTACAAATACAACTGGCTCGGAGAGCGCAAGTACACAGGAAGCCGCGGCGAGCAGTCCTATCAGGACAACACATCAAAGAACACCAACTGGAATGTGACCGCCACCGCCGACTACCGCCTCGGCAAGGCCCATACCTTCACCCTCAACCACGTATCCAGTTCCTTCAGGCGTACCACCCGCTCCAAGGTGGACGGCAGCTCCCAGCTCTCGGATTTCAGCATCCCGAAACTGACCCGCAAGAACATCACCGGCCTGTCGTACATGCTGTCGCCATCGAAAAGATGGAGCGTTACGGCCTTCGGCAAATACTACAACCAGTACAACCAGGGACCTGTCTCCCAAAGCAGCGACGGGATAGGCAACTACGTAAACATGAGCCGCACAACCAATGCCTTCGGATATGGAGCGGCCGGCACATATTTCATCATCAGGGGCCTGCAGGTGAAACTCTCCTATGAGAAAGCCTACCGCCTGCCCACCACCGACGAGCTGTTCGGAGATGAGGACCTGGAAGCCGGAAAGACCGACCTGCGTCCTGAGAACAGCCACAACGTGAACCTCAACCTGAGTTTCAACCGCCAGTTCCACAAGCACGCCGTCTACATGGAGGGTACATTTATTTACCGCGACACCAGGGACTATATCCAGAGAGGGCTGAGCACGGTCAGCGGCATGAGCTACGGCTTCTACGAGAACCACGGGCGGGTAAGGACAGTCGGCTACAACATATCTGCACGTTACAGCTTTTCCCGCTGGCTCAGCATAGGCGGCACGTTCAACAACATCAACGTGCGCGACAACGAGCGCTACGTGGCCGACAACTCCATGCAGGAGAGTGCGACCTACGGCCAGCGCATGCCCAACCTGCCATACATGTTCGCCAGCTTCGACGCCACGTTCACATGGCACGACCTGTTTGCCGACGGCAACGTGCTTACCGTCACCTACGACGGCTACTACCAGCACGATTTTCCCCTGTACTGGGAGAGATTCGGCGACCCGGCCTCCAAGAGCGTAGTCCCGGAACAGCTGTCCCACAACCTGAGCATCAGCTACTCACTTCAGGACGGACGGTACAACATCTCCCTGGAGTGCCGCAACCTCACCGACGAGAAACTGTATGACAACTTCAGCCTCCAGAAGGCCGGACGCGCCTTCTACGCCAAGCTGCGCGTATATTTCGGAAACAGATAATCAATGAAAATCACAACAATATGAAAAGCAATTTTTTATCAAGGGCCATTATGGCCGCCCTGTCATCAGGATGCATATTCCTGACAGCCTGCGAGGACAACAATACTCCCACCCCTGATCCCGATACCGGTACGGATGCGGTAAGCCGCTACGTCATCATAGCACAGGCCGGAAGCCAGGACCAGTCTGCCACCTACCTGATCTCGGCCGAATCACTCGATGAAGGCTCTGTCACACCCACCGGCAACGGCTGGGAGACCCAGTCAGCCTCCAACTGGATCTTCTACGGCGAACACTACCTCTTCGGTTTCCAGTACAATGACGGCAACCAGGGCACCGGCTTCTCCTTCAAGCTCGGAGACGACGGCCGTGTCATCGAGGACCGCCAGTACACCTTCAACCGAACCACCACTTACGGCACCTGGGGCGACAATGTCATCACTGCCTCGACCAATGCCGGCAACAACGAGCAGGACGAGGAGGGTAACTATGCCTACTATCTTCAGTTCAACTATCTGAGCGTAATAGACGGCAGCAGTACTACCGGAAGCCACATCGCAGAGAACTTTCTGGGCAACGGTGAGAGAGTCAGCTTCGCCGGTTTCGTGGAAGCCAACGGCAGACTGTACACTTCCGTAGTGCCTATGGGCATGAGCCATTACGGAGTCAACACCTTCCCCTGGGCCATCCAGGATCCCGGCTATGTGGCCAACGGTGACGGCGGAAGCGGCTCGGGAGCATACACCGCCGGCATGATTCCCACGACCCAGTATCCCGACAGCGCATTCGTGGCCATCTACAGCGGGGACAATTTCGACGAGACTCCGGTCATCGCCCGCACAGGGAAAATCGGCTTCGCCAGCGGACGTATGCGCTCGCAGTACTACCAGACCATCTGGGCAGCCGACAACGGCGACCTCTATGTCTTCTCCCCCGGTTACGGACGCACGACCACCACACCGGTGACGAACAACGACGGCAGTCAGTTCGACCGAGTTCAGGGTAAGCTGCCCTCAGGCGTAGTCCGGATCAAGGCCGGCGAGACGGACTTCGACCCCACATATTATGTCAATCTCGAAGAGCTGGGCAACCATAACCCGATGTTCCGCTGCTGGCACATTGACGGTGACCGTTTCCTGCTCCAGATGTACAGCGAAGGAGCTGAGAATATGAGCGGAACCAGCGCACCCCGCAATGAACTGGCTGTATTCAAGGGCGGAGAGGGTACTCTGACCGTCGTCACAGGCCTTCCGGATGCGGGCTCGCTGTCCAGCATCGGTACACCGTACAGCGACAACGGACTGGCCTACATTCCCATTACGACCACCGACGGAGCCGCTCCCGCCATCTACTGCATCGACCCTGACACCGGAGAGGCGAAAGCAGGCCTGACAGTAAGTGAGTCCATCTCAGTATCGGCACTCGGCAAACTCTCTACCCAGGCTCAATAATGAGAGAACTGTTTAAGAAGATTCACCTCTGGCTCTCGCTGCCGCTGGGACTTATCATCTCAGTCATCTGCCTGTCAGGTGCCGTCCTCGTATTCGAGAAAGAGATTACGAGGGCCATGCAGCGGGAGTCCGATACCGTCACCATGCAGTCCGGGGAGATGCGGCAGCGGCCCAAGTCCCTGCCCTTCTTCCAGACCGTGAGGAAGGTACATCGCTGGCTGCTGGATCCGCCGGCAGCAAAAGGCGAGAAATCGGTCGGGAAAGTCATCGTAGGAGTAACCACCATGGCGATGGTTGTGGTTCTGGTCAGCGGCCTGGTCATCTGGATACCGCGCAGCCGCAAGGCACTGAAAGCCCGTCTGAGCGTATCCGTCACCAAAGGCTGGAAGCGATTCCTGTACGACAGCCACGTAAGCATAGGCTTCTACTGCACCCTCCTCCTGCTGCTTATGGCTCTTACCGGACTGACCTGGTCATTCGGGTGGTACCGCGAGGCCGCCTACGCCCTGACCGGAGACATGGAACCGCAGGCCGCCAAACGCCTGTTCTTCTCCCTGCATACCGGAAGCTGGGGAGGCATCGTCACGAAGATCCTCTACTTCATCGCAGCACTGGCCGGAGGTCTGCTGCCGCTGAGCGGCTACTGGCTCTGGTGGAAACGCAGGAAAAGCTCCGGGAAAAAACTTCCGGCTCAGTCACAGAGCACCTCGAAAGTATAGGTCTGTCCGGGCTCGAAGGCAGGGTCGTAGAGCAGCAGGAAGTTCTCGTCCACCACGATGTTGCGGGTCTCGCCTTCGGGCAGGACGGGGTTGCTCAGGCGGTGAGGGAAGAAATAGCTGAACGGCAGGTCGAGGACATGCTCCTGCTTGAAGCCGTCGCCCTGCATCCGGCGCAGACTGAACTCAGGGGAGGTCTCCACGGTAATCACGCAGCGGCGGGAAGCTCCGGTGGCGGCAGCCTCATCCCGGCTCAGACGCTCAAACTCCGAGGTCACTGTAAAATCGCTCTCGCCGGGCACCTCCTGCATCCTCACGTTCCATTTCGGATCACCGTAGTAGGCCAGCACGTCGCGGTCATGCCAGAAGCCGAACCAGAAAAACAGTTCCTCATCCGACAGTGTGTCGGGAGCCGCCATACGCACCAGCTCCGACGGCAGGGTCTCGAAATAATCCGCGTCGTAATCGAAGGGCACCACAGTCAGGGAATCGTTCCACGCGGCTATCTGGGCCATCATGTCCTGCTGGTTCATATAGAAAGCCTCGGGCACTGAGTAACGGCCCGGGTTGGTAATCAGGTATTTCAGACCGCCCCATCCATTGCGGCCGTACCAGGTGGTCACCACGTATCCGGCAAAGGCCGTCGCCTGCTGGCTGTTCATCCAAGCTACAGCCATACTGCTGTCCGTATTGTTGACATTTGCTATCAGACAGTTACCTATGGGAAGATACACCATGCGGCTGTCCCGGTCCCGTACAAATCTCTGCTCTCCGGGATAATCCACATACAGGCGTCCGTCCCGGCAGCGGATATTGCCGACAGAGCCGGGCATCTCCAGATTGATCTCAGTGGCATGGGAAGCCGTCACGACCAGATCCGGTTCAATGGCCTCGTAGTACTCCAGGAACTGCCGCAGCACATCCGGAACCTCCTGCCCGAAACGCTTCTGCACGTATGCCCTGATGCGCTCATGCGCCCCATGCAGATCAGTCTTATATGGTATCTCCTTATATGTCAGCGAATCCTCGCCCAGTCTTTTCTCGCCGCACATTCCCACCACGTGGTCATCCACGAAAGCATATTCATCAAACCATTTGGCCGACTCGAGTTCCTTGATCGAGCCCACTCCGCTGCGTATCACCATCGGCTCCTCGGAGTTGTCCGCCATCCTCTGCGCAGCGGCGGCATCATAGCCGGTGACTATGCCCCAGAGAAAATCCGCATACGGGTCATCATCCATCCTGCGGCTCATCCGATTGAGGTCGATGACATAGTCGCGGCCTATGTTCTCAGGTACGTCCACCACGGCCACATACCTGGGATTGAGGGCCCTCAACTGAGCCTCAAGCTCTGTCGGGTCATCGTCAAATCGCAGAACCTCAGCATTATGCATCCTCTGCAGACTTGCAACTACTCCTTCCCAACCGGCGGAGTCCTCTGCAAATGATACCGGTGCCAGGACAGCATACGGCTCTGACTCCGCTTCCGAAGAGACACAACTTACAGACATAAACGCAGCGGACAAGGCACAGAAAGCCACGGCTGCAGGGAAAATGTATTTTTTCATAATTTTCTCAGATTTTTAAATTTTCACAAAAATATAAAATCTTTCCTCAATCTATAACAACAGCTTTTATCAAGCATACGGCATGGAAATTGATAATCCGGCAGCATAATAGAAACTAGAAACAGACGATGACATACGATTTCGACGGGATAATTCCCAGAAGAGGCTCCAATTCAATCAAATGGGACGGTGCGGAGGATGACGGCGTACTGCCCATGTGGGTGGCGGATATGGATTTCCGCGCAGTTCCGGCCGTCACAGAAGCCCTGCGGCGCAGAGTGGAGCACGGAATTTTCGGCTACACCAGGGTACCGGACACTTACTACGATGCAGTCACAGGTTGGTTCGGCCGCAGACACGGCTGGAAGATAGAAAAGGACTGGATCATCTACACGACCGGAGTGGTCCCGGCTCTCTCGGCCATCATCAGAGCCATGACCTCACCTGGGGATAAAGTGCTGATACAGGGTCCCGTCTACAACTGTTTCTACTCGACTGTACGCAACAACGGCTGCGAGACCGTCAGCTCTTCCCTGATCTACGGAGACCGCACCTACCGGATGGACTTCGAGGACCTGGAGCGCAAGGCCTCTGATCCGGCAGTCAAGCTGATGCTGCTCTGCAACCCTCACAACCCGGCCGGAAGGGTATGGACCAGAGAGGAACTCACCCGGCTCGGCGGGATGTGTCTCAAGCACGGGATTACCGTCATCTCGGACGAGATACACTGCGAACTGACCTGCCCGGGCTACACCTACACCCCGTTTGCCTCCATCTGCGAGGACTTCCAGAGACATTCGGTCACATGCTGTTCCCCCAGCAAGTCATTCAATATCGCCGGACTCCAGATCGCCAACATAGTCTGTCAGGACGAGACTCTCCGCAAGAGGATAGAGTCCAGTGTCCGCACCAATGAGATCGGCAATGTCAATCCTTTCGGAGTGGATGCCGCCATAGCCGCCTACAACGAGGGAGAGGAATGGCTGCTCCAGCTGATGCAGTACATCAAGGGCAATTACGACTATATGGTGGATTTCTGCCGGGAGCATCTGCCGGACTTCCCGGTCACCATGCTTGAAGGCACCTACCTGGCATGGATGAACTGCAGCTGTATGGGGATGACTTCGGAAAGTCTTGAGAAAGCACTGCTCAGGGAAGCAAAATTGTGGATCAATGCCGGCACCATGTACGGCCCGGAGGGAGAGGGATTCATGCGCTGGAACCTGGCCTGCTCCCGCGCCAACGTCGAAGAGGGCCTGCGACGCTTCCTCGCATATATCAGCAGCCACAGTCACTGAATTATTAGCCCGGACGCTGGACAAAAGCGATACTGGCATAGGATATTTTTATATCAGGAATCACGCTGAGAGCATCCCAGCAGGCCTCCGCAGTGGCACCTGTAGTCAGCACATCGTCCACGAGCAGGATGTGGCGGCCACGGAAAGCCTCCAGATTGGCCTTCGGATTGAGCGAGAACGCCCCGGAGACATTCTCCCATTTGTTGCCGACGTGCATCTGCGTCTGTGATGCGGCGTACTGACTGCGCCGGAGCAGCCCGGTCTCCACGAACCTGCCGCCCATACCCTCGGCCAGACCGCGGGCTATGACTTCGGCCTGATTGTAACCGCGTTTCCACTTCCGCCGCCAATGCAGCGGCACCGGCATCACCATGTCCGGATACGGATAACCCTCGCGCATATACTGGCCCAGCATACCGCCCAGCCAACGCCCCATCCTGAGATTGCCGCCATACTTGACTTCATGGAGAAGTTCCTTATAGTCATTGTCATACGAATAATAGAACAAGGACACCACTCCCTGCAGATAAGTCCGTCCCCACAGCATCCGCTCAGCCGGGTTCTCCCTCCAGCTCCAGAAATAAGTCAACGGCATATCCGCCAGACATTCCGCGCAGACATACCGTTCATCCGTCTCCAGAAAGTCCCCGCACACCCCGCACTTCCTCGGCCACACCATATCTCCCAGCTCCTTCCAGCCCCTCATCCAGTCCATATCCCCTCCTCTATTAATTTCAACTATTGATTTTACCAATCAGCTCAGTTGCTGTAACATCACGCATCAAAGTAAAGCCGAACCATTTCTTGCCCAAATCCTTGACAGATGCTCCGATATGGTACACCTCATCATCAATAAGTAGAAAGCGGTCATGCGCTTTATTGAATTGCTTTATCTCTATAGGCGGGTATTGGGAGTTATGGCGGTCAATATCCAACTGAAATTGACTGCTGATACGCTGAGTATAAATGGTTGCAGTCACCCCATTTCCACGTTTGTCGAGCAATGCGAGCACCGTATCATCCAAATAATTATCAATCAACACAATTGAACGTCTGGCCTTTCGCATTAAATCAGACACGAAACAGTAAGCGTCAAACACTTGCCCGTCATAGAATATGCCTTGTATGGGTGGGATGTTTGCATCCAACCGTTTGAACACTTCATCTATGCGTTTGTCCGTCTCCTCCTGATGCTGTTTCATCTCCAACTGATGATACTCTATCGTCTCAAGCCGTTGGAACAATTGTGCATTGGTGCTGATAAATCGGCGCATAGAGACAAAGGCCCGCATAATGCGGATGTTCACTTCTACCGCAGTCTGCGATTTTAAGACTGAACTGAGCATAGCTATACCCTGCTCCGTGAAAGCATAGGGTAATCTTCTGTCACCGCCCCAACTTGAAATCACAAAATGTGATTTCAAGTTTTCAATATCCTCTTTGCTCAGTTGAAATATAAAGTCATCGGGAAATCGCTCAATGTTGCGTCTTAC
Source organism: uncultured Bacteroidales bacterium (assembly GCA_949297365.1). GTDB lineage: Bacteria > Bacteroidota > Bacteroidia > Bacteroidales > UBA932 > Coprenecus. Next base: position 299 of record CASFSL010000047.1, on the reverse strand, counting down.
CGCTTGATTCAACACTCTGGTTTCCACACCATACAGCAAAGACAAATCCCTGTCAAGCATAACCTGCTGCCCCCTAATTACCCGAATCATCGACTGTATGTCAATAATCTCCTCAATTCTTTCCCTTCCCATCGTCATAGCCCATAAAATTTCTTCAAATATACGCAGAAGCCGAGAGCAATGCAAGCTTGTTTGCAATTGCCGAGGCGCAACAGTATATGTGGACGAAGTCCAAATTGCGCAGAAGCCGAGAGCAATGCAAGCTTGTTTGCAATTGCCGAGGCGCAACAGTATATGTG
>CASFSL010000046.1 GCA_949297365.1 uncultured Bacteroidales bacterium | reverse complement strand
CGCAGTTCCCCTTATTCTCGCAAAACTAATAGATTGCGAACTGCGGCGACGACGGCATTTCCATCCTCATAGCCCGTTAACTACTCTAACTTCTGAACGAAGAGCCCGGCGAGATCATAGGCCTTAACCTCACACACATCAGGAGTAGCGTAGGTGTTGCGGGGATCGAGGATGTGAGTGTCCACCTGGTCGAGCTTGGTAGGGATGGCAAGGTTGAAGTAGGGGATGGTTGTGGTCTCAGCCTTGTCCATGCTGCCGTCGAGGATGCGGTCGATGATGGCGCGGGTATCCTTGATGGAGATACGCTTGCCTGTACCGTTCCAGCCAGTGTTCACGAGGTAAGCGGTGGCGCCTACTTTCTCCATTCTCTTCACGAGTTCCTCACCGTACTTGGTGGGATGCAGGGAGAGGAATGCTGCTCCGAAGCAAGCGGAGAAGGTGGGGGTAGGCTCGGTGATGCCGCGCTCTGTGCCGGCAAGCTTGGCGGTGAAGCCGCTCAGGAAGTAGTATTTGGTCTGCTCGGGGGTCAGCTTGGAAACGGGAGGAAGTACTCCGAATGCATCGGCGGTCAGGAAGATGACCTTGGAAGCGTGACCGGCCTTCGATACAGGCTTAACGATGTTCTTGATGTGGTAGATAGGGTAGGATACGCGGGTGTTCTCGGTAACGCTCTTGTCGGCGAAGTCAATCTTGCCGTTGGCGTCCACAGTTACGTTCTCAAGGAGAGCGTCGCGGCGGATGGCGTTGTAGATGTCGGGCTCGTTTTCCTTGGAGAGGTTGATGACCTTGGCGTAGCAGCCGCCCTCGAAGTTGAAGATACCGTCATCGTCCCAGCCGTGCTCGTCGTCACCGATCAGGCGGCGCTTGGGATCTGTGGAGAGGGTGGTCTTACCTGTGCCGGAGAGACCGAAGAAGATGGCTGTGTCGCCGTCCTCGCCGCAGTTTGCGGAGCAGTGCATGGAAGCGATGCCGCGCAGGGGGAGGAGGTAGTTCATGTAGGAGAACATACCCTTCTTCATCTCACCGCCGTACCAGGTGTTCAGGATAACCTGCATCTTCTCGGTGAGGTTGAAGACTACCGCTGTCTCGGAGTTCAGACCGAGCTCCTTGTAGTTCTCTACCTTGGCCTTGGAGGCTGTGAGCACTACGAAGTCAGGCTCGCCGTAATTGGCCAGTTCCTCGTCGGTGGGGCGGATGAACATGTTCTTTACGAAATGTGCCTGCCATGCCACCTCCATGATGAAGCGGATCTTCTGACGGGTGTTCTCGTTGGCACCGCAGAAGGTATCCATCACGTAGAGCTTCTTACCGGAAAGTTCCTTGGAAGCGAGGTCCTTGAGGACTTTCCAGGTCTCCTTGGTCACGGGCTTGTTGTCATTCTTATATTCATCGGAAGTCCACCACACAGTGTCCTTCGATGTCTCGTCCATTACGAAGAACTTGTCCTTGGGCGAACGGCCGGTGTAGATACCGGTCATCACATTCACTGCTCCGAGTTCGGTCAGCTGGCCTTTCTCATAGCCTGTCAGCGAGGGATCCATCTCGGCCTCAAAGAGCTGCTCATACGAAGGATTGTAGATGATTTCCGGTGTTCCGGTGATACCGTACTTGGTCAAATCGATTTTTGCCATTGTCTATAGAATTAATTGATAAATACTAATCTTGTAAAATATTTCAATGTCGCTCCCTCTCCTGCAAAATTTTTGCCAAAAATATTTAATATATTTGTGATTGTGAAAGAAATCTTGCAAAAATATTGGGGGTACACTTCTTTCCGTCCAAAACAGGAGGAGATAATCTCCTCGGCACTGGCGGGAGAGGATGTCCTGGCCATCCTGCCTACCGGCGGAGGCAAGTCGCTCTGCTTCCAGGTACCTACTATGATGAGGGAGGGACTGGCGGTGGTGGTGTCGCCGCTCATATCGCTGATCAAGGACCAGGTACAGAATCTCAGGGCCAGGGGCATCAAGGCTATGGCCGTACATTCGGGCATGACCCGCAGGGAGATAGACATCGCGCTGGACAACGCAGTGTACGGAGACTACAAGTTCCTGTATCTGTCGCCGGAGAGACTGCGTACGGACCTGTTCCGGACCAGGGTGCAGAAGATGCAGGTCTGCTTTCTGGTAGTGGACGAGGCGCACTGCATCTCCCAGTGGGGCTACGATTTCAGGCCGGACTACCTGCTGATATCAAATATCAGGGAACTGCTTCCGGATGTGCCTGTGATAGCGCTTACTGCGACGGCCACTCCGGATGTCGCGAAGGATATCGAGGAGAAGCTCGGCTTCAGGAAGGACAATATCATCTGTTCCGGGTTTGAACGCCCCAATCTGTCGTATGTCGTGCGCAATACCGAGAATAAGTTCGGTGCCCTGCTCTCGCTCTGCAATGCTGTGTCCGGAACGGGTATCGTATATGTGCGGGAGAGAAAGGCGGCCAGGGACATTGCCTCGTTTCTGGTGTCGCAGGGGGTGGATGCCGGCTTCTATCATGCGGGCCTGAGCAAGGAGGAGCGCAACGACGTTCAGGAGAGATGGAAGAGGGGAGACCTGAGGATCATCGCGGCTACCAATGCGTTCGGTATGGGAATAGACAAGCCGGATGTGCGCTTTGTCTGTCATTTCGACCTGCCCGAGGCAGTGGAGTCGTATTATCAGGAGGCCGGACGTGCCGGCAGGGACGGTCTGCGCTCATGGGCAGTGCTGCTGTGGAACAAGTCGGACATCAAGCGTCTGGAGGCCATATACCAGAGCAGTTTTCCCGGTCTGGACTATATCGCTGACATATATCAGAAGGTGTTCAAGTTCCTGGGCATAGCCTATGAGGACGGGGCCGGGGCCGTATGCAAGTTCAATCTGCTGGAGTTTGTAAGGCGGTACCGTCTCAACGCAGCCATGGCTTACAATGCCATAAAGTATATTGAGATATCGGGATACTGGACCTTGACTGAGGAAATAGACAATCCCACGCGGATCATGTTCATAGTCAACAGGGACGACCTGTATCGCGTGCAGCTGTCGGACCCGTCCCTGGATATATTCATAAAGGCCCTGATGCGGATTTATCCGGGTCTGTTCTCGCACCTGGTGGCGATAGACGAGGAATATGTGGGCAAGGTGACGATGAACTCGTCAAGGGCAGTGAAGCAGAAGCTCCTCCAGCTCTCCCGCAGCGGAGTGCTCAGATATATTCCCAAGGTGCGTTCTCCGCTGATATGTTTTGCAGGTGAAAGACTTACCCCGGACAACCTTTATCTGTCGGAGACGGTTTACGGGCGGCGTAAGGCCATGTTCAAGGAAAGACTGGATGCCATGTACCGATACATCTCGCCGGTAAGCGACCGGTCGGCTGCCCAGTCAGCCTGCCGCAGCCGCCGCCTGTCCGCGTATTTCGGACAGGAGCAGTGCAGGCCCTGCGGCATCTGTGACCTCTGCGCTCCCGGCGAGACGTCTCTGTTATTCTAGTGTATAGCGTCGGCTATTTGATGATGACCACCTGATTGCCTCGTGCTGTGAAAGGCTGTGCGTCACGGCCCATACCCTGATGTGTCATGCGTTCAGCCGGAACTCCGAGTCCGATAAGGTAATTGTATACCGTGCGGGCGCGCAGTTCTGCAAGCTGTATATTGTAATTGTAGGAGCCGGTGCTGAAGTCCGCGTATCCGCAGATGGTATAAGTGCGGTCAGCCGTAGATGACTTGATCCGATCGGCGATTACGCTCAGGTGCAGTTTCTCAGATTCCGAAAGTACGGTTCCGTTGTTGAAGAATATGCATTGTTCCGGTGTAGACTCATCCATCACGTGCTGTTCCTGAAGATCCGCGAGATCCTGTGCAGCCTGTTCGGCCTGCTGTCTGGCATTCTCTGCAGCCTTCTGACTTTCAGCCAGCTGTGTCTTCAGATTGTCTTCAGCGGCTTTTGCGGCCAGTGCTTCTTTCTGTGCGGCTTCTGCGGCTTCCTTGAGATATTTCAGATCCTCGGCAGAGCAATCAGTAGCGGGACGTGCATAGTCCCTCTTGCCGAACCGGTATGTGACACCGACCGAAACATTGCCGGTGCCCAGGAATCTGCCTCTGGGAGAGTAGGATACCGGATTGAGACAGGACATGCCCAGGATGCCTTTGATCTCCAGGTTGATGTCTACGCTGGGGCATACGCGGAAACGGCTGAGGAGACCGGCTGTAAAAGCGTAATTGATGGTGTGCCGGTTGCTGGCGAAGAGACCCATACCGGCAAAGGGTATCGCGTAGTATACACGGTCTTCCTTGTAACCTCCGATCCAGTTGGAGAAGTTGGAGACGATGTCTATGTGGGCAAACATGAAGTTCCATGCGGTCTTGCCACCTGTCGGATGGACGGTGTGATAGTTGCCGCCCATCAGCTGTCCCCTGATACCGACAACAGGGTGAAGCCACTTGGTGACGGAAAGTTCTCCGTTAAGTCCGAAGCGGTCACCGTATCCTCCGAGATTGCCGCTGCTGAATGAGGCGAATCCGGTACCGAAGTCAGCTGATATCTCCCAGTTGTCCCAGAACTTGTTGGTTACAAACCCTGCAAAGCTGGGGTAGGGCTCGGGAGTTGATGTTTCTTCCTGCGCCATGGCAGGGATAGACGCAACTGTCAGAGTGAAGACAATAAATGTTTTGTAAAAGTTATGCATTATGTTTAAATTTAAAGTTTCCAGGATTTCCAGTTCTCGTCAATACCAGGCCCGGAGATTAATTCAGGAGTCTGCTCTGAATCGTTAATCCAGACAGAGTTGGACTGAACATTGGCCTTGACGTCATTGAACAGTTCCTCTATAGTGATGTCACCACTGGTGTCTTTAAGTTTCTTGAGCAGGAAATATGTGAACATTCCGTGCTTCTTCTCTTCATACGGCATGGACCTCTGAGTGGCGGAAGAAGCCGTCATGACTACCATGTTCCCGCTGACCGGGGTTTTCTTGGGCTGAATGATGATTCCGCGTCCCATACCGCTGTAGCATGCATCCAGAAACATCATGGCCCTCTTGCATCCGCTTCCGCTTATTGTCGCGTACAGATCTTCCAGCCTGATGCCCTCTGACGGCGCGGTAGTGCTTACGTCTACGGGTATGAGGAAACTTTCCTTGGACTTGCCGTCAACCTGCCCGTGTCCCGCATAGTAGACATACAGTTCCACATTGCCCGGATATATTCCCGCAATTCTGGCGAGCTTGTTGATGTTGAATTTCATCTGAGAATAAGTGGCGTTCTTGAGCATTATGATGTTCTCTTCAGGTACGCCTACTATTTTTACAGCATATTCCTTGAAAGCGTCCGCATCATTGGTGGCAAAGTCCACATTCGGTTCGTATAAGGTCTGTTGTTTAAATGAATTGTAGTCTTCATTACCGATGATGAGCGCGTACTTGTATATGTCGGGAGTGGCAGTCTGGGTAAGTCCTGTCAGCAGTTCAGACCGTTCAATGGTCTTTCCGTCAGCGGTCTCAAGCATGATGTCCTGCATCTGTGAATAGTAAGACGGGACTGCAGATGTCTGGCCTGTCATCAGATTGACCTCCATATTCATTTTTCCGGTTTCAAACAGAAAGTACTTGATGTCCTTGTGCTTTCCTGTGAACTCGGTAACGCTTGCCACTATGGAATGCTGTGCGGAAGGAGCGACAGTGCTGTCCAGGACAAAGGTTCTTTTGAACATCCTGGTGGCTCCGGGAGCAATGTCTCCCACAATGGAGATGGTGTCCGCCGGAATCATGCCTGCCGGCCATATCATATTAACTTTAACATCTTTTGCGATGTCGCTCCCTTCATTGGCTATGGAGAATTCCAGAATAGCCGCATTGCCTGGATTAAGCGGAGAATGATTTTCTGAGTGAACCCAGTATGAGGTCAGCACAGGTTTGCATTGGCTGATGCCCAGAGCAGGGAATGTCATAGGAGAGATTGCGGCATCCATCTGATTGTCAGCCAAAGCTTTGATGGTTATGTGGATGTCTTCTGACGTGATGTCCAGCGCAGCTTTTCCGTCAAAGGAGACAATAGTGTCGCAGCCGGCCTTGAGTGTGTCTATGGACTGCGTGTTGCCGGAATAGGAAAAGCCGGATGCCTGTCCGGATTTCCCCGTCATTGTGACATCTACATTGATAATATCCTCATTTCCGGAGTTGAGAAGGCATACCTCTATTTTGAATTCCTCTCCCGATTCTACGGACGCATTGCCATTCGTGTCTTCCAGTGCAATCTGCTTGATTCTAAGGTCGGGATAGGTGTCGTCTTTATTGGCCATCCTGATGATGCCGTTACGTCCGGAATAAACGACGTAGGCCATGCCGTCTTTGAAATCAGACGTATATGAGAAGACAGTGTCAATAACGAGTTCTCCGCTCTTATCTATGAATCCGTATTTGCCGTCATAGCAGACCCAGGCTTTGCCCTCCGAGAAGTCTCCTGCGGCGGAGCATTCATTCGGAAGTGTAAGCACGGGAGTTCCGAATGTATTGAGATACATGAGCGGTCCTTGTTCTGATTTTACCAGAACACGTCCTTCGCTGAACTTGGAGACCATATCGTATCTGACCGGCAGAAGAGAGTATTCGTCTTCCTGATATTTTACAAAGATGAATTTGCCTCCCTGCTCTATGAAACCGCTTCCATCCGGCAGGAATTGTGTCCTGTTGGCCGGATTAAGTGGAAAATTCAGTCTGTGCCTGCGACCGTTCCGCTCAATGGCGAAAGATTTGCCCTTGAATATGACGAATGCGGTATTTCCATAAAAATCACTGGCGGCGTCAAATTCCGGCTCCATGATGAAAAGGCCTTTGTTATCTATGTATCCGTATTTATCCTTGCCTTTTATGTTTTTCTTGACTTTTGCAAGACCGCTGCTGTACGGGTAGAATGTAAGACCGGCGGGAAGTTTCTGACGCTTTCCGTCAGGATACAGATAGTAGCTTGTGTCGCCTGTGTGAGCGAGAGCAAGTCCGTCAGAGAAGGAGGAGATATCATCGTAGAAGCATTCAAAGACAGTCTTGCCCTGAATGTTTATCACTCCCCATTTGCCGTCGAGTTTTACGATGGCAAGTCCGTTCTCAAAGCTTCCTACTTCCTCGTACTCGGATGGAATGGATATATTGCCGTTCTTGTCAAGGTATCCCCATTTGCCTGCTACGCAGTAAGCGGCCATGCCTTCCGAGTATGGCTTTAGAATCTGTCCCTGTACAGGACGGATCCATTTGAAGGATGCCTGATTCTGGCGAAGCCCGCTGTCGGCATAAGCAATGCAGGGAAACAGCATCAGTATGGCGAATGCCATAATTGGGGAAATATTATGAAGATCTCTCATAGTTGATGAAGATATAATTATTGAATTATGATAGCTTCGCGGCAAGCTGCCCTTTCATCTGCAGGAATGGAGTACAGCCACTTGAGTACTGAGTCAAAAGTGATGTCATCCTCCAGAAACGGAATATCTCGCTTTGTGGCGACTGCAATGAAGTTGATGGTCTCCATCTTGCTGGATTTGTCCTGTCTGTCCATGATGTAGTCAATGCCGGGAGTGACAGGGAAACTGTATTCCACGTCTTTTGAGAACAGTATGTCTGAATCGTAGTCGCTGGGATATATGAGCGAGCCCCCGTTGTTGTCAAACCAGAATATCCTAAGATATGCGTCATGACCGTAGACCTTCACGGTAAACGTCATGACATCTCCGTTATTATAGATTCCCTTTATGCCGTCTACTTTCATTTGGAAAGTCAGATCCACATTGGTGTCTACAATCTTTACGTCTGCATCTATGGTCGCCACGGCATATCTTCTGCCGTCAATCATCTCTTCGGAGTAATCTACCTCTTTTACTGTAATAAGACCGTTTACCTCCAAGGTAGTCATGCGTGAGAGTACCTGACTGAACTCACTGCCGTCATCCTCGTTGATAAGACCTGTGACGGACCAGAGCCTTTCAGGTACACCTGCCTTGCGCATGGCGTTGATCTTAGCGTCTTCCAGAGCTCTCTCCTCTGCCTGAGCCAGGGAGATGTCTCTGGTTACCTCGCATAGGCCGGTTATGTTGCGGACTCTCTTATTCTGAGCATAGCCGGTATATAGCGGTGCCGTCAACATCAGCAGGACTGTGAGAAGTAGTATACGTTTCATCGTTTAAATAGGTGTTTTAACAAAAACGTCACAAAGATACAGCAAAATCAGCATTAATGAAAAAAAACTGCCGGAAGAAAAATTCCCGGCAGTTTTACTGCTAATAATCTGCTGGATAGACAGACTATTTGATAATTACTGTCTGGTTGCCCTCGGAATTGAAAGGCTGTTGGTCGGCACCTGCTCCTTTATAAGTGAGCTGCTCTGCGGGAACTCCTGATTTCACGAGATATTCATATACTACGCGGGCACGTTTCTCGGCCAGGGCTGTGTTCTTGGCGCGCTCGCCTGTCTTGAAATCAGCATAGCCGGTAATCGTATAGACATAGTCCTGGGGGCCTTTTTTAATCTGATCCGAAAGAACGGTCAGGCGGATCTGGTCCTCACGTGTGAGAACAGCCATTGCGAAGTCAAAGAATACCATCTCCTCGGGTGTAGCAGCGTCAAGGGCCTGCTGCTCGCGGAGATTCTCCAGCTCGTCATTGGCCTTTGCCAGCTCTTTCTCGGCGATGTCAGCACGCTGCTGGGCTGTGGCAGCATTTTTCTGAGCGTCTGCAAGCTGGCTCTCCAGATTGTCTTCTTTCTCCTGTGCTGCTACTGCTGCCTCTTCAGCTTCTCTCTTCATGGTATTGATGTCCTCAAGAGTATAGCCTGCGGCACCGCGCTGGAAGTCCCTCTTGCCGAAACGGTAAGTTACACCTACGGCTACATCTCCATTGCCGAGGAAACGGCCTCTGCTTGAGTATTGTACGGGATTGAGGCTCGCCATTCCCAAGATGCCTCTAAGCTCAAGGTTGATGTCCACGCTGGGGGATACCCTGAACTTGTTAATCAGACCTGCTGTGAATGCGAAATTGGCAGCGGCACCGGGTGTCCCGGTCGCAATTCTGGATTCATTGGTGAAGTTGCTTGCATACAGTCCCATACCGGCGAAGAGTACGGCGTAGTATACGCGGTCCTCCTTATATCCGCCGATCCAGTTGGACATGTTCAGCATAGCATCCACGTGTCCGTAAAGGAAAGGCCATTTGATTTTCTCGTCTCCGCGGACAGTATTGAAGTTTCCGCCTTGCAGTCCGGCCCTGACACCCACTACTGGATGCAGCCACTTAGCAACGCTGAACTCTCCGTTAATACCGAACCGGTCTCCCCATGCACCTTGATTGTTGCTGCTGTATACTGAGAAGCCAGTGCCGAAACCGAGGGATATTTCCCAGTTGTCCCAGAATTTGTTGGTCACGAAACCTTTAAAGCTGGGATAAGGATCAATGTCCTTTTTCAAAGAATCCTTACCGTCTCCCGCAGTAAGAGAAAAGGAAGACAAAAGTAAGATAAAAGCGATAGTTGTTAAATAAAGCTTTTTCATAAAAAGTAATTTAATTTTTTACAAAAATATACAAAATCAATAAAATCTGTACACGTTTTTAAAAAAATGTCATGGAAAATATTTAATAGCCTAAAAGTTGAAAAAATATTACTCATATAAAGAATTGTGTTTATCTTTGCAAAACAACGTTCTGCAAGTGCTTTACAGACGTACGTGAACTATGAAGGACAGATATGCGGTAAATGCTATTGATACTCAATCTGTTATATCAGATAGGAGGAGCCAAAGGAATGCTTTTGAGGCAAATTCTCCTGTGTGGTGGGCTATGAGTGCTCCGTATCAGAGAGAGTTGAAGGCCAAGGCGGCACTGGACAAGTTGGGTATAGAGAATTTCGTACCTATGCGTTATCAGGCTGTCCGCAAGAGAACCGGATCAATGGCCAGGGAGTTGCTTCCTGCCATACACAATCTGATATTTGTCCGTGGCTCCAAGCCGTGTGTCAGCCAGGCAAAGAAGGATATACTCTGGCTTCAGTGGCTTACAAGACCGGAAGGGGGAAAGAATGTGCCCGTTACAGTTCCCGATAAGGACATGGAGCAGTTCATCGCGGTGACCAATACATACAACGAACACCTTATATATATACAGCCTGACGAGATAGACCTGCGGAAGGGAACCCCTGTCCGTATTCTGGGAGGACCGTTCAATGGCTTTGAGGGCACTTTCATCAAAGTGAAAGGTTCCAGGAAAAAAAGGGTGGTGGTCATGCTCAAAGGAATAGTGGGGGTGGCAATGGCAGAGATAACGCCGGACCTTTTGGAAATATTATAATTGAAAATCAATAACCGATGACACATAGAACCATATTTACAATTCTTGCCGCAGCCATGACCGGCATTGCCATATTGGGCTCCTGCGCTGTGGCCAAACAAGTTCCGTATTTTCAGGACATACTGTCAGACAGCACGCTGGCAATAATACCGGAGCCGGTGCCTATTCGGTTTGAACCGGAAGACAAGATCTCAATCCTGGTCAACAGCCGTGACCCCCAGTTGATGATGCTTTTCAACTTGCCTGTGATTCAGAGGTATATCGGAAGCGACAATCCTTCGTTGAGCAGTAACAGTTATCTGACCGGATACACGATAGACGGCGATGGAAATATAGATTTCCCGGTGCTGGGCAAGATTCACCTGGCCGGCAAGACAAGGGAAGAAGCGGCCTCATATATAAAGGAGCAGCTGGTCTCCAACAATCTTATAAAGGACCCCGTGGTGACTATCGAGTATATGAACCTGACTGTATCGGTACTCGGTGAGGTGAACAAGCCTGGCCGCTACAGCATAGACAGGGACAGAATCACTATATTTGATGCACTCAGTATGGCTGGGGACCTTACTATCTACGGTCTTAGGGAGCATGTGACAGTAATGCGTGAAGTGGATGGAGAACAGAAGATATACGAGGTCAATCTTACGTCTGCGGAGAATGTCCTGTCCTCCCCCGTATTCTACTTGCAGCAAAACGATTTCATCTATGTGGAGCCGAATAAGATGAGGGCCAATCAGGCGACGGTCAACGGCAACAGTTTCCTGTCTTCGTCATTCTGGGTATCGGTGGCATCTTTGCTGGTATCTCTCGGAGTTCTTGTATTTAACTAAAGTTTTTAATTTATGAGCGAGAATCAGACAAATACAGTCTCCAGTCAGGAGGAGACTATCAATATAAAGGACCTGATATTCCTGTACTTCTCAAAGTGGAAATGGTTTGTCCTGTCTCTGGCGGTGTGCCTGGGTGTAGCGGTACTTTATCTTCTTAAGTCGCCCTCCGTGTATACCCGTTCGGCCACACTGCTGATAGAGGACAATGACAAGGGAACATCCATATCAACAGCAGACCTCGGTTTTTCGGATATGGGGCTGTTCCAGAGCAATACCAATGTCAACAACGAGATCATTGCCATGAGTTCTCCGGCTCTGATGCAGAATGTGGTGCAGCGGCTCAATCTGGATATGAACTATGCCCGTGACGGGCGTTTCCATGATGAGGTGCTGTACGGTACTGCTCTGCCGGTGAATGTTAAAATGGGAGACTTGACGGAGAATCAGGCTGCTTCCATGACGCTGCATATCTGTGCTGACGAGTCAGTGGAATTATACGATTTTGAGTTGGTGTCGGGGGGAGAAAATCTGAAATATAAGGAGCGGGTAAAGGGACATATGCGGGAGGCGGTGCAGACACCGATAGGCAATGTCACGGTGACTCCTACTGTTTTCTATGTACCCGGGACGGATATGGAGATATTTGTATCCAAGAGTACCCTGTACGGCGCTACGACTTCTTATTCTTCCAGACTGGAGGTAAGTCTGCTTCAGAAAGAGGCGACAGTCGTAAGCCTTTCAATAAAGGATGTGTCGGTGGAAAGGGCTAACGATGTACTCAATACTCTCATCTCCGCATACAACGAGAGTTGGGTGGAAGCGAAGAACCAGATAGCCATAAGCACTTCAGCCTTTATAGACGACAGGCTGCGGGTCATAGAGCAGGAACTGGGGACAGTGGAGGAGGATATCTCCTCTTATAAGAGCGAGAACCTGATTCCTGACCTCCAGATTACCTCAGACCTGTATATTCAGCAGAGCAGCGAGACTGAGGTGAAAATGCTGGAACTCAGCAACCGCATGTATATGGCAAAGTATATCACAGACTATCTGGCTAAAGAGGACCACGCCTTTGAACTTCTGCCTGCGGGTACGGGTATAGAGAGTACGGGCATAGAAAGTCAGATATCCGAATACAACAATCTCGTTCTTCAGCGCAACAATCTGGTGGCAAGCAGTTCTACCTCCAATCCTCTGGTGGTGGATATGGACCAGAACCTGACATCCATGCGCTCTGCTATAGTAACATCGCTCAATAACTATACTGTCATGCTGCAGACACAGATGAATACACTCCGTCAGCAGGAGAGCCAGGCGACAAGCCGCATAGCAGCGACTCCAGATCAGGCCAAGTACCTGCTGTCGGTGGAAAGGCAGCAGAAAGTAAAGGAGTCTCTCTACCTCTTCCTGCTGCAGAAGAGAGAGGAGAACGAGCTGTCACAGGCATTTACCGCATACAATACCAGGCTTATAACCCCTCCGACCGGCAGCACCAATCCGACATCTCCGGCAAAGATGCAGATCCTGCTGATCGCATTTGTTCTCGGTCTGGCTATTCCGATGGGTGTCTTCTTCATTATCATCAACGGCAATACAAAGTTGCGCGGTAAGAAGGACTTGGAAAATATGTCCGTGCCGTATATGGGCGAGATACCTATGTATGACGGGAAGAAGCGGTCTATCAAGCGGATTCTGCCGGATATAGCCCGGAGAAGGGGTGGCAAGACTGAGGATGTCAGCATAGTCGTGAAGGAGGGAAGCCGGGATGTGGTCAATGAGGCATTCAGAGTAGTAAGGACCAATCTGGAGTTTATGGCAGGAGCCTCGTTACATCATGTGTATATGACGACTTCGTTCAATCCAGGCAGCGGAAAGACATTCATAACGGCAAATATGGCCATGTCATTGGCGATAAGGGGGCGGAAAGTGTTGATAATAGACGGTGACCTCAGGAGGGCGACGGCCAGCAGACTGGTACAGTCTCCTTCAACCGGCCTGAGTGACTGGCTGGGGGAGCGCGAAACAGACATGGAAAAGATACTTGTCCGGACAAAGATGCATGAGAATCTGTGGATAATACCTGTGGGCACTATTCCGCCGAATCCTACGGAACTGCTTCAGGACGGTAGGCTGCAGCGGTTGATAGATACATTGAAGGAGCGTTTTGACTGTATCTTCATAGACTGTCCTCCTATTAATATAGTGGCGGATACGCAGATAATCGGGAAGGTCGCCGACAGAACGATATTCATAGTCAGGGCCGGACTCTTGGAGCGCAGTATGCTGGTTGAGTTGGAGAATGACTTCCGGAGCGGGCGTTATCCCGGCATGTCCGTGGTGCTCAACGGCACAGTATCCAAAGGCGGAAGCTATGGCTACAGGTACGGTTACCAGTACGGCTACAACTACGGTTACAGTTATTATCACCAGTCATAGTCATTATTGCTCGTTAAGCGGATGTTTGGCTTTTTAAGAAACCGAACGATAGGGGAGACCGGCATTCTCCACGGTATGACCGACTGGCACTGTCATATTCTGCCCGGGGTGGATGACGGTTTCAGAAGCCTGGAGGACAGTCTGGAGGCACTCAGCCGCTATGAGTCACTTGGCGTATCGGAGGTGTGGCTCACGCCGCATGTAATGGAGGATGTCCCAAGTACTACGGAAGCCCTGAAGAACCGCTTTTCAGAACTGTGTGATGCATATAAGGGACCTTTGCGCCTGTATCTGGCCGCTGAGTATATGATGGACAGTCTGTTTGAGCGCAGACTGAGGGACAGGGACCTGCTGCCTCTTGGAACCGGAGGAAAGCATCTGCTGGTGGAGACATCCTATTTCAATCCTCCTGCAGGTCTTGTGGAGATACTTAAGAGCATCAAAGCCGCCGGCTATTTCCCCGTGCTGGCTCATCCGGAGAGGTATATGTACATGGACATGGAGGACTATGCGGCCTTGACGGACGGTGGAGTACGGTTGCAGCTCAATCTGTGTTCCCTGGCAGGGATGTACGGAAAGAACGTACAGGAGAAAGCTTTCCGGCTGCTGAGAAAAGGATATTTCAGCATTGCCGGCACGGATTTGCACCGTCTTCCGCAACTGGACTTCCTGACAAAGACCAGGTGTCTTCCGGGCAATATATTCCGATATTTATCCAAAACTGACTTATTGACAACTATTTAACTATGCATAGACTTATTGAAAAATTTCATCTGGACCGATTTCTCAGTGCCAGGGCAGTGCTGCTACTGGATACCGCAGTGTCGGTTATAGTCTCGGCTCTGGTCCTGTTTCTGTCAGGAATCTTATTTGCAGGAGACGTATTGAACCGTCCTACGCAGCTGTGCTGGATATGCGGTTCGTTTGTATTTTCCGTGGTGTCGTTCCTGCTGTTCAGGACGCATAGACTGATTATACGCCACTCATCCCTGCGCGAGATCGGAATGCTCGGTCTCGCAGTCATATTGAAAGGTGTGCTCCTGACATTTATGGTCTGGGCTCTGCCTTTTACAGACATAGGCAGTACACGTATCAAGGTAGTCCTGATTCTGGATGTTCTGGGTACCGTGTTTGTACTGCTGACGGTGAGAGTCGTCATGCTCTACGTCTACGATGCGCTCAAGCGCCGCAGTCTCAGTTACAAACCCCGTAAGAGAGTCCTCATCTACGGCATTGACGAGAAGTCCGTGGCCCTGGTTACCAGACTGCTCAACTCTCCGCATTACAGAGTCGTGGGCTTCCTGACCTATGGGTCAGCACCTGAAGAGCATAGAGTGGCCGGCCTGAGAGTATTCTACTTCAAGGATGAGAAAAGTGTAGTGTACTTGCGCGAGAATGTGGGAATGGAGGCTGTCCTCTTCGCACGCAACTCCGATGCCCGCAGCGAGCAGACAAGGCTGGTCAAGTACTGTGTCGGCAATAAGGTTCGTGTGCTTATCTCGCCAGAGATAGACGAGGTGGTGGACGGTCGTCTGATGAACAGTCCGGTCCGCAAGATAAGGATAGAGGACCTTCTTGGACGTGATGAGATACGCATATCGATGGATGAGATCATGGCCGACTTCAAGGGAAAGACAGTCATGGTGACGGGAGCGGCCGGATCCATCGGCAGCGAGCTGTGCCGCCAGTTGGCTACGTTCGGTATCTCCAAACTGGTGCTGTATGACAACTCCGAGACCCCGATGCATACTCTCCGTCTGGAACTGGAGGAGAGATTCCCGGAACTGAAGTTCGTACCTATAATAGGCGACGTGCGCCTGCCGCAGAGACTGGACTTCGCATTCAGAAGCCACCATCCTCAGGTGGTCTTTCATGCAGCGGCCTATAAGCACGTGCCCCTGATGGAGGAGAATCCCTGTGAGGCCATCTACACCAACGTCATAGGCTCGCGTTACGTAGCAGACATGTGCGTAAAGTACGATGTGGAGAAGATGGTGATGATATCCACCGACAAGGCTGTCAATCCGACCAATATCATGGGGTGTACCAAGCGTCTGGCTGAGATATACGTCCAGTCGCTCGGTCTGGCCATCGAGCAGGGCAAGGTGTCAGGCAAGACAAGGTTCGTTACGACCAGGTTCGGCAATGTGCTGGGCTCAAACGGCTCTGTAATACCTCGCTTCAGGGAGCAGATATCCAAGGGCGGTCCCGTTACGGTCACGCATCCGGATATCACAAGGTTCTTCATGACCATCCCGGAGGCCTGCCGTCTTGTGATGGAGGCGGCGACGATGAGTACCGGCAACCAGATATTTGTATTTGATATGGGTAAGTCTGTCAAGATAGATACCCTGGCCCGCAGAATGATTGAGCTGGCAGGTTTCGAGCCGGACAAGGATATAAAGATTGAGTACACAGGTCTGAGACCGGGTGAGAAACTGTACGAGGAAGTTCTCTCCGACAAGGAGAACACCATACCCACGTCCCACGAGCGCATCCTCGTCGCGAAGGTTCGCGAGTACGACTACTCCACGGCCTGCGGCGTGTGCGGGTCCCTGCTGTCGCTGTCCCAGGCGGTGGACATCCCCTCGGCTGTCATGCTGATGAAGCGCACCGTGCCGGAGTTCAAGTCCAAAAACTCCCCCTACGAGCAGTACGACCTCCGAATCGAGCAGGAGCGGCAGGCCGCCGGGCAGCAGCCGTCCTGACCCGGAGTTTTTGACGAAAGTGGTTTTTTTCTTAGCCCCGAATGACTTACCTTTGCAGGTGAATATTAAATGACAACTGGTATGAATGTAGAGTTTAAAAGCGGGCCGATCTTGACCGGTGAGTCAGCGCGGTGCTTTCTGGAAGAGAAAGCCAGAGTGGACAGCCTCCCTTACAGGAGACTGCCGGAGGGTTTCTTCGACGAGTTTGACAGATTCATGGAACGTTCTGAGAGATACTGGAGGGAGCATGAGGCGGGAGAGATTCAAACTGGCAGATAGAGCCGTATTTACAAGACTGAGTTCCCTGAGGAATCTGGATAAATTCTCATGCGGAAACGAATATATAGACGCATTTTTCAAGGATGAAGCGGTAAAGTACGAGGAAGAACTGCTTGCAAAATCATATGCATTCTGCGACGTGGAGAACGACAATGCCATAATCTGCATGTTCTCAGTGTCGTGCGACGGTATCCATACGGCACTTCTTCCAGGCCCGGTAAAGAATAAAATACAGCGTGCAATACCCAATGCAAAACGGATGAGACGTTATCCGGCGATACTGATAGGCCGTATAGGCGTCAGCAGTCAATACCGTCGGATGGGCGTGGGATCACAGGTTCTCACTTATATTAAGGAATGGTTCCTGCATCCGATGTCCAAATGCGCATGCAGATATCTGATAGTTGACGCAGTGAATGACGATGATGTCATGACCTACTATGAGGCAAATGGTTTCAGGCTCTTATATCTGGACGAGCAGGCAGAACGCACCGCATTCTCCATCAGCGGAGACGAGCCGCTCAGAACCCGCATGATGTACTGTGACCTGAGGCTCTGGCTTCTTCAGCAGAACGTCTGACCCAAGTCTAAGACATTAAACACACTATACAACGATGAAAGATTACAGAATCGCGGTAGCCGGCACGGGCTACGTGGGACTGAGCATAGCCACGCTGCTGTCCCAGCACCATCACGTGACCGCCGTGGACGTCATCCCGGAGAAGGTGGAGATGCTCTCCCGGCGGCAGTCCCCGATACAGGACGAGTACATAGAGAAATATCTTGCCGAGAAGCCGCTGGACCTCACCGCCACATTGGACGGCAGGAAGGCCTACGCCGACGCGGACTTCGTGGTCATCGCGGCCCCCACCAACTACGACCCGGTCCGGAACCACTTCGACACCGGGCACGTGGAGGAGGTGATCGACCTGGTGCTTGAGGTCAACCCCGATGCGGTGATGGTCATCAAGTCGACCATCCCCGTGGGCTACTGCCGGAGCCTCTACGTGAGGTACTGGAAGCGGGGCGTGAGGCGGCTGAACCTGCTCTTCTCCCCGGAGTTCCTGCGCGAGAGCAAGGCCCTGTATGACAATCTGTATCCCAGCCGCATCATCGTCGGAATACCGAAGATGATAGACGGCCCGGAGTTCGCGGAGGAGAACCGGGCCCTGGAGGCCATCGCCGACATCCCGTTCCTGGAGGAGGCCGCGCACACCTTTGCCGGACTGCTGCAGGAGGGAGCGTTGAAGCAGGACATCCCCACGCTGTTCATGGGCCTGAAGGAGGCCGAGGCCGTCAAGCTCTTCGCCAACACGTACCTCGCTCTCAGGGTGAGCTACTTCAACGAGCTGGACACCTACGCCGAGGTCAAGGGCCTGGACACCCGCGCCATCATAGACGGGGTGTGCCTCGACCCGAGGATAGGCACCCACTACAACAACCCGTCGTTCGGCTACGGCGGCTACTGCCTCCCCAAGGACACCAAGCAGCTGCTGGCCAACTATGCCGACGTGCCCCAGAACATGATGACCGCCATCGTGGAGAGCAACCGCACGCGCAAGGACTTCATCGCGGGCCAGGTACTGAAGATGGCCGGGGCGCACGAGTACGACGGCGGCTGGGATCCGTCAAGGGAGATGGACGTGGTCATCGGGGTGTACCGTCTGACGATGAAGTCCGGCAGCGACAACTTCCGTCAGAGCAGCATCCAGGGCGTGATGAAGCGCATCAGGGCCAAGGGCGCCACCATCATCATCTACGAGCCCACCCTCGCGGACGGCAGCACGTTCTTCGGCAGCAGGGTCGTCAACGACCTGGAGGAGTTCAAGCGCCTCTCCAAGGCACTTATCGCAAACAGGTATGATCCCTGCCTGGATGACGTGAGGGACAAGGTCTACACACGCGACATCTTCAACAGAGACTGATTGGGGGATTTTGTCAAAAAATTGTCAGAAGTGGTTTTTTATTCCGCCCTGAAAGACTTACCTTTGCGGAAAACAGTAGAGAGCTATGGCGATATTGGGGAACAGATGCGCGCCTGTCCTGACCGGTGAGTCGGCGAGGCGCTTTTTGGAGGCGATGGAAAAGGCTGACCGTTTGCCCCGCAGGGAACTGCCTGAGAACTTTTTCAGCGATATAGAGAACTGTCTGAGAAGGTCTAAGGAACAGGCCGAAAAAGACAAATCAGAGACTGCAACCGTGGGAAGGCATGAGGAGAGCGGATATAAGACTGACAAATGACTGCACAATATCGGTCATCAGCGACAATATTAAAATCGACTCATTCTCGTGCGGAGACAGGGAGCTGGATGAGTATTTCAAAGAACGTTCTGTCAGGTATACGTCAGAGCTGCTGTCAAAAAATTACGCATTTGTGACTGACAGCGGAGAAATTGTCACCGCTTTCTCATACTCCAACTACTGCATCAATTCACAGCATCTGCCAGGCAATGTCAGAAACAGGCTGCAGAGAAAGATACCGAACTTGAAAAGGATGAGGTCCTATCCGGCGCTTCTGATCGGACGCTTAGGGGTTGATGTAAGGTACCACGGACTTGGACTCGGCTCCCAGACACTGGATTTCATCATGCGGTTGTATCTGCCCCCGGATGCGGGTGTGTGCATTGAAAGCAGCGGGAATGAGACAGCAGGCAAGCCCCATACGCATTTAATCCATAGCGGACAATTGTCCGTTTCCGACAACAACTTCATCATGCTTCAACAGAACATCAGACTGTCCGGCGCCACAGTGGTGGTGACCGGAGCCGCAGGCTTCATCGGCGCCAGTCTCACGGAGAGACTCTTGGATGAGTACCCGGACTGCCGGGTCATCGGCATCGACAACATCACAGACTATTACGACGTAAGGCTGAAGCACGGGAGGCTCGAACGGCTCAGGGCATACGGGGACCGCTTCGTGTTCTTCCGCGACTCCATCGCGGACAGGAGCGCGGTTGACCGCATATTCGGGGAATTCAGGCCCTCTATCCCTCTCCGGACAGGGCTCTGAAACTTCGCGAAGTGGTATAAGACTCTATTATAATTTATTCAAGTAAAGGTTTCTTTCAAAGGATTGATTGATGGATGCAGGATTAAAACAAAAAACCATTTCCGGAATAATCTGGAGTTTCGCTCAGCGATTTGGGGTAATGCTGATCACATTTTGCGCAAATATAGTGTTGGCGAGACTTCTAAGTCCTGACGATTTCGGATGTATTGGCATGTTGATGATATTCATCCTGATAGCCAATACATTTATTGATGGAGGTTTCGGTTCTGCCCTAATACAAAAAAAACAACCAACACAGGATGATTATTCTACTATATTTTATTGGAATCTATTTATATCTGTTATACTGTATGTCATCTTACTTTATCTATCTCCATTAATCGCGAAATTTTATGACATACCACTACTGTCTCCTGTCCTTAGAACTCAGGGACTAGTTCTAATTTTGAATTCCTTTAGCGTAATTCAACAGAATAGGCTTAGAAAACAGCTTCAGTTCAAGAAACTAGCGATAATAAATTTAATATCAGCCTCAGCATCATTGTTGATTACAATATACTTAGCTTACATCGGTTATGGAGTATGGGCACTAGTCGCCCAGCAATTAATGATTAGCCTCTTTAATGCTGTTCTATTTTGGATTATTGGAAAATGGTGGCCAAGCTTTGTCTTCTCATTACGTTCTTTTAAGGAACTGTTCAGTTTTGGCGGTTTTTTACTGCTTTCCAACCTGATTAACACATTTTGCAATAATATACAGGGACTTCTAATCGGAAAATATTTCAGTCCATATACAATGGGACTGTATTCACAAGCAAAAAAACTGGAAGAAGTCGCTTCAACCAGCATATCATGCATAGTTGACCAAGTATCCTACCCAGTTTTATCAGAAGTACAGGATGATAAAGAAAAACTACAAAAAGTTCTAAAGGGACTGACTACGTCAATAGCCTTTTTCAGTTTTCCGATAATGTTGCTGCTTATCGTCATTGCCAAACCATTAATAGTTCTGCTTTATTCTGAACGATGGGTCGAGTGTGTCCCTTATTTTCAAATACTCTGCATAGCCGGTTTAGCAATATCTCTCCAGAATATCAATTATTATGCTGTTGCAGCAATTGGCAAAAGCAAGAGTCTATTCAATTGGACTTTGGTAAAACGAGTAACAAGTATTATTCTAATAGTAGCCGGATTTTGTATAAATGGGATTTACGGATTATTATGCGGAATGGTGATTGCATCATATTCTATATACCTGATAAACTCAGCATTGGCTTCTAAGTATATAGGATACACGTTACGAGCTCAACTCAGGGATTTATTACCCGTTATATCAGTATCTATCCTATCATTATTGATTCCTGTTGCAATATCATTTCTACTCCCGTCAGGATTGCTTAATCTAACATTGACATCTTTAACTTATATCACAACATATCTATGCTTATCTAAAATATTCATCAAGAGTAAAATAGCAATGTTGAAAGAAATTATAGGAAGTATCATAAAAAGAAATAGCAGACATGAATAGTAGTATAATATTTTGCGGAGACATAATGCCTGGCGGTGTATTACCTTATCAAAACACGTTTGTCAATTCAGAAGTATTGAGGACTTTGAATAATGCTTCAATACGTGTCGGAACATTAGAAGCCGCAATCGGCGAAGGCTTACCCTTTGATGAATCCAAAATGTCCGATAGATGCAATATAATCTATGCAAGAGACCAGGATATTACCAGAATCATAAATCTTGGAATCAATATCGTTTCATTAGCGAATAACCACGTTTTCGACTTAGGCATTGACGGCTTTAAAAATACAATAAAAATTCTTAAAGAAAATAAAATCCAATATTGTGGGGCCGGAAGTAATATAGCAGAAGCAAGAAAACCAATTATTATCAAACTTGGAGATTACACATTGGCGATACTTGCCTATTGCATGTTCGGTTCTAAATATATAGGACAAGTTCCTATTGCAACAGAGGTCTCGCATGGTGTCAATCCATTAATTATGGAACACGTCGTAACTGATATAAAAGCAATCAAAAGTAAATGTGACTATGTATTTGTAATGCCTCATTGGGGCAGAGAATATGATATGTGTCCATTAGATGAATGTATAACTATGGCACACGAAATGATTGATGCAGGTGCGGACGCAATCGTGGGAAGTCATCCCCATATCGTACAGCCATTGGTTAAGTATAAAGGTAAGAACATAGCTTTTAGCTTGGGTAATTTTCTCTTCCCGGATTTCTACATGAAACCACCAAGACCTATCTGGTATCCGTCATCTATTGATGAGACAAAAACCATAGAAAATGTAATAGGATACCCGTTCCCTATCAACAAGCCGACTTTGCAAATATGGAATAACCTATCCAGAATAGGTTTAGCTGTAGAATTCAAATTAAATCACGAACGAAAAATATCATTAAGTAAGCATTTCGTAAAGCTGACAAACCAAAACATATTGCAACCGTTAGGCAGAAACTTGAAATACAAATTAAGGCTATTTATCTTTTTATTGATAACGAAATATCGAATTTTCAATCATTTATACAAATCGTATCTATCTATTGTAAGCAAATAAACAATTTAATTATGAAAATAGGGTTAATCAAGGAGACAAAGACACCTGAGGACAACAGGGTCGCACTTACACCTAGGGAAATAACAACTCTTAAGAGAAAGTATCCACACTCAGAGTTTTATGTTCAGAAAAGCGCCACAAGGGCTTATAAAGATGAAGAATATATAAAAGAGGGGATTCCTGTTGTGGACTCATTGGAGAACTGCGATGTCTTATTCGGAATAAAAGAGCCGGATATCAATTCGCTGCTTCCAGGCAAACATTATTTCTTTTTCGGACATATCGCAAAAAAACAGCCTTACAACCGTCCACTTATCAGAAAGATGGTAGAGCAGAGAATTACGTTCTCAGACTATGAATATCTTGTAGATGACAGCGGTCAACGGCTTTGCGCTTTCGGCTGGTGGGCCGGAGTGGTCGGAACATACAATACATTACGGGCTTATGGACTGAAATATCAAAAGTTCAATCTTCCAATGCCCGACATCAACTTCACATTAGAAAAATTAGTTAACAACCTCAAAGGTATCGCAGACAAATGCGACTGCAGAATTATTCTTACTGGTAATGGAAGGGTCTCAAAGGGAGCACAGTATGTCCTAGACCTCATCGGGAGTACTAAAGTAAGCTCTGAACAGTTTTTGGGCAACAACTTTGGCAAAGGCATCACTTACATAGTCCTTGACGTAGATAAACTGGTCAAGCATAAGGATTCATCAAGGGTTTTCTCCTTTGATGACTTCATAAAGAACGGCAGAGATTATATAAGTGATTTCAAGAAGTATAGCTATGTGGCAGATATTCTTATCTCATGTCACTTCTGGGCACCTGAGCATCCGATATATCTTGACAATACCTTGCTACAAGACCAGTCTATGTCCATACGAGTCATTGGAGACATTACATGTGACATAAAAGGCAGCATAATGTCCACTATACGTTCTTCCACTCATGCTGAACCTTTTTATGATTTCAATCCTGAAACTTTATCTGAAATGCCTCCTTTTTCATCAGATAAGAACATTACAGTAATGGCGGTAGATACGTGCCCAAATGCTTTAGCATTGGACACAAGCAAGTATTTTGGCGAGACCTTGTCGGAACATGTCTTTCCGCTTATACTCAAGAACAAAATGAATGATCCTATTCTACAAAGAGCAACCATTCTTGAAAATGGGAAATTGACAGAAAAATACTCATACCTGAAAGAATATGCTGGACTCTAAATCAATCATAAGATACATCAAAGAGCTTAATATCGCTCATGTAACAAGTAATCAATCTTATCTTAAGATATTAAATGATTTTTATTTACTGAATAAAAGAAAAGGTATATTGTGGGGGGAATATTTCAGCTTTCATTTTGAGACAAAATCAGATGATTTTAAGAATTCATTCTTGGGTGTTAACGAGCAGCGTTTTTACCTGGATTATCTAAATCCCAAAAAGTATTATACCGCAGCAAGAAATAAGTATTTTTCTCATCTATTACTAAACGCAGCAGGCATAAAAAACAAAGCAGAACTTTTATGTTGTTATTTACCAGAATCCAAAATAGAGTCAGATAGTAACATTGGATACGATTATAATACTGTCAGGAATATTTTAATTAAAAAAGGTGTTAAGGAGTGTGTAATAAAATCTCCTGAAACCTCGCATGGAGATAACGTTTATTTAATAACTGATATTGAATATCATAACAGCAATTGCATTTTATGTGACTGTTTTGGTAATCAATTAGAATTAAAGAAATTATTATCTGCCACACCACTAATATTTGAATCAAGAATCAGACAAACAGAACAATTCAATAATTTTAATCAGTCTTCTGTTAACACAATAAGGTTCATGACGACATTGTATCCACATGGAGAAGCAAAAATAATAGGTACATTTATCAAAATAGGTAGATCTGGAAATTTTGTGGACAACGCAGGTCGTGGAGGAAATATTGACGCTGCTATTGATATTGAATCAGGTAAAATTCATAATGTAATTCAATTTGATGGCTGGCACAGTATCAAACAAATATTGAAACATCCCGACAATAATTGCACGTTGGACGGTGTAATTGTTAACAACTGGGAAAGTATAAAACAGAAGGTTCTCTCATTTCAACAGTCCTTTCCATGGATTAAAGCAGCAGGATGGGATATTGCGATAACTGATACAGGACCATACGTCATTGAGGTCAATGATTTTTGGGATAGAACCGGACAATTGTTTATAGGTAAGGGATGGAGAGAAGAGATTCGCGACTGCTATAATTCATGGAAGCACTTTAATGCAGATAAAGAAGTAAACTACGAAACAGAGCGTGGAAACAATCGTCTAAAATTAAAAAAACTTAATCAAATAACAAAGCAATAACAATGAGAAATCTTAAATCAATAGTGTCTGCATTACTTACAGATATATCTCCAAGGTTGAATACAGAATTTTTTTATTATACAACCTTTAAGCATAGAATCAATCTTAAAAATCCTGTAACTTTAGACGAAAAGATTCAGTGGCTCAAACTTAATACATATTATAACAATCCATTAGTAACGAATTGTGCGGATAAATACAAAGTAAGAGAATATGTAATTCAATGTGGCTGCGAAAATATTCTAAATGAATTATATGGAGTCTATGATGAACCAGATGAAATTGATTGGAAAAAGTTGCCTGAAAAATTTGTGTTAAAATGGAACTTTGGTTGCGGTCAGAACTTTATCTGTAAAAATAAATCTCAATATGATGAACAAGAAGTAAAAAATATGCTGAGAAAATGGAAGAAGGAAAAAAACTTCTTTTATAAGCAAAGATCTGAAATGCAATACAGAAATATAGTTCCTAAGTTACTATGTGAAAAGATGATAGAAACAGAAGATGGCAACTTACCTGTAGATTATAAATTGTACTGTTTCAATGGTGTTCCGGACTGTGTTTTAGTTTGCACCGATAGAGCAAGCGGCCATCCTAAATATTATTTTTTTGATACAAATTGGAAACTTAAAAGGTATAATAAACTTGGAAAAGAAGCACCTGAAGGATTTACACTGCCGCACCCCGAGAATTATGAACTTTTATTTGAGTATGCAACCAAATTGTCAAAACCTTTTCCCTTTGTAAGGGCTGATTTTTACTTAGAACATGGTAAAGTGACATTTGGAGAATTAACATTTACTCCGTGTGGAGGACTGGATAAAGGGCGTCTGCCTTCCACTCAGAGACTATTTGGGGATATGGTACAATTACCAAAGCAATAAAATCGTTATGCTCATACGAGAGAGATTAGCCCGAAGTTTATTATATGCAATAAGCATCTTAATACCTATGAGCTACCATCCTTTTTTCTTCAATGAAAAAGGGGAGCAAGTAGGGCATATTGGAGATATCATTGCTGTTATAATATTGTTTATATTTATAATATTATCCCAGAAATTAAAAGACATTTTCAAATCCCCTTTTATAAAAAATTATTTTGCACTTTTTGTAATAATATCCATCGAAGTATCATTATGCGCTCTATTAGGGTTAAATATAAGCATATCAGAAATAAGAGAACTCGCTATTCCTCTATTGATACTAATTATTGGATATAACTGTCCTCTCAATGATAAAGCTATAAAGACAATATCATATCTTTTTATTGTTACGATGTTATTTGTTGGATTTGAGCAAATAAGAATTAATATTGGAGGATTTGTAATTGATGATCTTTATAAAACATCAGCTAAAAACAGTGTAGGCCCGATGTTGGCATTAGGAGGTTTATGTAGTCTGTGGTATGCTTTTTCTGAAAAAAAGAAAGTTATAAAGATACTACTTTTAATTACAACTCTATTATTTTTTATTGAAATATTAACTATCAGAGCTAGATTGGCTACATTAGCCTATATTGCTGTTCTGCTGTATATTTTGATAATCAAATACAAATCGTTATCTTCTTATGGCAAATCAAAAAGTTTAATCTTTTTGATTTTTTCACTAATTGCTATATGTTTTATTTTTCATCAACAATTAAATGATTTAAAAGACTATATTTTTGACAGTTTTTTTCAAAACAAAGAATCAGACATATTGTCAGGACGAGAAAATACTTACAGCATAGCCTTTCAGCATTTAGTTAGTCATCCTATATTGGGAAATCTAGTTACCGACATCAAAATACCGTGGGTTCATAATTACCTTCTACTAAAACTTTCCAATTTCGGTTATATAGGTGGATTGCCTTTTACTATCCTTTATTTGTATATAATAATATATACTGCAAAAAAACTATTAAAGGTAATATCTATTAGTAGTTCCATATATGGTTTTGTTTTACTTTGTATTCCACTCATTGTAAGTCTAGGCGAGCCTACTTTCCCATATGGCCCTGGAACTGCAAATTTCCTTCCATACCTAATTGTCGGCGTTAATTTAAACAGTTTTAACAGTGTAAATCATCGGTAATGAAAGAATTATGTGCTATATATAATTTTGCACCACATTATAGGCAAAGTATTTTCAAACTTATAGATAAAACATACTATTGTCACTGGTATTTTGGAAAAAATAACCACAACATAAAGAAAATGGATTATTCTGTATTGAGTGGCGATGTCACTGAAGTTGAAATATCATATTTCAAGGGGCTTTCATTCCAGCATGGCATATTAAAACTTTTAAGAGAATATGATTGTTTCTTGATAACTGGAGATTCACGAAGTCTCAGTACATGGCTTTTTTTAATATTATCTAGATATTATAAAAATAAGAAAGTATACTTATGGACTCACGGAATGTATGGGAAAGAAAAATGGGTGGAAAAATTTATTAAATGTCATATATTTAAACTCTCCGATGGTATATTCCTATATAATAATCGATCCAGGAATCTAATGATAGAATTAGGTTTTAAGTCTAATAAGTTGCATGTTATCTATAATTCGCTTAATTATGATTATCATGTAGAACTAAGAAATAAAATTAAACCATCAAGAATCTTTCAAGAATATTTTAAAAATGAATACTGTAACCTCTTATTCATTGGACGTCTTACCCAAATTAAGAACTTGGACATGATTCTATATGCAATGGCAATATTGCGAAAAAGAAGTATAAATGTCAATATGACATTTATTGGCGATGGGGAAGAAGATGAAAAACTAAAATTGCTGACCCGTCAACTTCACCTTGAAAATAGCGTATGGTTTTATGGGGCATGTTACAACGAAACCATCAATGCTGAGTTTATATATAATTCTGATTTATGTATAGCACCCGGGAACGTTGGTTTAACGGCCGTGCATTCTATGGTATTTGGAACTCCTGTAATAACGCACAATAAGTTTGAATTACAGATGCCGGAGTTTGAAGCTATTATACCTAATAAAACTGGTGATTTTTTTAATTACGGCGAGGTGGATAGCCTAGCCTCTAAAATCCAAAGTTGGTTCAAAAAAATTGATTATAACAGGATGACAATAAGAGAAGACTGCTATCGGGAAATAGATGCGCACTGGAATCCACACAAACAAATAGAGGTTCTAAAAAACGTTATTTAAGTTCAATAAATCCTTTGCCTATTTGTTGAATGTGCCTTGTTGGCTACTTTGCATCGCAGCAGGCAAATTCCAACTGGAACATTGTCCTGCATATATGGACTTGTGTCTTTCTTTGAGATAGTTCTATGTCAACAACTGTTAATATAGCTATTGCGGATGTTTTTTAGATGTAAATTTTATTTATCCTTTGAAATTGATAAAATAATGCTATGCGTATATTGATTAATGCCTCAAATCTAAAGAAAGGAGGCGGGCTGCAGGTTGCAGATTCATTTTGCTGTCTGTTGAATCAGTATGAGCGGCATAGGTTTGTAGTGGTACTGTCGCACTATCTTGCAACAACAGCCAAACAGATAGAGAAATATTCCAATGTCAAGGTCATTATGTATGACATGCCGAAAAATATCCGTACATTTTTTACCGGCAGGGACATGCAAATGGACAGCATTGTTGAGAAGGAGGGAGTGGATGCGGTGTTTACTATTTTTGGTCCGTCTTTATGGATTCCTAAAGTATTACACATAAGTGGATTTGCCCGCGCGCATTGTGTTCTGAAAGATTCACCGTATTTTACACGAATGCGCTGGAACGAGCGCTTGATGTCAGATTTTGATCGAGAACTTCTTCTTTGGGCTTTCAAACGGTGTGCAAATGTGTATTTCACAGAAAACGAGTATATTTCTACAAAGTTACGCAGTATCCTTAATGGGAAAACAGTGTACACCGTCACGAATTACTATAACCAGGTCTTCGATGATTATGCCAGGTGGACTGATGGAATTAATTTACCTCAATTCAACGGAATTACATTACTGACAATATCCGCCAATTACCCCCATAAAAATCTGTCAATAATTATCCCTACAGTCCACTATCTCAAAGAGAAATATCCAGACTTTTCTTTCCGCTTTGTACTGACAATCGACAAAGAGAATCTTGTTTCAGGTGACGATTCCGCGTTGAGCAATATTGTATTCCTTGGGAAAGTGCCATTAACAGAGTGTCCACATCTATACGAACAGAGCGACATTGTTTTCTCTTCATCGCTATTGGAGTGCTTCACCGCAGTCTATCCTGAAGCCATGCGCATGGGTAAGCCGATCATCACCACTGACTTGAATTTCTCCAGATCTCTGTGCGGTGATGCCGCCCTTTACTATGACGCTCTGTCGCCGGCCGCGTTTGGAGAAGCAATATACAAGCTGGCCAATGATGATTTGCTGCGTAACGAGTTGGTTGAAAAGGGAAAGAAGCAATTAACTAATTATGACACATACGAAGCAAGGGCCGATAAACTCATCAGCATAGTTGAAAAAGAATACATGCAACGAAACAATAATTTAAATTCAAGGTATAAATAATGTCAGTATTCACGGACAAAGTCCTGTTGATAACAGGCGGCACGGGCAGTTTCGGTAACGCCGTGCTCAGGAGGTTCCTCGACAGCGGCCTCAGGGAGATCCGCATCTTCTCGCGCGACGAGAAGAAGCAGGACGACATGCGTCACGGCCTTCAGGCGCAGCATCCGGAGTCCGCCGGCAAGGTGAAGTTCTACATAGGCAACGTGCGCGACAAGACTTCGGTTGATGTGGCGATGCGCGGCGTGGACTACGTGTTCAGCGCCGCAGCCCTCAAGCAGGTGCCCTCGTGCGAGTTCTTCCCGATGGAGGCCACGCGCACGAACGTCCTGGGCACGGAGAACGTGCTCCTCTCGGCCATCGAGCACGGGGTGAGGAACGTGGTGGTGCTCTCCACCGATAAGGCGGCGTACCCCATCAACGCGATGGGCATCTCCAAGGCCCTGATGGAGAAGGTGGCGATAGCCAAGGGGCGCGAGCTCGGGGAGGGGGCGGCGACGACCATCTGCTGCACGCGCTACGGCAACGTGATGGCCAGCCGCGGCAGTGTCATACCCCTATGGGTGGAGCAGATGATGGAAGGCCAGCCCATAACCGTCACGGACCCGAACATGACCCGCTTCATGATGACCCTGGACGATGCGGTGGACCTGGTGGTGTACGCCTTCGAGCACGGCCACAACGGCGACCTGTTCGTGCAGAAGGCCCCGGCGGCCACTCTCGCGACCCTTGCCCAGGCGTTGAAGGAGATCTACGCCGAGATTGACCCTAAGTATGGTGAGACAGAGGTGAGGATCATCGGCACCCGTCACGGGGAGAAGCTGTACGAGACCCTCGTGACCCGCGAGGAGATGGCCCGCGCCATCGACATGGGAGGCTACTACCGCATCCCCTGCGACACGCGCGACCTGAACTACGACAAGTTCTTCAGGGAGGGCAGCGAGGACGTCTCCAGGATAGAGGACTACCACAGTCACAACACCCGGCGCCTGGACGTGGAGGGCATGAAGGAGCAGCTCCTCCGCCTGCGCTTCATACAGGAGGACCTCGGACTGATCCCAAGGGCCAAGGCACGAGACATACGCTCCGAATAGCAGCGCCTGGATTGCAGGAGTGAATTATTTTTCATAACTTCGCTTCCCGAAAGAGAATAGGAGATATGACGACGAAGGATACACTGCATATAAACGGCGTGCTGCTCGAAGAGGCGGCGGTCTACGCTTCGAGGAAAGGTGTGGACCTGTCCTCCGTCGTGGAGAATTTTCTTTCGAAATGGGTCTCCGACAACTCCGTGTGGGACAAGATAGACAATTTCCCTGTCTCTGATGAGGTCAGATCCCTGACCAGGCATGCCGGCTCCCTCACACACAACCTGGATCCCGAAGAGGAAAGAGACGGGTATTTTTCTGAGAAGTACGGGCTGTGAGAGTTTTTCTGGACACGAATATACTGATAGACATTGTCCTCAACCGTAAACCGTGGGTTGATGCGGCACTCGTGCTGCTGGAGCTCTCCAGACAGAGAAGGCTGTCGCTCGTCGCCTCCGACATCTCGTTTGTCAACCTCGCGTACGTGTTGCGGAAAGCGATGTCCCCTGCCGATATGTATTCGACAATGACGGACATGCTGAGATACATGAGCATTGCAGCCGCCGGGGAATCCATAATCACGGAGGCCGTGTCACTGCGCTGGAAAGACATGGAGGACTGCGTGCAGTACCTCTCGGCAAGAAAGGCAGGCGCAGACTGTATCATTTCCAGGAACGCAGCGGACTTCGGGGAAGCGGACATACCGGTCATGACTCCGGTTGAATTTCTAAGTACCATTCTTTAAGAACCTTTATTCTATTTTTTGAAATGAACATACTGATAACGGGGTCGAGAGGCTTCGTGGGACGCAACCTGTGCGCCCAGCTGCGCAACATCCGCGACGGCAAGGCCCGCGGCTGCGCTGACCTGAGGATAGACTCCATATACGAGTACGACACCGACTCCACCCCTGAGGAGCTGGACAGGTACTGCGCGGACGCGGACTTCGTGTTCAACCTCGCGGGGGTGAACCGCCCGCAGAATCCGGAGGAGTTCATGAGCGGCAACTACGGCTTCGCCTCGACCCTCCTCGACACCCTCAGAAAGCTCGGGAACACCTGTCCCGTGATGCTCTCGTCCTCCATACAGGCGTCCCTCTCCGGCCGCTTCGGGGACAGCGAGTACGGCAGGAGCAAGAAGGCGGGCGAGGAGCTCTTCTTCAAGTATTCCGCTGAGACCGGCGCGAGGGTGCTGGTCTACCGCTTCCCGAACCTCTTCGGCAAGTGGTGCCGTCCGAACTACAACTCAGCAGTGGCCACATTCTGCCACAACATCGCGCACGGCCTTCCCATCCAGGTCAACGACCCATCCGTGGAGCTGGAGCTGCTCTACATCGACGACCTCGTGGACGAGATGATTGCCGCCCTCACAGGCAAGGAGCACCGGTGCGGGTACGACGGACTCGAAGCGATCCCGGACAGTGACGGGCGCTACTGCCACTGCCCCGTGACGCACCGCGTGAGGCTCGGGGAGATAGTGGGGCTGCTGCGCTCGTTCCACGACCAGCCGGACACGCTCATGATGCCGGAGATTCCCGCCGGCTCTTTCGCCAAGAAGCTCTACTCCACATACCTGAGCTACCTGCCCAAGGAAAAGGCGGTATTCCCATTGAGGATGAACGTCGACCAGCGCGGCTCGTTCACGGAGATCCTCAAGACCGCGTGCTGCGGCCAGTTCAGCGTCAACATTTCCAAACCTGGAATTACGAAAGGCCAGCACTGGCACAACAGCAAGTGGGAGCTGTTCGTCGTGGTCAGCGGCAGGGCCCTGATACAGCAGAGGAGGATAGACTCGGACGAGGTGCTCAACTTCGAGGTTAGCGGAGACAGGATTGAGGCCGTCCACATGCTGCCGGGATACACGCACAACATCACCAACCTCTCGGACACGGAGGACCTCGTGACGCTCATGTGGGCAAACGAGACCTTCGACCCGGAGAGGCCGGACACATATTTCTTACCAGTAGAATGACATCGACATGGACATCAGAACAGACTATTCGGACATAAGGTTCAAGGACGACGGCAGGCTGAGGCTGCTGATAATCGTCGGCACGCGGCCGGAGATCATCCGCCTGGCCGCCGTAATCACCAAGTGCAGGGAGTACTTCGACTGCCTGCTGGCACACACGGGGCAGAACTACGACTATAGCCTCAACGGGGTGTTCTTCAGGGACCTCAAGCTGGGGGACCCGGACGTGTACATGGACGCCGTGGGGGACGACCTCGGGGCCACGGTGGGCAACATCATAAACGCCTCATACAAGCTGATGGCGCGGACGAGGCCCGACGCCGTGCTGGTGCTCGGAGACACCAACAGCTGCCTGAGCGTCATCGGAGCCAAGAGGCTCCACATACCCATCTTCCACATGGAGGCCGGCAACCGGTGCAAGGACGAGTGCCTGCCCGAGGAGACCAACCGAAGGATAGTGGACATCATCTCGGACGTCAACCTCTGCTACTCGGAGCACGCGCGGAGATACCTCATAGAGTGCGGGATGCCCAAGGAGAGGACCTTCGTCACCGGCTCTCCGATGGCGGAGGTGCTGCACAATAATCTGAAGGAGATAGAGGCGTCGGACATCCATAAGAGGCTGGGACTGGAGAAGGGTAAATACATCCTGCTGTCCGCCCACAGGGAGGAGAACATCGACACGGAGAGGAACTTCACGAGCCTCTTCAGCGCGATAAACGCCATGGCGGAGAGGTACGGCATGCCCGTGCTGTACAGCTGCCACCCCAGGTCAAGGAAGAGGCTGGAGACCAGCGGATTCGAGCTTGACAGGAGGGTCATCAGGCACGAGCCCCTCGGCTTCCACGACTACAACTGCCTCCAGATGAACGCCTTCGCCGTGGTGTCCGACTCCGGGACCCTGCCCGAGGAGAGCAGCTTCTTCACAGGCATAGGACGTCCCTTCCCCGCCGTGTGCATCAGGACCTCCACCGAGAGGCCCGAGGCCCTGGACAAGGGGTGCTTCGTCCTCGCGGGCATAGACCAGAGGTCACTGCTGCAGGCCGTGGACACCGCCGTGGAGATGAACCGCAGGGGGGACCACGGAATACCCGTGCCCGACTACACCGACACCAACGTCTCAACAAAGGTCGTAAAGCTCATTCAGAGCTACACCAACGTCGTCAACAGGATGGTATGGAGAAAATTCTGAGACATGAATCTGATTTTTTTAACTCAATCGCGAATAAGTGATGTAAACATCCGCGGTATATACACTGACCTCATGCGAAAATTCCGTGATGAAGGCCATAATGTATATATTGTTTATCCACGTGAGAGACAATTCCATCTTTCAACGTCTTTGTATAGTGACAGCGGAGTTCATATATTGGGAGTTAAAACACTCAATCTTCAGAAAACCAACGTTGTTGAAAAAGGCATTGGTACTTTGTTGTTTGAATATGAATTCACAGCGGCTATAAAGAAGTATTTGAAAAATGTAAAGTTTGACCTTATCCTATACTCCACACCTCCTGTTACATTTATAAAAGTTATTAAATATCTTAAAAGAAAAAATCCGTCAGCCCTGACATATTTGCTTCTGAAAGATATTTTCCCACAAAATGCAGTGGATATCGGGATGCTCAGTAAGTCAAACCCCATATATAAATATTTCAGAAAAAAAGAAATCCGCTTATACAATATATCAGATTATATTGGATGCATGTCTCCTGCTAATGTCGAGTACATCCTAAAACGCAATGACATACCCAATTGCAAAGTAGAAGTCAATCCAAATAGCATTGAAGTTGTTTCACAAGATATAACAAATGCTGAGAGGAATGAAATACGTAAAAAATATGGATTACCTCTCGATAGACCGATATTCATCTACGGCGGGAATCTCGGAAAACCACAGGGCATAGACTTTTTGATACAGTGCCTCCAGGCCAATATCAACCGTACTGATTGTTATTTCCTGATAGTCGGTTCTGGAACAGAATATGGGAAACTAAGACAATGGTTTGATAAAAATAAACCCAAATCAGCATCATTATTGTCCGCATTACCAAAAGAAGATTATGACAAACTTGTAAGGAATTGTGATATTGGGCTTATTTTCTTAGACAGGCGTTTTACAATACCCAATTTCCCATCAAGAATACTTTCATATCTTGAAAACAAAATGCCGATAATCGCTGCGACAGATCCAAATACAGACATGGGAGAAATTATTTACAATAATGGATTTGGATACAGTTGCCTGCATGGTGATATTAATAAGTTTAATGAATTGATAAATCGAATACTAGAGTCCAATGAAGAGATGAAAAGGATGGGAGAAGCAGGTTTTGAATATCTATTGAGACACTACCAAGTGCAAAGAAGCTATCAGATAATAATGGAACATTGTAAAAAGAATTAAAATGAAAAAGATTGCGATATACGGTGCCGGAGGGTTCGGTCGTGAAGTGTTGACATTGATAAATGATATCAATAGCATCCATCACCAATATCAAGTAATAGGCTTTTTTGATGACGGTAAATCAAAAGAGGACGTTGTAAATGGATATAATATTTTAGGAGGCTATGATGAATTTAATGCGTGGCCTGAAAAAATAGACGTAGTATTAGCAATTGCTTCTCCAGAAGTGAAACGTCGAATTGTCGAAAATCTTAATAATGACAACATTGAATTTCCTACACTGATACATCCCTCGGCTATTATTATGGATAAGAATTATTCAACAATAGATTGTGGATGTATTGTTTGTGCTGGAGTGATAATTAGTGTGAATACTATTTTAAAGCGATTTGTTGCACTGGATTGGAATTGTACAGTCGGACATGATACAGAAATTAAAGACTACTGTTCTTTCATGCCAAGTGTAAATGTATCTGGAGAAAGTACAATTGGCGAAGGGGTCTATGTTGGTGTTGGTGCTAAATTGATTAACAGATTGATAGTTGGAGATAATACCATAATCGGTGCTGGCGCTGTTGTTGCAAAAGACTTACCGGCAAACTGCACTGCGGTGGGAGTCCCGGCTAAAGTGATAAAGTTTCATTAATGCAGGCACTTATGTACGCCCATTTTTTCAAACGACTACTCGATTTCTGCATCACTTTCTGTGCCTTGCTGGTACTGTCACCCTTCATGTTGGTATTCATAATCGTTCTGCATTTTGCGAACAAGGGGGCAGGTGTGTTTTTCACCCAGAACCGCCCAGGGAAGGGTGGCAGGATATTCAAGGCTGTGAAGTTCAAGACTATGACGGATGAAATGGATGCTGACGGGAATTTGTTGCCTGATGCTCAAAGAATCACAAAAATAGGCCAGGCCTTCAGATCTCTGTCAATAGACGAGTTGCCACAACTGTGGAATGTGCTCAAAGGCGACATGGCCATAGTCGGACCGAGGCCGCTTTTGCCACAGTATCTTCCTTTGTATTCCAAGGAACAGGCCAGAAGACATGAGGTCCGTCCGGGAATTACGGGTTGGGCACAGGTCAACGGGCGGAACAATATCTCGTGGACAAAGAAATTCGAACTGGATGTGTGGTATGTGGATCACCTGACGATGTGGTTGGATATTAAAATTATTTTTCTGACTGTAAAGAAAGTATTTACCCGTGCTGATATCTCTTTCGAAGGAGAGGCTACAATGCATCCTTTTGACGGGACAAACTGATGGGATAATTTTCTGAAAGGCACGGATTCAATCAGCCATCAGTTGCAGAAACAGTGTGGATATGGAAGCATTATTGACTGTGTGTAAGAATCACGCTTACCTGAGCTTTAATTCTATTTTATAGTTAACAATAATTTATGGGAAAGAGGATTTATCTCTGTCTGGCTCATATGAGCGGGACGGAGCAGGCCTTTATTAAGGAGGCCTTTGATACTAACTGGGTCGTGCCTCTCGGGCCCAATGTGAACGGTTTCGAGGAGGATCTGAAGAATTTTGTGGGGGAAGACAAGGAGGTGGTGGCACTGTCTGCCGGAACGGCGGCCGTGCATCTGGCCCTGATAGCCTGCGGTGTCGGCCCCGGCGATGAGGTGCTGGTGCAGTCATTTACCTTCTGCGCCTCGTCGCATCCGATCAAGTATCTGGGTGCGGTCCCGGTGTTCGTGGACTCGGAAGAAGACTCGTGGAACATGGACCCTGCCCTGCTGGAGGAGGCTATAAAGGACCGCATAGCAAGGACGTGCCGGAAACCCAAGGCGATAATTCCTGTGGCCCTGTACGGTATGCCGTACCGGATTGACGAGATCAGGGAGATTGCGGAACGCTACGACATTCCTGTGATAGAGGATGCCGCCGAGGGCTTCGGCTCGCGGTTCGACGGTCGGGTGCTCGGTACTTTCGGCAGGTACGGGGTGCTCTCGTTCAACGGCAACAAGATGATTACGACTTCAGGCGGAGGTGCCCTGATATGCCCGGATGCGGCGGCAAAGACTGAGATAATGTTCTATGCCACCCAGGCCCGTGAGGCCTATCCCTACTATCAGCACGAGCGCATCGGCTACAACTACCGTATGTCGAATATCTGTGCCGGCATAGGTCGTGGCCAGATGACCGTCGCCAACGATCACATAGCCCATCACAAGCATGTGTGCGCGCTGTACAGGGAGCTGCTGGCCGGAGTTGACGGCATTACCCTTCATGAGAATCCCTCGGAGAGATACGACAGCAACTACTGGCTCAACACCGTTATTCTTAATCCGGGGCTGCGTGTCAAGGGCGAGGAGCACGCCTATGAGGCGGCCGTTCAGGGTGCCGTGGGCGGAGCAGCCGGAGTGACCCACGCCGCCGGAACGCTCCATACAGACTGCGAGCCCAACCGCAATGTCGAGGCTATGAGGATGGCTTTGGATGCAGCCGGCATCGAGTCCCGCCCTCTGTGGAAGCCCATGCACAAGCAGCCAGTTTATAGAGATGCTCCGGCTTATGTCAACGGGGTCAGCGAACGGCTCTTCCGAACCGGCCTCTGCCTTCCCAGTGGCCCCTGCGTCACCGACGACGATGTCCGCTACATCGTCGCGAACATCAAGGCAGCACTCCTTGACTGACACCGGTTCGCGCCGGATACAGATTTACACATAAGAGCATCGCAGGCAGCAACTGTCCCCCTCGGACGGCCGCTGCCTGCTTTATTATATCTATATTATGAAATTTTCCTATCTTTGTCAGAATAAGAGTTTACTTGGATGATGATTATGAAAAGCAATCATGCATATAAATGTGATAAAGAACAGTGTTTATATTACAAACAACTAGGATCTTCTAAAAAGAGTCACTTTCTGTGGATTATTGTTATTTTTACTATTATCGTAATAGGTGTTTTTATATTTCACACACTGCATTATCTTAATAATCAGGAGAAAATCATTTCTTTACATGATGATTATTGTACAGAAATTAAAAACACAATTAACAATGGTATTGTTGTAAAAGACAGTCTTTATTTTATTAATGACGTAGTATTAGAAAATCTACATGAGTCTCAGCAAAATATATCCCAATTACTGGAACTTCAATTCAACAAACTTCAAAGCGATTTCACGGTTCTCTCGTTATGGTCAAGTGTTCTGATGATAGTGTTTTTAATATTCTCTATATATTCTGTATTCAAAATTGATGAGTTAATAAAACAAAGCCGCGATGCTTTGCAGCATGCAGATGATGCAGCAAGTAAGGTGGACAATAAAATACAAGACATCATGTCTCATCTTGAAAGCGAGAGGGAAAAAGCCGTTGACGATTTAAAGGGGAAAACAAATGATGAATTAGATAAGATACAGGGTAAAATAGATGAGATAACCAAATCCTTCAAGACTATAGTGGACAAGAAAGCTAGTGAGTTTGAAGAAAAATATCAAAAATATGTCGATGAATTAGCAAAAAGCAGTGAGGCAAATAAAACATTTGTTGATTTAATAGTAAATACAATTACGTCATATAAATCAGAGTCAAAAACAAGTAAAAATCAGTAGGAATGTGTACTATAGAGGCCCTTAAAAGAATGAGCGAGATAAATGGCAATATTATTCGTCTACATGTAGAATGTTTGCTTGCTGCCGGAGAAAATGACGCTTCACAATTACGTGCAATGCCTATTAATGATAGCACTACTAAATTTGACGCAGAATCTAAACAACCGACATCTCAAACAATACCTGACTCTACACGACAAAGGCTGTATGATACATTTCAGTCTATTCTGTTTTTACTGCAGACCAATGCCCCAAATGTTCTTACAGCAGGAAAGAATTTTCTTGACTCATTAAAAGATATTGTAGTTTGTTTCCCGTTTTACAGTAAGGGGCATATGAGCAAAGAAATGTGTGAAATATATGAAAGGGCCAAACACAAATTAGAGAATGAGGATGTTGTAATTTCTTCGTTACTTTCTTGTAAAGATGCTATTTTTGAAGATTAAATATGGTGTATTTATTTATATATAGTGACGATATGGGGAATAGAGAAACCGTAAAGGCATTGTTGAACAGTATTCCCCAGATTACCAATTGGCGTTATGACTTACCTAACGCATTTTATATAGAGTCCGTCAAATCAGCAGACGAACTGGCGGATTTAATTATAGAGCGGAGACCGAATACCCGTTTCTTTATTACGGAAATTTCAAAAAGCAATAAGCAAGGTTGGCTTCCAAAAGATACTTGGACATTCTTAAATAAGGAATAAAAGTTGTAAGTTTGCAACTCAATACATAGTAATAAATAGATGGTTATGGCAAATTCAAACAATAAAAAATGTTTTGTGATTATGCCGATTAGCGATGCGGATGGGTATGACAAAGGGCATTTTAATAGAGTTTATGAATATTTAATTAAACCGGCATGTGAAGAAGCCGGCTTTGAACCCATTCGTGCAGATGATACATCAAAAGCCAATATGATTATGGTTGATGTCCTGCATAAAATATTGGAATGCGATATAGCTATTTGCGACTTGAGCTCTAGAAATCCAAATGTTTTTTACGAACTTGGATTTAGACAGGCATTTAACAAGAAAACGGTTCTTATTAAAGATTCAAAGACAATGATGCCGTTTGATATTTCCGGTATTAGGACATTGCCATATAGTGAAAGTTTAAGAATAGATGAAGTAAAGAAAACTATTCCTGAAATTGCAAAATATATAACTGAGACAATAAATGCTGAAGATAAGGACGTTAATTCATTATTACAATTATTATCTGTAGAAAAACCGGCTGCTTTACCTGAGAAAGTGAATCTTTCGCAAGATTCACGCATGATATTAAATGCGATAAGAGAACTTAGTGATAAATTCGAAGTATATTCTGATCAAGCTCCATATATTCGTCTCAACAACAATGAACTTGTAGCTCTCGGTGAAACTGTGTATGATAAAATGAATGGACATGAAGAATTAGGTGAGGTCATTAAGATAACACCAACTAATATTGTAGTAAATAGTCAAAACGGAAGTAGAATATCTATAAACAGAAACAGTAAAAAATTTTCAGATTTAACCACTATTCCATTTTAAATACCTGAAAATTTAGATAAGTCTTGCTGATTAATTTTTGATGATGGAAAGGAAGGTCTTGAAGATGAGAGCGATGTCACAAAAAAAAGAATGATTGCGGACATATTCAAGGTTGATGCGGAGTTTGTCCTGCATTACTATATCCCGATAATATTGTTCAGGATCTGATGCCTTTGCGAGGAGTTCGTTCTCATTGCGGTAACGGATGGAAGCCAAGTCTGTGACACCGGGACGGACTTCCAGAACATGCATTTGTTCAGGAGTGTACAGGTCTACATACTTGCGTACTTCGGGACGAGGACCGACCAGACTCATGTCTCCCTTGAACACATTAATTAGCTGAGGGAATTCGTCCAGTTTATATTTACGGATGTAGTAGCCGGAACGCGTGACTCTCGGATCGCGCCCACCGACTGTGATGAGTCCTTTTTTATCGGAGCCAACCCTCATTGAACGGAATTTGTACAGGTAAAAATCCTTATTGTTCCGTCCGACACGCACTTGTTTGTAGAATACAGGACCTGTTGAGTCCAGTTTTACCCATATGGCGACCACTAAAAAAAGCGGACTGAGAATCAGCAGTCCCAGTCCGCTCGCTATGATATCAAATACTCGTTTCACTTTTTCAAATCAGATATTATTTCAATGAAATTATCCATAACATACTGCACGTCATCATCGGAAAGATGTGTATGCAGCGGGAGAGTAATCTCGTTGCGGTACTGATTGTACGCATTGGGAAAATCCTTGATATCAAACCCCATGGTTTTATACGCCGTCATCATCGGCAGTGGCTTGTAGTGGACATTGCATGCAATACCGCGTTCTGCCATCTTGACGATGACATCATTGCGGAAATCCACATCTTTCCCGAGCAGGCGCACAAGGTACAGATGTCCGGACGAAGAGTGGTCTGTGCCATAATGGTCAAGAATCTGTACATTGTACCCTTTGAGAGCCTCATTATACTGACTGACAATCTGTCTGCGTCTGTATAGCAATTCCGGATAGCGTTTGAGCTGTGCCAGTCCTATACCGGCCATGATGTCGGTCATGTTGCATTTGTAATATGGAGCTACGATGTCATATTCCCAGGCGCCCAATTGGGTCTTGGCCAGTGCGTCCTTGCTCTGGCCATGCAGTGAGAGCAGTTGCAGTTGCTTGTAGACAGCCTCATCATCCAGACCTTCGCGTGAACGCCATGTCAATGCGCCTCCCTCTGCAGTCGTAAGGTTTTTCACTGCGTGAAATGAGAATGAAGTGAGGTCAGCTATCTCTCCGCACATCCTGCCATGCCGCTTGGCTCCGAAAGCATGCGCTGCATCTGCCAGCACAATCACTCTCCCGAAGACTTTCTGAATCTCATTAGACGGTATGAAAAGGCTCTTTCTTGACTCAACTGCTTGAAATACTTTGTCGTAATCACATATTACACCGCCAAGGTCAACGGGTATTACAACTTTTGTCCTTTCAGTAATGGCTTCTGCGACCTTCTCATAATCCATCTCATACGAGCCTGGAGTCGTATCCACCATTACAGGTCTTGCCCCGACATGACATACAGAACTGGCTGTGGCAGTGTATGTGTAAGCCGGCACAATCACCTCATCACCGGGACCTACCCCGAGAACCTTCAGGGCCATTTCCATACAGGCAGTGGCAGAATTGAGACATACGGATTTCTGCGTATTGCAGCACATGGAAATCAAGTGCTCGAACTCTTTGGTCTTAGGTCCTGTCGTAATCCATCCGGAATCCAGCACCTCAGCCACCATAGCGGCCTCAGCCCCCGTCATATCCGGAGGCGAAAACGAAATTTTCCTCATGTTTAAAGATTTATTTTATCTTAATATCTATGCTATTTTATATTTTCTGACGAAGAATATCTTTTTTATCGTATTGCCCACGATGTTCATACACATCCAAAATGCAGCCGTAATCTTTCCTTTCCCTACGCTTCTGAATAGTTTATAATGCCATTTTATTCTCTCTATTATTGACGGAGGCGTTATAGACCCCTTTCTCCTCCTATAGAATCCTAAATTTTCTTTTAAAAGATGACACTTTGCCTTTTCCACAACTTTCAGCCACATTGCAGTATCGTTGTTTTTCTTGACATCCGCAATCTGTATAAGTCCGACAACTTCCGCATCATACATCACTGAAAGACAGCCAGGCCAACAACAAGAATACATACCGTATTTCCCAACTTTTCTTATGCCGCTCACATACACTCCGATCTCTTTTGAATCCTCATCAATTTCAACATATTCATGATATGAGAAGTGATAGCCGTTCTCAACCATGAATTTCAATTGTTTTTCCAACTTATCCGGTTTCCACAGATCATCGCTGTCAAGAAAAGCAATCCAGCGGCCAGTCGCCCTTTTAAGAGCATTGTTCCGCGTTATGGCTGCCCCGCTATTTTTAGGATTACAAACATATTTGATGCGTGAATCTTTATCACTTATATATTCTACGAGACTCCTGGTATTATCCGTAGAACAATCATCTTGAAACAATAATTCCCAATCAGAATACGTTTGTCCAATAACACTTTTAATAGTCTCTTCCAAAAATCGCCCGCAATTATAGGACGGAGTTATTATGGAGACTTTGCCATATGACTGCATAATCCTATTTCTTCAATCTAAAATCATTAATACTGAATAAACTTCCTAATTTATGATTGAACTCAGGCGTATAGAAATCCATAAATCCACCTTGAGATGTAAATGTCAGCTCACCAAAATAAATTCTTCCTTTAATATTATACAGATCCACTCTAAGCTCAGGAAAACCTTCAGACAATATTTCTGCAATTTCAATCATTCTATCAAAGTTTTGAGGTTTAGGTATTATCTCTCCCTCAAGATAGTCTGAATTAAATACAGAAAATTCAGGATGTGGACACCAGTCCATATCATAAGTCATCACATGTGCACTGTTTCCATTAGATCCTCTGTCATTACATACCCAAACATAGTGAGCCTTCCCATTAAAACACCATATCTTATAATCAGTTAATGAGTGTGCACCATCCTCTAAAGGAAGAACCTCTTCTGCTATAACACACGGTATCATACCCTTATATTGAGGTTCTGCATGAAGAGCTCCTATGTTTTTTCGATGAAGCCAGTTGTCTATAAGTTTAATAAGTTCTTTTTGTTTTTCAACTGTCAGTTTTGATTTATGAATAATTTTATTTGTGCCTTTTCCATCTCCATTGTTTGCCTTTATAATAAAAGAGTCAGGCAAACTGTCAAAATTAACCTCGGAAGTGTTATGCCATACTGCATAGAGATTTACTAAAATGTCTTCCAGCCCTTTTGATTTGACATAATCTCTTACTTTATATTTATCCGCCAATTCAGTCCAACGGCTGGTATCGGCGTACAATTTTGCCCATAGGATCTTTTCGTTAATATCTTGCGGATTATTTAAGTCCAACTTTCTCTTAAACACATAACGATAACGCATTTTTAACAGTAACTCCGGACAATAATTTCCCATCAGTTCTGTCAACTTGATCACTGGCCAAAAAATAATACGGCCCTTTTTACTTAAAGTAGGATGAAACATAATTATTGGCTATATGACTCTACGCTTGATGTAATCTCTGATTAATCCTACTCCCAAGATGGGATGTTTGTGCGAAAATCAGCAGTTCTTTGCATTTTTTAATTGGTAATCGGACA
Source organism: uncultured Bacteroidales bacterium (assembly GCA_949297365.1). Lineage (GTDB taxonomy): Bacteria > Bacteroidota > Bacteroidia > Bacteroidales > UBA932 > Coprenecus. The sequence goes on along the minus strand of CASFSL010000046.1, from coordinate 141,930 downwards.
GTTGTTCCGTGCTCCACGTGTCTGATTTCATTAAAAATCCAAATACGGCAGTAGGGACGGGTTCCTTTTTCTGACTCCCATCCTGCATATCAATTTATAGAACATTTAATACCTTTTTCTATGCCAAGGCTTTACATCTAAACTTGTCGCGATTCCGCCAATAGTTTTTTGAATATGATCTATACCGTATCCGAAATTATATTCTACTATCGAAACTCCGTCTTCCAAAACTGCAACATCTAAAGCGACATCTCTAAAATCCACCAATTTTGACGCGAAATCTTCTATTTGGTTCTTAATTGAAGACCATCCTCCTATCTTATAGCCTTTAAAAAGAAAATTCGTGTCAGGGTGAAATTCATAAATTCCACCGCCATGTTCTGTTGTTGCGTAGTCTGCGAAACTACCGTTATTCACGTCTATTGCAATTGATAAACCGCCCTGAGCGCTATTATCTACAAAGGAGTTATTCCTGCCCATTCGAAGAATGCATATTTTCATCAGCATTCTCTTTTTCTCTGAATCTTCATGAACTATAACTCTGAGAGTATTGACACAGGATGGATTGAGCTTTGAAAAATCTTCTCTTTGCACTAATCCTCTTTGTACAATATATTTTACAGAACGATTCAATTCTGAGAGCCTGTTTTGCAATTCATTAAAAGAACTCATCATCATAATGCCATGCCCGCCCATGCTTCCTGCCGGCTTGACAAATATTTTCTGCTGCTTTTGATAATCACTTAAATCACAAAGATTAATCAATATCGAATCATCAGAATAAACCTTTCCATCATGAATAATACAAACTACTTCAGGCGTTCTCACAAATCGGCTTTTCAACAATCTGTATTGTTCTAATTTATCGGAAAGTTTCACTATGTCCAATCCTTTCTGATAATATTCCTGATGATAATTAGCAAAAAAGAACGGTGGAACATATTCCAGTATCTTATCAATACTTATTTCTTTGTCATACAGTTCATAATATAAGTAGTAATCCCTGGCATAACATTTCCAATATTTACGGCATTCACGTACTTCCTTTCTGATTTCCGCACGACTCTTCACTTTCTGTAACTTCATTTTAGACAAATTCTCACGCAATTCTTCCCTTAGGAAGTAATGATAATTCAAAGACCAGATCAGATCACTCCTTTTCAAGATTCTAAAAACCGAACGCCTTAGATATTTTCGATTCATAAGTATTTTTTTATTATGTTGAATGCAGCAGCATCAGTATATTTTTCACTTTCCCGTAATGCATTTTTTTTCAACTGCATAAGAACATCCCTATTTTCATTCAAATATGCTACTTTCTGATAAAATGAATCAATATCATTTATATCGCATATATAACCGCAATAACCATCCCGCACAAACTCTTTGGAATGACACCAATTCGATGCAATGACGGGAACGCCGGACATATAGCCGTCAAGTATTGTCCCCGGGAATCCTTCATCATTAATATATCTTGTGGGAAAAAGTAATATATCGTACTGCCTGAGAACATCGTAAATCTGTTCCGGCTGCAGGAATCCTTTATATTCCGTATTCGTATGCCAGGCTAATTCTTTTTCGAAATAGCCCCTGTCCGCTTCATTGATCTGCCCGTAAAAATCTATCGTTATATTCGGTAAATTCTTCTGCAACTTATCGGCAATATAAAATACGACATCCAATCCCTTCTTCTTATTTATCCTTGCAAAAAACACAAGTCTTAGGTGCTCATTAAGTCGGACATCAGTATTTCTGTTTGTAGTTATTCTGAAATTAGGAAAATATTCGACATTATCCCACTTAAATTGATTCTTCAAAGCATTGACATCATCCATCGTTTGCGGCATCACAACCTCAACATTGGATATCATCCTGCATAATGTCCTTTTATCTTTCAGATACCAACACAACCATCCGCCTACAGGTATGAAAATAATTTTGCTGCGGCATATTTTAGATATAATGAAAACAATAGGAAATATCCATTTTAGCATATTGCTTGCAGGAATTATAATCCCAACCCTCATACGTAATATGTCATGCAATAGTCTGAATACAGAAAACTTCGAAAAGCGTAAATCCTGAGTATCAAAATAATGCACTCCGGCGGACCTGCTTTTAAGCATATTATAGATATTTCTGGTTTTTACAGTCTGTCCGTCAAGCTGATTTGTTCTATGGCCGAAGTTTCCTATTATTAAAACCTTTTTACTCATTTAAAATACATTATATTCTACTTCTAATCAATTTAGCCGGATTGCCTCCTATTATCTATAATGAAACAATATAAAAAACACTTTAGAAATGAATGTTTTTATCGTTATCGCATAATCTATTCATATAACAATGTTGACCAATTTCTTAGTATAGTATTTGTGCTGAACAAGATTTCAGCTTTTCTTTTTGAATTCTTGCCCATTGTTAATAAATTATTTACAGTGAATTGCGAAACTTTTGCTAAGGCATCTTTTATTGTCTCAGGCTTGTTCCAGTCGCAAAGAACCCCGTTTGTTTCATCCGCCAAGACAGCATAATCAGATACTCGAGTCATAATTATGGGTTTTCCTAACATCATTCCCTCGCAAATCGTATTCGGAAGCCCTTCATATTTGCTGAATATCGCGACAATGTCTGCCTCGTTCATCTTGTCCTGTATATTTTCTATTGCAGGATGTAATACAATATTTTGCAGCGAATATTCCTTAATTCGCTTGCTCATTTCATTATATACGGCTTTTCTCTCGTTGTCATTCTTATCGCCGTACCAGTCGACATGAATCCTACTTTTTCCATCATCCGGCAACATTGATAAAGCTTTTACGAGTCCTAAAGGATTTTTCACATCCAGATATGAAGCTGCGACAACAATATGCAATTTCCCATCTTTCTTAGGAACATACTCTGATGTTACAGGCTGCAAGGTAACATTATTATAAATAGTCCTTAATTTACTTTCATATGCAGGATAATGCTTCATCCACATCTTCCTTGCATTGTCTGAATTGCAGACTATATAATCAGAATAGCGTTGAAACCAAGAAAATATTTTGCCTTTTCGAGTAAAGAACGCCTGCTCCTTTGCACTGCGTTCTCCTGTTATTACTTTCCAATTTTTCCCGCCAAGTGCTGCAAAATCATTCAGAAAATTCGGAGTCGACAAAAAAGATATTACGGCATCATAATTCCCTTTACGTATGAATTTTCTCACACCAAAAAGTCTTCTAAAATAATTCGGATATATGAACCATCGTATAGGAATTTGCTTGTCATTTAAAATATGAGCATAAAAATCACCTTTTGCGTAACACAAAAATTCAACTTCGTAGCCAGCGTCCTTTACAAGACAAGCAACCGTGACAATCTGCCTTTCAGCACCACCGCCGCCTCGGCCGAGGTTGGGAGAAATAAATAAAACCTTCATGCCGAAATACTCCTATCAGTAAAATATTCGCTGAACAAACATCCGAACGGAATTGCCATCAATGCTAATGTTTGATCCGTAAAGCCCATAGAGTAAATAGTTTTCATAAGCCATATAGATACAATCGCAATGCATGCCAAACGAGCATAGCCTCTATCCAATCTGAAATATAGTCTTGCAAACGAAATAAATATTGCCGCATAAAACAAAGCTCCAAGCAACCCGAAATCCACCAAAATTTCAAGCCAGTCACTATGAGCGAATTTATGCATCGGTGAATAAAGGAAAGTGCCGTTATATCCGTAACCGAATAACAAATTTACTATGTTGTCCGAACCCGACCACATGTTCCACATAGTAGAATAAATGACACCGCGCCCGGATGTATTTCCCTCCAATGTTTGCTCGTAGCGGCTTAACAGGTAGTCGTCTGACAATACCATATCTTTCGCCCACACAGCAATAGCCGCTACCGCTATAACCAATAGCGATATTTTAAAAACATTTTTTTTGTTTTCCTTAAATAACATCCATAAAAACAGGATTGATGGAATTATAGCAGCCAAAGTATTGCCCCGTTTTGCTCCGGTTATTAAGAAAAAGAGGCATATGCAATATAAAACCAATGAAACCATACGCTTCTTTAAGCAAAGCAATAATGGAAGCAACATCAAAAATATTGTACTCGCATTTACGGTGGTCTCATCCCCTCCGCTTGCCAGCTTTGCCAAGGCCAATTGCTGCGCATTATAGAACGATGGAATTGCTGCAACAGTCAGTAATATCGCTGATACCAATATGAATTTATGTGTCAGAATTCCTTCTTTTCCTAAAAAAGCAAACATTACATACGCCAGCAATGCATACAATGTATTTCCCAATGTAGTCGTAGATGGATTGCTCCACAAATAACTTACAAAGAAATAAATCAGATTCAATCCTGTAAAAATTAAAATAGCTTTTTCAATACCTGAAAAACCATATCGGATATAATCCTCATAAACGCAGTACAAACTCAACAATACAAAAGACAACCGCCATACGATTGCAGGAAAAGGAAACAGGAAATACAAAAGATTACCTATCATGCAAATAATTGCAAGATTCCTTATCAATATGAATTTATCCTGTACGATAGGCGGAGCCATATTTAATTATCTTTTATTAGATTTTCCACCATCCAACCTTCAATATCAAACCCCTTTCCTTCATGCCATTCCATATCATCAGTCCAATAACCCTCGCATTTGTAATAAGCTTTTATGGAATAACCGTAACTTATTTCAACTATCAAAGGATTGTTGTCCATATCAAAGACAAAATCCAATGCCATTGACTGGGTTTTAAGATTTTTAGCTACATCGAATGATATTTTCACGCATCTTTCGTCTATTCCGGTTTTGTCATAAATTATGCTGCCGCTTCCTGATGCCCTGAAATCGTCCTTTCTTACCATTCTTTTAAGTCCGAACGCCTTGTTGTTTCCGATTACCACTATGCGTATATCGAATTGGTTGTTAGGTATAAAATCCTGAAAATACACATAACCTTTTTCCCTGCTGTGCATCCTTGAAAATTCAGTAGGTACAAGCAACCTGTAAAATCCCTTGCATACTCCCATAAATGAATCCTTGCCGTTTCGCCACTTTTTATATCTCTCTTTTAGATATGTCAATCTTCCGAATTGAGCAAAGCCTTTTCCAAAGGCTCTATTGACAAGTTTCCGTGCATCGTTTTTCGTCCTTGCAAGCTTTACATTAGATGCACCTGCTCCTCCGCGCAATTTGAATACTTTCGGAAAGGTAGTTTTTTCTATCCAGTGAAGAGCCTTTTTTTTTGTATAAAACACATAAGATGTAACTAAAGGAGCTCCTATGGCCTCCAATAAATATTTTTGTCCTACCTTATCATCGAAATGCCATCCAGTATTGAAATCAGGAAAAACTTTCTTTCCGGCAATCTGCAAGGAATACAAAAGTTGCTTAGCAAACAATGCATCTTTGTAGTTCGCATGATGATGATGCCACATGAATGCGTCGCAATCTTCGACTTGTTTCACTATATCCGAACTGTACGCATCAACTATCTTGTAAGGAATTCCTTTTTCCTCACAATACGAAATCCACCTATCAGAAAAAGTACCGGGAGTATGGTGTATGGCGATTTTCATAATGAACCCAACTTAATCCTTTTTATTTTATAAGCCTTATAAGTTATGCTAAGACCTAAAATACCTCTTGTAATACAAATAGTCAATGCCGCTCCGATAAAGTTAAAATAATAAATCAATGGAAACGAAATCAACAAACCTATTATAGAAGACATTGCCGTTATATTTCTTAATTGGCGTTCATAGCCCTCTATTATCATATAGTTTGTTCCATATGTGTTACTTAATGCCATAAATATGATTGATATAGACAATATTCTCAGCACAGGTATGGCATCATAAAATTCTTCGGTAAAAAACAATTTAATCAGAATTGGAGCCATTAAGAACAAGACTAAAGAAATGCCCAATGCTATTAACAAATTCAATTTCACAAATGTCCCATGCTTATCAATCCTGCGTGACAAGAATGGATAAAAAACACGGCTGACAATCTGCATAAATTGTTGTGCCAACTGTGCGAATTTATTCCCTGCGTCTAATTTTCCATTTGCTATGTCCCCGCCTATGAAACCAAGCAAGATTGAAGAAAAACTATTGTATAAATTGGGCATTAGGTTATTAATAAAAACATCAGTACTATTTTTTATAGTACTGATAGCTTTTGACACCGATGGTCTCTGTAGTTTGTATTTCCATCGCAAAAGAATATAATACATTGCAATTATTCCGGAAATAATGTACCCTAAAGACACTAATAGAGGTTGCAGTAAATAATCTTCTTTCCGTTTTATTACTATAAACACTGCTATAGTAAATAATAACTTCGATAATAAATTCAATACTGTTATATACTTCATTCGCTCCAAAGCCTGGAAAAACCAGTCGGGAAACAATATATGCCCGGGAATAAGCAGGAATGTAGCATATAACACATCTGCTGATTCTCTAAACTTGGGAAAAACCAATATCAATAAAGACAAAAAAATCAATGATAGTATCATCAATAGGCATCTTGCCCATAAAACATTGGAGAAAATCTCAGAAACTTTTTCTTTATTGTCTCTATTTTTTGCCACATCCCTTGTAGCTGTATAATTAAAACCCCAATCAGCAACAGTTTGTATCCATACTATAACTGCAGATGCGAAAGCTATCTTTCCGAATCCTTCTATTCCTATAACTTTAGCCAAATACGGCAAAGTCAGTAGCGGGAAAAGATATCCCGCTACTTGAAGCAAAGACAAGTATAAAAAATTCGAAACAATAATTCTACCGTCCTTGCTATTTTTTACCTTACCGAATATATCTGGCAACCTCATTTTCTGTCAAACAAGTTATCTTCGAAAAGCAAATAGAAATGGACTCAAAACTATGCTTTTAAGATATTAACAGGGCCAATATTTACTGATGCAATGTTTCTTAGTTTCTTAGTTTCTTAGTTTCTTACAGCCTTCCATCCACGATCTTTCTATCCAGGAACGCCTTGACATCGAATACCACATGCCTGTCTTTCAGAAGCGACAGCACATCCAGTCCCTCGAACTTCCTATGGGCGACGGCGAGGATGGCTGTGTCGAACTTGTCTGCGGGCAGTTCGTTGGTGACTTCGATGCCATACTCGTGCCTTACTATTTCAGGATTGGCCCAAGGGTCATAAACCGTGACATGGACATTGTACTCCTTCAGGGCCTTGTAGATGTCGATTACTTTCGTATTGCGCACATCTGGACAATTTTCCTTGAAAGTGAATCCGAGGATAAGTATGTTCGAATCCAAAACCTGGATGCCTTTTTTCAGCATGAGCTTAATCGTCTCGTTAGCCACATACTCGCCCATTCCGTCGTTCATGCGGCGGCCTGCAAGGATGATTTCAGGGTTGTAGCCGTGCCTTTGGGCGCATTGTGCCAGGTAATAGGGGTCGACACCGATGCAATGTCCTCCGACAAGGCCCGGTTTGAACGGCAGGAAGTTCCACTTCGTGGATGCGGCCTCAAGCACATCCTGGGTGTCTATGCCCAATTTGTTGAATATTTTAGACAATTCATTGACGAATGCGATGTTGATGTCCCTCTGCGAGTTCTCGATTACTTTTGCAGCCTCGGCCACCTTTATGCTCGGGGCAAGATGGGTCCCGGCCACGATTACCGAGCGGTAGACCTCGTTCACCAATTCGCCTATTTCAGGCGTAGAGCCTGATGTCACTTTCTTGATTTTTTCGACTGTATGCAGCTTGTCGCCCGGATTGATCCTCTCAGGGCTGTATCCTGCGAAGAAATCGACATTGTATTTCATTCCTGAAATCTTTTCGACTACAGGAATGCATTCATCCTCGGTAACACCAGGATATACAGTGGATTCATAAACCACTATGTCGCCTTTCGAGATCACCTTCCCGACCGTCGTGCTTGCTCCGTAAAGCGGGGTAAGGTCAGGATTGTTGTTCTCGTCCACCGGGGTAGGGACCGCAACGACATAGAAATTGCAGTCGCGTATGTCGTCGATGTTGGCCGTGCATACGAATCCATGATCCTTTATCGCGCTCTGGAGAAGCCCGTCGGAGACTTCCAAAGTCGCGTCATGGCCTGCCATCAAAGCGGCCACTCTCGCAGGATTCATATCGAATCCTACAGTTTTGTACTTTGTTGAAAACAGGCGGGCAAGAGGAAGGCCTACATATCCGAGGCCGATGACACAGATTTTAATGTCTTTCATTTTCATTAATATTTAATATTTTTACAACTTTACCGGGGTTGCCCACGATAAGTGAATTATTCGGAAAACGGCCGCTAACGACGCTTCCGGCAGAAACCACGGTATTATCACCTATCGAAGTATTTTTTAGAATTATCGCATTAAGTCCGATCCAAACATTACTACCTATTTCAATATCAGAAGCTTGGTCTCTACCGAGCGTTCTGTCATTACTGTATAACTCATGTCCATTGGAATCAATTATTGATATGCCTGATGCCATGACACAATTATCTCCGACAGTAATCCTTTTTTGAGCATGGATATACGCGCCATTTATCCTGCAATTATTTCCAATTGTAATTTCGCTTTTTTCACCATCGCTTAAAATTTCAGTATGGAAAGGCATGCCTGCATGATAATTCCTGGCAGATCTGCCTATTTGACAGTTCTCTCCAATTTTTATTTTCCCCTGTGATTTATTTATAATATGACTTTTATAGTGAATAAGCGTATTATTGCCTAAACTGATATTTTTGTTTCTTAAAACTAATAGCTTAGTATGCATTTTAGACAATAAGTGCAATAATAAATTTCTCATAATATTACTTTTCTATTTACATACCCTTCCGCACCGTTCATGGATATTATTTTCGCAGGAACGCCGCCAACGCAAGCATTGTCCGGGATGTCGCTTGTCACAACCGCATTCGCCCCTATTGCCACATTATTGCCTATCGTTACTTTTCCTACTATTTTGGCACCGGGTCCTATATATACCCCGTTCCAGATAACATGACATCCTTTATGTTTGCCCCTGTTCGCTTGTCCCAAAGTCACGCCTTGCGATATATTGACATTGTCGCCTATTATAGTACCACCATTGACTACGATAGTGCCGTAATGCCCGATATAAAAGCCCTTTCCGATTTTGGTATTCCACGGTATCTGTATGCCATAATGTCTTTGCATCAATAACAGTTTCATCTTGAACAGCAAGGCGAAAGGCAATAAATACTTTCTTTTTCCCGCGCTTTGAACTAAACGAAGGAAAAAAGTGTATTTAAAACCCGGAATCATAAGGTAAGATTTTAGGAATCTCCCCCCCCGGTGTACCTGTAAAGGTCTTGCCTGATTAATGTAAATACTGACATTATTAAGTTAAAATTCTACTTATACCGATTTTTCTTTGTTGATTAATTTTTATAAGGGGTGATCATCGTACCAGTCACCCCCAACCTACAAATTCTCCCAGTACCACTTTACGGCTTCCCTGAGCCCCTGCTTCATGCTGAACCTGGGGGCGTAGCCGAGAAGCCTGCGGGCCTTGTCCACGTTGGCGAGGGAGTGGGGAATGTCGCCGGCGCGGTTGGGACCGTGGACGGGCTCCACCTTTGCGATTTCAGGGTCGAACTCCGACAGGTATTCTTTCAGATATATTACGAGCTGGTTGAGGGTGGTGCGCTCACCGTATGCAGTGTTGTAGATCTGGTTGACTGCATCAGGATTAGTGGTCGTAAGGGCCAGCATGTTCATCTGTATTACGTTGTCGATGTAGGTGAAGTCACGGCTGTATTCCCCGTCGCCGTTGATGGTGGGGGCCTCGTGCCTCATGAACTTCTTTACGAAAAGTGGGATGACCGCGGCGTATGCTCCGTTGGGGTCCTGGCGGCGGCCGAAGACGTTGAAGTATCTCAGACCGATGTACTCGGTGCCGTAAGTGCGGGCGAACACATCAGCATAGAGCTCGTCCACGTACTTCGTGATGGCATAAGGCGAGAGGGGCCTGCCAATAACATCCTCGACCTTTGGCAGTGATTTGCTGTCGCCGTAGGTGGAACTGCTGGCGGCAAAGACAAAGCGCCTCACTCCTGCGTCCCTTGCGGCTACTATCATGTTGAGAAAGCCGCCTATGTTCACGGCGTTGGTGGTTATGGGGTCCTTGATGGAGCGGGGTACGGAGCCGAGGGCCGCCTCGTGGAGCACGTACTCCATGCCGTCCACAGCCTTGCGGCAGTCCTCGATGTTGCGGATGTCGCCGACTATCAGCTGAAAGTTCTGCGGGTGTTTTTCAAACAGCGGCAGGATGTTCTCAATATGTCCTGTCGCGAAGTTGTCGAGGCAGCGCACCGTGTGCCCCTCCTCCAGAAGGTACTCGCACAGGTTGGAGCCGATGAATCCGGCCCCTCCGGTTACTAAAACGTTCATCGTATCGGGTTTTATTGTTTGCTTAAGCTTAATAGACTAATAGACAGTATCGGTGTCGCTCACCAACACCGTGGTGCCGGACAGTCTGATGTTCGGTTGCAGCATAGTTATGTCGTTAGTTGAAGAAAACGGACACTCGTCCGCTATTTCATTCTATTGGCGCGCAGTGCGCATACATACAGCGTATCCGCAGTATATCTGTAAACGATTCTGTAAAAAGGATGTATCGGGAAACTGTAGTATCTGAGGCTGTTGTTCGACAACTCCGGGTGAAATATCCCTATGCTCGGTTGAAGTGACAGCAATCTGACTGTCTCCTCAGCGCTTCTCACTACTTTACCGGCCGACGAGCAGCCCATATTGGCATTATACCATGCCGCCACATCATTGAGGTCTCTCAGTGCTCTTTTTCTCCAGATTATTCTTAATTGACTCCCCATCCGGCAAATAATCTCCTCACATCCTCCTCACACGCATTTCCGCCGGTCTCAGCATCCGCCAGTACTTGTATGAATTCATTGTCAGTATAAATACACGGCATAGTATCTGTATTCAGGATACCTGCACACTGCTCCAGCCCCTTCTCATCACCGCATCTCTCGATTGACGCAATCAGCCTGTCTTTCAAGTCCTGGAGCTCCGTAGGACAATAACTGACAGCCGGATCACGCAGCACACTGTCTTCTTTTTCCCGATATTTATACTTCATGAATATTGTTTTCTGCAAAGATAAGTCATTGCGGGCGGAATAAAAAACCACTTCTGACAAAACTTTCCCTGTCAGTCGCGGTGGAAGATGTCGCGGGTGTAGACCTTGGCCCTCACGTCGTCCAGGCATGGGTCGTAGCGGTTGGCGATGATGGCCTGCGAGCGCCGCTTGAACTCCGCCAGGTCGTTGACCACCACGCTCCCGAAGAACGTGCTGCCGTCCTCCAGCGTGGGCTCGTAGATGATCAGCGTCGCGCCCTTGGCCTTTATCCGCTTCATCACGCCCTGGATGCTGCTCTGACGGAAGTTGTCGCTCCCGGTCTTCATCGTAAGGCGGTACACGCCGATGACGGTCTCGTGTTCCCTCGCGGGATTCCACTGCCCGTCGTACTCGTGCGCCCCGGCCATCCTGAGCACCTGCCCGGCGATGAAGTCCTTCCTCGTGCGGTTGCTCTCCACGATCGCGGTCATCATGTTCTGCGGCACGTCCTCGTAGTTCGCCAGCAGCTGCTTGGTGTCCTTCGGGAGGCAGTAGCCCCCGTACCCGAACGACGGGTTGTTGTAGTGCGTGCCTATCCTCGGGTCAAGGCCCACGCCCCGGATGATGGCCGCGGAGTCAAGCCCCTTGACCTCCGCGTAGGTGTCAAGCTCGTTGAAGTAGCTCACCCGCAGCGCGAGGTATGTATTGGCAAAGAGCTTGACGGCTTCGGCATCCTTCAGGCCCATGTACAGCGTCGGGATGTCCTGCTCGATGGCTCCCTCCTGCAGCAGGCCGGCAAACTCATGTGCGGCATTCTCCAGGAAGGGGATATCAGCCAAAGCATCGATTGCCTCGTTCTCCTCGACAAACTCGGGATGCTCTATTATCTTCGGTACGCCCACTATTATCCTGCTGGGATAGAGGTTGTCGTACAGGGCCTTGCTCTCGCGCAGGAACTCGGGGGCGAAGAGCAGGTTGAGCTTCCTGATTCCCTGCTTCCAGTACCTGACATACAGGCTGCGGCAGTAGCCCACAGGGATGGTTGACTTTATGACCATCACTGCGTCCGGGTTGACCTCTAATACTAAGTCTATGACCTCCTCCACGTGGCTGGTGTCGAAGTGGTTCCTGACGGGGTCATAGTTGGTCGGGGCGGCAATGACCACGAAGTCTGCATCAGCGTAGGCTCTCCGTCCGTCAAGGGTGGCGGTGAGGTCGAGCGGCTTCTCTGCCAAGTACTTCTCGATATACTCATCCTGAATCGGTGATTTTCTGCGGGAGAGCATCTTCACTTTCTCGGGGATGACGTCCACCGCCGTGACGTGATGGTGCTGGGACAGGAGCGTGGCGATGCTGAGCCCCACATAGCCGGTGCCGGCTACCGCGATTCTGTAATCCTTCATCGTTATAGCTGTACTTTAAAATTCTTGTCTTAAGTCAGGCGGTCTGCTGTTCGCGCCACAGTTTCAAATCGCAATACATCATTCTGGTCTTCAGCGCAGTGCCTATATTAAAGGACCGCATTTCATCGTCCTCAGTGTTAAACAGCATGATAAAGCCGTTATTCTGATAGAATCTTACAACATCCGAGGTGTTTATGGCATCCACTAAAAGAAAGCGGCAGAGCCCGTGGACTGATTCATGCAGATACATATGCTTTATATACTCTATGACCTGCGAGCCTATGCCTTGCCCGTGATATCGTGCATTGACTCCAATTCTGCCTATCAACAGAGCCGGATATGTCCGTTTTCTTTTAGGATTCGGTATTCTGCGCTGCAGTCTGTTTCTGATATTACTGCACAGTATCGGCATGTTTATACTGGTATTGCAGATAGAGAATACGGCGACAGGCTCATGTTTGTCGTCCTGTGTGATGAATACATAGTTCCTTGAGAGCATCTCGCTCTCGTATGCAGCGGCCTCGTTGTGGAAATAATGGTCAAGAGACTCGTCTCCGCAGTAGAATCCGCTTAAATCAATGTCAGTGGTCAAGGCAGAACTAACACAATATTCCTTCAGTCTGAATCTCTCCCGCCTCATGTTTCCCCGCGTTTTTTACTTTCCTGTTATGTCTCATTTCCGCTTCATAACGTCTTGATTTCTCCTGGAACTTCTCAAATTCGTCAAAAAAATCCTCAGGCAGTTCTCTATGGGGCAGTCTGTCCACTTCCTCCATCGCCTCCATAAAGCGTCTCGCGGACTTTCCGGTCAGCGTAGGCGCACACTTTTCTTCAATGTATCCCATATTATTCTGTTTTTGAATTCACCTGCAAAGGTAAGTCATTCGGGGCGGAATAAAAAACCACTTCCGTAAAAATCCGCGGGTCAGGCAGTCTGCTGCGCGGTTGACTGCTGCTCCCGCTCGACCTGGAGGTCGTACTGCTCGTAGGGGGAGTTGCGGGACTTGAACTCGGGGACGGTCCGCTTCATCAGCAGCACGGCCGAGGGGATGTCCACCTCCTGCGACAGGACGAGGAGGCGGTCGGCAACTCCGCACGCCGAGGTGTAGTCGTACTCGCGAACCTTCGCGATGAGTATGCGCTCGTGGGAAGCGTGGCGGCATGGGCTGAGGCGTATCTGTAATGACAAGAGGCAGAGTGAGTAGGAGCGGGGTGCCGGATATATATGTGGGCAATATATGACACATATATGTCACGGAGGGTCACAGGACCCGGGCGGCCTCGTCAATGACGCTGTCGGTAAAGCTGTCCAGGTAGATGCTGGTGGTCGTGATATCCTTGTGCCCCAGTATCTGGGAGATGACCTCCCGCGGCACATGATGGTCCTGCAGGGTCATGGCCATGGTGTGCCGGGCGCAGTAGCTGGTGAGTCTCATGCCGGTGATGCCAAGAGCCAGTCCCAGACTGTTCAGGTATTTCCCGTTGCGTCTATACCGCCCTCTGATGTGCCGGTACAGCCTTTCTCCTGTATATCCGGCTGCGGAGACTATGGGCAGGAGGTAGTTGCCCGCAATCTCGGTGTGTCCGGCGAACCAGTCCAGTTGCTCCTGGATCTGCGGCGTAATCTTGATGCGCAGCGGCCTGGCCCTTTTGGATTCCTTGGTCTTGTTGCGTTTGTAGACGATGTAGGTGCCGCCGCTGCGTTTGACGAGGTTGTCGGTCGTAAGAAGGGCTGCGTCGATAAACGAGATGCCGTAGCAGTAGTACATGAACAGAAACAGTCTTCGGGTCCGCTCCAGGACACCGTTGTCCAGTGCTGTGGTTTTAATCCTGTGCATAATGTCTTGAGACAGATAGCGTTTCGGGGTGTCTTCCTCCAGTGCCGCTATGTTGAATCCGCCTTTGCCGAAAGGGTAGGTGCTTTCCGTGGCCTCCTTGTCCTGGATGGCTTTGTTAAGAACGGCCCGCAATGCCTTGATGTAGTACTTGCGCGTGTTGCCCCGGCATCCGCGTTTCTGCAGGAAAACGTCGAATGCCTTGACGTACCGGATGTCTATCTCTGAGAATATTCTGCCGGCCAACCGCTTGTCAAACAGGCTCATCATGCGGAGTGTCCGGCTGTAGCAGATGGCGTTGCCGATGTGCTCTGTCTCCCGGAGCGTAACTACGGTCTTGTCAAAATAGGCTTTTACGGAGCCTCTTGCGGTCTTGCCCAGGTACTCTGTCTCAAACTGATTCAGGGTCCAGTCAATGCGTCTGCTGTCAAAGTCCCTCAGTACGGCGTTGACGCGGGCCTCCAGCTCTGAGAGCCTGGTGTTGTACGCTTTGTATCCGGGGACGAGTCTCTTGTCGGTTACGAAACGGTCTCCGGCAGTATCCCACTGTTCGGGACTGGCCCGCAGTCCGGTATTGATGTATTTGCGTTTTCTGTTCTTGGTAATCCGGAGGGTGACGGCTGTCTTTCCGTCCTTCCCTGTGTTGTAGCTGAGTATGATGAATCTGTAGCGCACGGTTTTAAGGTTTTTAATGGTTGGTAATGTTTTTTGAATGACACAAATATGACACTTTTCAAAGGAACTCTCAATGGAGGTGCGGGTGGTAATGGAGCGGGAAAGAATGGCAGACGGTAGAATTTGAGGAAATTTTTATTATCTTCGCAGGATTGAAAATTGATTGAAATGCCAGGAAAGAATTTTGCTCTGATAGGGGTCGGAGGCTATATCGCCCCGCGGCATCTCAGGGCGATAAAGGATACGGGAAATATCTTACAGGCGGCTTACGACCGCTTCGACAGTGTCGGGATCATGGACAGTTTTTTCCCCGATGCTGCTTTTTTTACTGAGCAGGAGCTGTTCGACCGTCACTGCTCGAAACTCAAAGGTACGGACAGGCAGATAGAGATGCTCTCGGTCTGCACCCCCAACTATCTGCACGACGCGCACATGCGTTACGGTCTCAGGCTTGGCGCTGACGTCATCTGCGAGAAGCCAGCAGTGCTCAACCCTCACAACATAGACGCTATCATGAAGATAGAGGAGGAGACCGGCCATAAGGCCTACAATATCCTGCAGCTCCGTCTGCACGACTCGATAGTGGCTTTGAAGAAGAAGATAGACGAAGGTCCGGCGGACAAGGTCTACGACGTGGATCTGACTTATATTACTTCCCGTGGCAACTGGTACTACGCCTCATGGAAGGGCGACGAGCATAAGAGCGGGGGAGTGGCAACGAACATCGGCGTGCATTTCTACGACATGCTCCAGTGGATATTCGGCCCGGTGAGCGAGAATATCGTGCACGTCAAGAGCCACGACCGCGTGGCCGGCTATCTCGGCCTGAAGAAGGCCCGCGTGCGCTACTTTCTGAGCATCAATGCGGACAATCTGCCGGAGAACGCCGTGCAGGGCGAGAAACGTACCTACCGCACGATCATGATCGACGGGGAGGAGTTTGAGTTCAGTGCCGGATTCACCGAACTGCATACGCGCAGCTATGAGAAGATACTGGCAGGCGAAGGTTTCCGTATCAGCGAGGCACGTCCCTGCATCGAGATAGTCAGCCAGATACGCACGGCCGTGCCCATTGGCCTCAAGGGTGATTACCATCCCCTTGCGAAACTGCCTCTGGCTCCGCATCCTTTCGGCTGGTAAAATGATGGAGGGTACGATGCAGCAGAAGATTCAGATGGTAGACCTTCACGGTCAGTATATGAAGATAAAGGCGGAGATCGACGCAGCCATAGCGGAGGTCATCGACAGTTCGGCTTTTATTAACGGCCCGGCAGTCGGTCGCTTCGCCTCGGCCCTGGCGCAGTACACGGGGGCAAGACATGTCATTCCCTGCGGTAACGGTACCGATGCCCTCCAGATAGCTCTCATGGCCTTAGGCCTGAAGCCGGGCGACGAGGTCATCGTTCCCGCATTCACCTATGTGGCCTCGGCCGAGGTGATAGCGTTGTTGGGTCTCAGACCGGTGATGGTGGATGTGGACTGCGATACCTTTAATACGGATATACGTTTTATCGAGAAGGCCATTACTCCCAGGACCAGGGCCATCATTCCCGTGCATCTGTTCGGGCAGAGCTGTGACATGGCTCCGATACTGGACTTTGCGGCAGCCCATGGCCTTTATGTTGTCGAGGACAATGCCCAGTCCCTCGGAGCCGTCTACACTTATCCTGACGGCCGCAGCAGGCATACCGGTACTCTGGGGCACATCGGCTGCACTTCATTTTTCCCTTCGAAGAATCTGGGCTGCTACGGAGACGGCGGTGCTCTTTTTACGGACGATGATGCTCTGGCGGAGCGCATCCGCATGACGGCCAACCACGGTCAGCGCGTGAAGTATCATCACGATGTAATCGGCTGCAATTCCCGTCTCGATACCATGCAGGCTGCTGTGCTGGAGGTCAAGCTGCGGCATCTGGATGAATACAGCAGGGCCAGACGGACTGCCGCGCATAGATACAATGCTCTTCTCCGTGGAGTGGACGGTATAGAGCTGCCGGTGGAGGCTTCTTTCACCACACACGTCTACCATCAGTATACGGTCAAGGTTAAGGACGGTAGGCGGGATGCCTTGAAAGAGTATCTGGCATCCAGAGAGATACCCTCCATGATATATTATCCGCTGCCGTTGCATCGTCAGAAAGCGTATGCTTGTGGCGGGGCTGGCCTGAAAATTGCGGAGTCTCTGGCTGACTCCGTGCTGTCCCTGCCGATGCATACGGAACTGACAGTAGAGGTTCAGGAACGGATTGCAGGGGAGGTGGCCGGGTTTTTCAAAAGATAAACGGATGACTATGGAACGAGGATATTTCGCACATGAGACTGCTGTCATAGATGACGGATGCAGCATAGGGGAAGGGACACGTATATGGCATTTTTCCCATATCATGACCGGAGCAGTCCTCGGTCGGGACTGCAATATAGGTCAGAATGTGGTGATATCTCCTGGAGTAGTGCTGGGAAACAATGTGAAGGTACAGAATAATGTCTCTGTCTATACGGGAGTTACGTGTGAGGATGATGTGTTCCTCGGGCCTTCCTGTGTGTTTACCAATGTTGCCAATCCCCGCAGTGCTGTGTGCCGCCGGGGTGAATATGCCGCTACCAGAGTCGGAAGGGGTGCTACTATAGGTGCCAATGCTACGGTGGTCTGCGGTCACGATATAGGCCGGTGGGCCTTTGTCGGAGCCGGTGCGGTAATAACCAAGGATGTGCCTGACTATGCCCTGGTGGTAGGCAATCCTGCCAGGCAGACGGGATGGATGAGCAGGGCCGGTTATCGTCTGGAGTTCGGTCAGGACGGCACGGCCGTATGTCCGGGAACAGGGGAGAAATATCTTTTAAAAGACGGAAAAGTAACACTAATAGAGCACAAATAATTAATCAACAACAAACAAAGTATGAAGAAGAACCTTTTAATCCTTATTCTGTCGGCAGTACTTCTGCCGGTGGCCGTATCGGCGCAGAATATCCAGTTCGAGGAGTACGACCTTGACAACGGTCTTCATGTGATTCTGTCCCAGAACCACAAGACTCCCAATGTCGTAATCTCCGTAATGTATCACGTGGGTTCCAAGAACGAGGAACCCCATCTGACAGGCTTCGCCCATTTCTTCGAGCATCTGATGTTCGAGGGCACCGAGAACATCGGCCGCGGCGAGTATGCCACCTATGTGTCCGAGGCCGGCGGCTCTCTGAATGCCAACACTTCCAATGACCGTACCTATTATTTCGAGCTGCTGCCCTCCAACCAGCTGGAGCTCGGAATGTGGCTTGAGTCCGAGAGGATGCTGCATCCCAAGATTGAGGAGATCGGTGTGAATACCCAGAAGGACGTGGTATGCCAGGAGATGGGCCAGACCCGCGACAATCAGCCCTACGGCACCGTATTTACCAAGATTCTGACCAACTCATTCAAGGTTCACCCTTACAATCACGACGTTCTCGGCTCTGAGGAGCACATCCGCAACGCCTCTATCCAGGATTTCCAGGATTTCCACGATATGTTCTACAAGCCCAATAACGCTGTGCTGGTAGTTTGCGGAGACTTTGATACCAAGCAGACCAAGGAGTGGATCGAGGAGTACTTCGGCGACATCCCCGCCGGTACTGTGGAGCCCCGCCGTCCGGATCCCAATATGGAGCCCAGGCGTACTGAGCCCATCAAGGACACTGTCTACGACAATATCCAGATGCCCATGCTGATTGAGGTTTATCCTTCTCCCGCATACGGTACCGATGACTATTATGCAATGACCGTGTTCAACTCCATCCTCTCAGCCGGTAACTCCGCCCGTCTGCAGAAGCAGATCGTGGACACCAAGAAGACCGGTCTGATGGCTGCTGGCGGCGTGATGCCTTTCGAGCATCCGGGTGTGTTCATGATCCAGGGTATCCCCAACGGTGTGGACCTCTCTGTCCTGGAGGCTGATATAGACGCTGAGGTCTATGGCCTGCTGGAGAACGGCATGTCCGATGAGGAATTCCAGAAGGTGATGAATATGGTGGAGATGGGTGAGGCTACCTCCAACACCACTATTGAAGGTGTTGCCGAGAGTCTGGCTACAGCCTATACCTACTTCAAGAATACCAATTTCGTCAATGAGACCATGGAGCAGTACTCCAAGCTGACCAAGGAGAAAGTCCTCGAGGTTGCCAAGAAATACATCGACCCCGCTCAGAAGATCTCCATCTACTATCTTCCCAAACAGAACTAATTTTAAGACATGTACAACGATATGAAAAAGATACTTACACTTACATTGACGGCCGCCCTGCTGTCCCTCTTCCAGCTGAGCGCGCAGATAGACAGAAGCAAGGCTCCCGAAGCCGGCCCCGCTCCCGTGGTTCAGCTCGGTGACTTTGAGAAATTCACTCTGGACAACGGTCTCCGCGTCATCCTCGTGGAGGACCATGACCGTCCTGTCGTCAACTTCAATATCAATTTTATAGTAGATCCGTATGTGGAAGGGGAGAAGGCAGGCGAGTCCTCTTTCTTCGGTGACCTCTGGGGCAGGGGAACAGTGAACCGTACTGCCGACCAGCTCAACAACGAGGTGGATTTTCTCGGTGCCACATTCCGTACAGGCTCCCGCTCCATCGGTTTCATGACCCTTACCAAGTACACTGACAAGATGATGGACATCCTCACTGATGTGCTCTACAACCCAACATTTCCTCAGGAAGAGCTGGACAAGATAAAGGACCAGGCTCTCGGCGGACTCCAGATGTCCCGTACATCTCCGGGTGCCATTCTGAGCAATATCATGACCGCGACGGTATATCCTGAAGGACATGCTTACAGCGACATCATGACTGAGGCTACTGTAGAGGCCATCACGACAGATGACTGCCGCGAGTACTACGAGAACTACATCATTCCCAACAGCGCGATTGTCATCATTGTCGGTGACATGAATCTTGAGCAGGCCAAGGCTATCTGCGAGAAATATCTCAGCAAGTGGGAGAAGGGCGAGATTCTCACCCATGAGGACCCCGCAGTCAACCGTCCCGAGGGCATCCAGGTAGTATTCTCTCCCAAGGACGGCGCAGTGCAGTCCACGATCGAGATGATGGCTCCCATTACCCTCACTCCTGATTCTGAGGACCGTATGGCCCTGAGTATTGCCAATGCCATCTATGGCGGCGGTGGATTTGATGCCAAGCTGTTCCGCAACCTCCGTGAGACTCACGGATATACCTACGGAGTCTACTCCAGCGTAAGTTCTGATGAGATATCCGGTTCGTTCAGCGCCGGCGGCGATGTCAACGGCAACGCTACCGACAGTTCCTTCGTGCAGATGCGCATTGAGCTGCAGAACATGATGGACGGAGACTATACTGAGGATGATCTGGAGAAGTTCAAGACCATGTATGCCGGAGACTTCTCCCGTTCGCTGGAATCTTCAGGAACCATCGCCAGCTTCGCTTACTCGGTTGAGCGTTACGGTCTGCCCGATGACTACTACGCTACTTATCTTCAGAGACTGGATGCCCTGACACTCGACGATATCCGTGCCGTGGTGGCCAAGTACTTCGACCCCGACAATATGTACTGGTTCTGCGTTGGAGATCCTTCCGTACTGCCCGCTCTGGCCCAGTATGACTCTGACGGAGTGGTAGTGGAGCTCGACTTCGAGGGCAAGCCCATCGAACGCAAGGAGGTTGCAGCCGACGTGACAGTCCAGACCGTGTTCGACAACTATTTCAACTATCTCGGAGGCCGTGAGCTTATCGACGGCATCAAGGACATAACCGTGCAGACAGACATGACTGTTCAGGGGATGACCATTTCCAATACCGTTAAGATGATTCCTGCCGAGAAGGCTTTCTCGCAGACACAGTCCATGGGCGGTCAGGTGATGTCATCTATGAAGCTTGTGAACGGTACCCTGACAGTGGGCTCTCCTATGGGCGGAACTCAGGAACTGACTGATCCGGCTCAGATTGCAACCGTGGTCAGCGAGAGCGACCTGTATCCTTACCCTGAGATGCTCGGCACTGACGGCTATGAGCTGACAGGTATCGAGGCCGTGGACGGACGCGATGCATATAAGGTAAAGAGTACAGATGCTGCCGGCACTGTAACTGTAGATTATTACGATGTCGAGACCGGAGCCAAGGTAAAGACTGTAGAATCAGCTATGGGCCAGTCAGCCGAGACCTATTATGTAGAGTACATGACGACCAAATATGGTGTCAAGTATCCTTCGGTCATGAAGATGGTCGTTCCTCAGATGGGTGAGATGGAGGCCAAGGTCGTAAATGTCAAGATCAACTCCAAGCTCAAAGCCAAGAAGCTCTAGTCCCGTCTCTTTGAACGGATATGAAAGAGGTCATCGGTCCGCCGATGGCCTTTTTCTTTACAGATATGGGATAAATGGTTTAAATTTGCGTATAAAATCAATGCAATGATGAATGTGATAGTCATAGGCGCCACATCGGGTATAGGCCGGGCAGTGGCGGAGATATATCTGGCCCAGGGACATAGGGTAGGAGTTACCGGCAGGCGTACTGCCTTGCTGGAGGAGTTTGCCTCGGCGGCACCTGCAGGCAGGGTCTTTACAAGGACATTCGACGTGTCGTCCGGGGATGCCGCCGCTCAGCTGGCCGCTCTCGTGGAGGAGATGGGCGGAGTGGATGTCTGCCTGTATTCGTCCGGTTTCGGGCACACCAATACGGCTCTGGAACCGTCTCTGGAGCTGGGTCAGGTGGAAGTCAATGCGGAAGGATTTGTCCGCTGCGCCGTGTGGCTGTTCAACTACTGGGCCGGAAACGGACTTAAGGGACACCTGGCCGTGCTCTCGTCCGTGGCTTCCATACTGCCGCTGGGAGTGTGTCCGGCATACTCGGCCACCAAGGAGTTCGATGCCTTTTATACGAAAGCTCTCAGGCAGTTGGCCGTAATCCGGAAAGCCGATATAGGGTTCACAGTCATCAAGCCGGGCTTTGTGGATACTGATTTCATACACGGGCGGCATTTCCCCATGACTATACGCAGGGAAGATGCCGCCGCTAAGATAGTACGTGCGATAAAACGCAAGAAAAAAACAGCGGTGATAGACGGACGCTGGGCCGCGCTGGGCCTGCTGATGCGTCTTATTCCGTCTCCGCTGTGGAACTGGGGAGGCCGTTTTTTCAGGCCTTACCAGGACATGTTCTAGTACCGGGACTAAAGCTCCTCGAAATTCACATCCGAGAACTGATCACCCTCCTCTCTTTCTCTGGGAATGTGTCTGTCCTCCTCCGTGCGCTCCACGACAGGGCATCTTTCCTTGATGTAGGCTATGACCTCCTCAAGTCCCTGTGAGAACTTCTCGAAGTCTTCCTTGTACAGGAAAATCTTATGTTTGTCGTATGCGAAGCGTCCGTCCTTTTCGATCCTTCTCTTGCTCTCGGTGATAGTGAGATAGTAATCATTGCCCTTGGTGGCTTTTACGTCGAAAAAGTATGTCCTTTTTCCAGCGCGGACAGGCTTCGAGTACACATCGTCGCCGCTGCGCTCCATGGCAGCTGAGTTATCAATATCCTCTGAATACATTTTTATTAAATTTTACAAAATTTGTTACAAATATAGAGTTTTTTCTCATGTTCAAGTTATATTTGCAAAATGTTTTAAAAATAATGTATGATAAACCGTCGTCTGATAAGGATAAAAGTCTTTAAAGTTCTTTACAGTATGGTAGCTTCCGGCTCTGATTCTCTGGTAGAAGCCGAGAAAGCTCTCAAGTATTCGTGCGATAAGACGCTGCACCTTTATTATTTTATACTCAATGCGGCGGTTGCTCTCGGCAATGCCGCCGAGGCCAGGATTCAGACCGGCCTCAAGAAGTTCAATCCTACTCCCGAGGAACGCAACCCCAACCGTAAGTTCGCAGACAATCAAGTGTCGGCCTGGCTCAGGCAGAATGAGCGTTTCACGAAATACTGCGAGGACCACGGACTCGTGTGGACCGAGGACCTGGCCCTGGTGATCAGAAAGATCCTGGCGGCCCTGTCGGAGAAGGAGTATTTCAAGGAGTATATGGCTTCCCAGACGCGCTCTATGGCGGAGGACTGCGCCCTGTTCGTCAGGATATTCTCCGACCCGGAACTCTTCGAGGACAATGAGGAACTGGAGTCGTTCCTGGAGGATATGTCTCTGTTCTGGATAGATGACCTGGGCTATGTGCTGGGAGTGATAGTGCGCAATCTGGAGATTCTCGGAAAGCGGGGCACCATGCCTTTCCCCGACGTGTTCCTGAAGGATGACGACCGGGAGTTCGCCTATGAGCTGCTCAGGGCAGCGGTGACGGGCTACCATAAGTACATGGATATAGTGGTGGCCAATACCAGCAACTGGGATCCAGACAGGGTGGTCATTACCGATCTGGTGATGATAATCCAGGGTGTCGCCGAGGCCGTGCGCTTCTCCAACATCCCCCTGAAAGTCACGATCAACGAGTATGTGGACATCTCCAAGTTCTACAGTACGGCCAACAGCCGTGTCTTCGTGAACGGACTTCTGGACAGGATACTCCGCAAGATGGTGGATACTGGAGAAATCGTAAAGACCGGCCGCGGTCTCATTGAAAGTTAGAAATTCTTATTATATTTGTTTTATTTAATATTAAAAGACTAGAAAATGAATCTTATCACATTTTTACTCCAGACTCAGGCCCAGCCTGCAGCTCAGCAGGGCTCTTTTTGGCAGCAGTATTCGTTTATAATACTGATGATTCTCATCTTTGTGGTCATGTATTTCTTCATGGTGAGGCCGCAGCAGAAAAAGCAGAAAGAGATAGTCAAGTGGAGAGAGTCCCTGAAGAGAGGCGACAAGATCGTCACTGTGGGCGGTATCTATGGTACGATAGCCGAGGTGAAGGACACTTTCCTTGTTGTGGAAGTGGACAACAACGTCAGGATACGCGTTGACAAGTCTTCCGTAGTGAAGGATATAACCGACGCACAGAATAAATAGTCCGTTCAGAGATGGCTTTGAAAAACGGGATTACAGGCAGTGAGAAAGAAGGCGGATGGAAGGACAGGAAAGAGTGGCTGATGCTGCTCCTTTCTCTCCTTCTGGCTTTTATCGTGTGGCTGATACACAGTCTGTCGCTGCAGTATTCCGTTTTTCTGGAGTACAACGTGGAGCTCAACTCCACGCTTCAGGGCAGGGCGCGCAGCTCTGTCTCCAAGGATGTCCTGATAGTCCGGGGAAAGTCTGACGGCTACTATATACTCAAGCAGAGGATCGGCAGGCGCAAGACGCTGCAGGTGTCCGCATCCCAGGACAATCTCAGACATCGTGACGGGGATGAGTTCTATGTGCTCAGCGAGAGTATAAAGAGCAATATAGTCGAGGCTCTGGGCGGAAGTGTGGACCTGGAGTTCATCGTTACGGATTCGCTGGATTTCACTTTCCCGAGGATTACCAGCAAGAGGGTGCCTGTGGTGCCTCGCTCGTCCGTGACTTTCAGACCGCAGTATATGTCTCTGGGAGACATGACCATCCGTCCTGACAGCGTGGATATATACGGTGATGCGCGGCTGCTGGAGACAGTGGATTCCGTGTTTACCGAGACCATCTCGGAGAAAGGCGTGGACGGCCCTATTCAGGGTATATGCGATATAGTCCCGATCCGCCGCGTCAGCTATTCCGAAAGCGCCGTGTATTACTCCATGAATGTGGTGCGCTATACGGAGGAGTCCCTGACAGTGCCGGTGACGGTGACAGGGGTGCCTGAGGACAAGGATCTGATAGTCCTGCCTTCTACAGTAACTCTTACCTTCAAGAGAGTGTTCAGCTCGCTCCGTTATCAGCCGGAGGATTTTGTACTGGCTGTGGATTATGCAGATTTTGTCAGGACCATAGATTCGGAACTGGTGCCGGAGCTGGTGTACAAGCCGGACGGAGTGATGTCGTGTGAGATTACGCCAAGATACGTGGACTGCATATTGCTGGACCGGGGCAGTGACGGGACTGAACTATGAGGACCCTTGCAGTGACAGGAGGTATAGGCAGCGGCAAGAGCTACGTGGTACGGATGTTCGCCGCTCTGGGAATTCCGGTCTATGATGCGGATTCGAGGACCAAGCGGCTTTACGACGAAGACCGTGGACTGCTCGCTGCCCTGCAGGAACTTCTGGGACCTGACCTTGTCAAGGACGGCCGTCTGGACAGGCAGTATATGGCCGGCAGGATATTCTCGGACAGATGTCTGCTGGAGAAGGTGGAGGCACTGGTGTTTCCGGAAGTCATTGCGGATTTCAGGACATGGAAAGAGAGGGTGGCAGATGCTCCCTTTGCCATTATGGAGTCCGCCATCTATCTGGAGAAACCTGCCCTTGCCGGTGTGGCTGATAAGGTGCTGACGGTCCTGTGCCCGGAAGATGTGAGGATAGGGCGGGTAATGGCCCGCTCCGGCATGTCCAGGGAGCAGGTTCTGGCCCGGATGGCCAATCAGTGGAGCGATGAGCGCAGGACGGCGGCTTCGGATTATGTGATAGTCTCCGATTTCAGGAATCCGCTTCTGCCGCAGGTGGAAAGTGTATATATTGACATGAAAGACAACAGTTAATGGATATTGTTAAAAATTAAAGACATGAAAACAGATTTGCAGAAAATACTGGCGATTACAGGCGAACAGGGCCTGTTTACCTATGTGTCACAGGCCAGGAACGGTATGATTGCCGAGTCCATGCTTACGGGCCGCCGCAGTGTGTTCGGCCCTCACGCCAAGGTGTCATCCCTTTCGGATATCTCCATCTATACCGAGGACGGAGAGACCCCCTTGAAGGAAGTGCTTCTGAAGATGAAGGATG
Organism: uncultured Bacteroidales bacterium; assembly: GCA_949297365.1. Classification (GTDB taxonomy): domain Bacteria; phylum Bacteroidota; class Bacteroidia; order Bacteroidales; family UBA932; genus Coprenecus. Next base: position 116,093 of record CASFSL010000046.1, on the reverse strand, counting down.
TGCTCGGTGAGGCTGATGCTCCGGATGCCAAGTCAGATCCCAAGGTCATCAAGGAGTTCTTCGACAAGGCTCTGCCCGGATACGACGCCGACCGTTTCTATGTGTCGCACATGAAGAAAGTGGTCACGTGGTACAATCTCCTGAAGAAATACGCCTCTCTGGATTTTGAGGAGCCCGCTGAGGAAGAAGGACAGCAGGCTGAGGGCGGAGAGGAACCCAAGGAGGAGAAATAGCTTATGTGTGCCGGCGGAAAAAGAGTCCGGGTAGTGACTATGGGATGCTCGAAGAACCGTGTGGACTCCGAGCATCTTCTCAAACAGCTTTCCGCAGCCGGATATGAGGTGTCTCCCGAGGAGGTGCCGTTGGAGGACGCAGGTGTGGATATTCTGATTATCAACACCTGCGGCTTTATTCTGGATGCCAAGGAGGAGTCGGTGCAGGCCATACTGGAGGCGGTGGACGCCAAGAAGCGCGGAGTTATCCGCAAGCTCTATGTGATGGGCTGTCTGTCGGAGAGATACCGGGACGAGCTTCCGGCTGAGATACCCGAGGTGGACGGCTTTTTCGGGGCATTCTCCATCGACCCTCTGCTGCAGGAACTGTCGGTGAGGAAGGATCCCGCTCTGGAGACCAGGCGGTATCTCACCACTCCAGGACATTATGCCTATCTTAAGATATCCGAGGGATGTGACCGTCACTGCTCCTACTGCGCTATTCCCGGCATCCGCGGACCTCATGTCTCCGTGCCGGAGGAGAAGCTGCTGGACGAGGCCCGCTCGCTTGCGGACAGCGGAGTGAAGGAGCTGATAGTCATCGCTCAGGATACTACTTTCTATGGTCTTGACTTGTACGGACAGAGGCGATTGGGTCGTCTCCTGACCGGTCTCAATGATATTCCCGGGGTAGAATGGATCAGACTGCTGTATGCCTATCCGGCGGCATTCCCTCAGGATGTGCTGGAAATCATGGCATCTTCCCCCAAGATGTGCAGGTACCTGGATATTCCTCTCCAACATTCGGCGGACCCGGTGCTCAGGGCCATGCGCCGCTCCATAGACGGCAGGCAGACCCGTGCCCTGGTGGAGAAGTTCCGAAAGGAAGTCCCCGGCATCGTGCTCAGGACCACCATGATGGTGGGACATCCGGGCGAAGGTGAGAAAGAGTTCGAGGATCTGCTGTCATTTGTACAGGAGTACCGCTTCGAACGGCTAGGGGCTTTCGCCTATTCCGAGGAGGAGGGCACCTGGGGGGCACAGAATTTGAAGGATTCGGTACCGGAGTCCGTCAAGCAGGAGAGGCTGGATGAGCTGATGGAACTGCAGGCGGATATCTCGCTGAGGTACAATGAAAGCCGTATCGGAAGCGTGGAGAGGGTGCTGGTGGACTCTGTCTCGGCTGAGGACGGAACTTTCACCGGCAGGACATCCCGGGAGAGTCCGGAGGTGGACGGAGAGGTGATAGTGCAGTGTGCCGGTGAGTGCCCGGCTCCGGGAACTTTTGTGGATGTCCGGATTACGGGGGCTGACGAGTACGATCTCAGCGGAGAACTGATAAAGAGATATTCAAATCTGTGAGATATGAGAAAATGGGTGTTTTCAATCCTTCTTCCGATGCTGGCCGTCGTGTCGTGCGGACCGTTGACTTACACGCTGCCTGTCGAGAAGAGAGTTCAGTCTAATGCAAACGTGGATTTCGCCGGCGCATTGCCCGGGGTAATGGCTGTTCTTCAGGACGGCAGTGCGGATTCCACACTTATGTCCGCTCTGGTATGCGGCATGGCCGAGGGACTGGAAGTGGATCTGGGACTGGATTCCGGCTCGGTGCCGGTGTTTGTCATGAAAGCCGGAGATGTGGATTTCAGGGACAGTGCTCAGAAACAGTATGTCCATGCTCTGACAGGTGTGGATTTCCTGATAGTCGCCGACTCTCTTTCTGTCGGAGAGTTCTCGGTAGAGCATGTTCAGGAGCAGGCATATGTCCAGAGCCAGTTCCTGAAGCAGACCCAGGTGCGTCTGCCTTATTCGGTAAAGGTACAGGTATTCAATGTGGATTTGCTGTCGCCCGTGGCCGATCTCAGCGAGTCGGATGTCTTTGAATGGACGCTTATGGCCGAGTCGGAGATAGCGGACCTGAAGGCTATAGAGAAAGTCAACAGTGAGCTGGATGAATATTTCAGGACCATCGGTGTGACGATGGCCGGCGGACTTACTCCCCGCTGGGAGACGGTGAATGTGTCTCTGTATGTGTACGACAACGCGCAGTGGACCGAGGCCTGCCGGCTGGCTTATCTCTTCGAGTGGGAGAAGGCCATGAATATATGGCTGGAGGAGGCTTCCAGTCCGGATACGAGAAAGGCCGCCTGTGCGGCTTACAACATATCGGTGGCCTGTGAGATGCTGGATATGAATGATATGGCGGAGGAGTGGAAGACCCGTTCGGAAAGATTGTTTAACTATAATAGATAAGATCGATTATGATGCTGTCCATGACCGGATACGGCAAGTCCGAAGTTACGTCCGGCAACAAGAAATATACTGTGGAGATACGCTCGCTCAACGGCAAGAGCAGCGACATCTCGCTCAAGTCCTCATTTCTGCCAAAGGATAAGGAACTGGAATACAGGCAATACCTTACCCGCCGCCTGGTGAGGGGCAATATAGATGTCTTTCTGACTTCGGAGGCTGTCTCGGGCTCTGAGGCCCGCAGGATAAACAGGGAGGTGTTCAGGGACTATTTCAGTCAGATGGCAGATATAGTGTCGTCTTTGGAACTGGACAGCAAGGAGGACTGTATGTCATCCGTGCTGGTGTCCTCCGTGCTCCGTATGCCCGATGTCGTGTCTGCCGACAAGGAAGAGATGACTGATGAGGACATATCGGCTCTGGACAGGGCTTTGGAGGAGGCGGTGGACGCTCTTGTGGCTTTCCGTACACGGGAGGGTGATGTGCTCCGGACAGACCTGCTTACCCGTGTGGACAATATAGAACGCATCCTGGCTGAGGCCGAGGTCTTTGAGACCGAGAGGGTGCCGGCCATCCGCCAGAAGATGCTCTCCAGGATGGAGGAGCTGTCCCTGACTCCCGATCACGACCGTCTGGAGCAGGAAATGATATTTTATCTTGAGAAGCTGGATGTCAACGAGGAGAAGGTCCGGCTCCGTCAGCACTGCCGCTACTTCCGCGACACGATGGACGCGGAGGAGTGCCCCGGCAAGAAGCTGGGATTCATAGCCCAGGAGATGGGACGCGAGATCAATACCCTCGGCTCCAAGTCCAACCACGCCGGGATGCAGAAATGCGTCGTCCGGATGAAGGACGAGCTTGAGAAGATCAAGGAGCAGGTCCTGAACGTCCTGTAAAGCACTGGATGTCATAATGGTTTGAAATCATCGCAGAGAGTTGTAGGCTCTGTGGTGATTTTTTTGTACGTCTGTAATAATATTTTGCAGAGAACTTTCTATCTTTGTCAGTTGTTAAAATACAGTGAAGATGGAAGACTTGAACAAGCAGCAGAGCGCGGCGGAAGAGACCGTGCAGAAGAATTTCCTGGAAGAGATTATTGAGAATGACCTGGCTTCGGGCAGGGTGGAGTCGGTGATGACCCGGTTCCCGCCGGAGCCGAACGGTTATCTGCATATAGGCCATGCCAAGAGCATCTGCCTCAATTTCGGCCTGGCTCAGAAATACGGCGGCAGGACCAATCTCCGCTTTGACGACACCAACCCTGTGAAGGAGGACACCGAGTACGTGGACTCCATCAAGGAAGACATCAAATGGCTGGGCTTCAACTGGGCCGGTGAGTATTATGCCTCCGACTATTTCCAGCAGCTCTATGACTGGGCTGTGGAGCTCATCAAGAAGGGTCTGGCATATGTGGATGACCAGACTCAGGAAGAGATACGCGCCAATCGCGGTACCGTACAGCAGCCCGGTGTGGACAGCCCCTGGAGAAACCGCAGTGTGGAGGAGAACCTGGACCTGTTCGAGCGGATGAAGAACGGGGAGTTCCCCGACGGCTCCAAGGTGCTCAGAGCCAAGATCGACATGGCCTATCCGAACATGATGTTCCGTGACCCCCTGATGTACCGCATCATCCACGCCTCGCACCACCGTACCGGGGACAAATGGTGCATCTACCCGATGTACGACTATGCCCACGGTCAGTGCGACTCGATAGAGCATATAACCCACTCGATCTGTACCTTAGAGTTCGACGTACACCGTCCGCTCTACGACTGGTTCATCGAGCAGCTGGGCATCTTCCCCTCGCATCAGTACGAATTTGCCCGCCTGAACCTCACCTACACCGTCATGAGCAAGCGCAAGCTGCTGGAACTGGTGCGCAACGGCTTCGTCAGCGGCTGGGACGACCCCCGAATGCCGACCATCTGCGGTATCCGCCGCCGCGGCTATACTCCTGAGAGCATCCGCAACTTCGCCGAGAAGGTGGGAGTGGCCAAGAGGGACAACCTCATCGACCTTTCGCTCCTGGAGTGGTGCCTGCGCGAGGACCTGAACAAACGCTCCAACCGCTATATGGTGGTCACCGACCCCGTCAAGCTGGTCATCACCAACTGGAACGACGGCGAGTGCAGCGCGGCCACAGAGGTGGAGACCGGCCGCACCGAATACTGCACCGCACCTAAGAATCCCGAGGATCCCGAGGCAGGGCAAAGGACCATCCTCTTCGGCCGCGAGCTCTACATCGAGCGGGCCGACTTCATGGAAGAGCCTCCCAAGAAGTTCTTCCGTCTGCGTCCGGGCGGAGAGGTGCGCCTGAAATATTCCTACATCGTCAAGTGCGAGGAGGTGGTAAAGGACGCCGAGGGCAATATCACCGAGATCCGCTGCACCTACGACCCCACAACGAAGCCAGGCAGCGGCACCTGGCGTTCTGTCAAGGGCACGATTCACTGGGTCAACGCCACTCAGTGCGAGAAGGTCCGCCTGAGACTCTACGACCGGCTCTTCACCGAGGCCGACATGAGCGGCATCCCCGAAGGCAAGGACTACAAGGCTTATCTGAATCCCGATTCGCTCAAGGAGGTGGACGCTCTCGCCGAACCCGGCCTGCTGGAGGACAACTCGGGCATCGCCGTGCAGTTCGAGCGCAACGGCTACTACATCAAGGACAAGGACTCTACACCGGAACTGCCGGTATTCAACCGCGCCACCGGACTTAAGAGCAGTTTCTAAGCCAATAGGAAAGGTATGCTCTGGGTTCTGTCAGCGGTCATAGGACTGATAATAGGAGCGGCGGTGGTTTGGATAATTCAGACCACTGCCCGTAGGAAGGATGCTGCTCTGGCTGAGGCAGACCTGAAAGTGGCCCAGGCAAGGGTAGAGATGATGGAAAAGAGCCTGGAAGAGCAGAAGGAGGCCCGTAAGGCGGAGGCAGAGGCCATGCGCCGCGAGTATGACGAGAAACTCCAGAAGATGGTGCTGACATTCAAGGACTCTGCTGCCGAGATTCTCAAGGAGAAGTCCCGTGATCTGTCAGCTGTCAACTCCGAGCAGATAAAGAATATTCTGGATCCTCTGGGCAAGAAGATGGAGGAGTTCCGCCGCGCAGTTGAGGACTCCAAGGAGAAATCCTTGAAAAACAGCGCGTCCATAGAGCAGCAGATCCGCTCGATGATGGAACAGACCATGTCCATAGGCAAGCAGGCGGATAATCTGGCCACAGCCCTCCGTTCCAACAACAAGGCCGTGGGCAACTGGGGGGAGGTCATCCTTCTCAATCTTCTCGAGGGGATGGGCTTGCAGGAGGGAAAGGATTATGTGCAGCAGGAGACGATCAAGGATGTGGACGGCCGGACTGTCCTGTCCGATGAGAACGGTCGGAGACTCGTGCCGGACGTTGTGCTTTATCTTCCGGAGAACAAGGCGGTAGTCATCGATTCCAAGGTGTCTCTGGACGGATACATCGACTACAGCAACAGTACGGATGATGCCGGTCGGGCTGTTGCGCTGGCGTCTCACCGCAGGAGTGTGGAGGCTCACGTAAAAGAACTTTCCGACAAGAATTACAGTCAGTATATCCGTCAGACCGGCCGTGATTCGCTGGACTATGTGGTGATGTTTGTGCCCAACGAGGGGGCTTTCCAGCTGTATTATCAGAATTTCCGCGAGGACTGGCACAAGGCATTTGACAAGAGGATAATCATTACCGGCGAGTCCAACCTCTTCGCCATGCTCAAGATTATCGAGAATACATGGGTAAGGGTCAATCAGCAGAAAAATACCGAGGAGGTGATGCGTCTGGCCTCGGAACTTCTGGACAGGGTAGGGAAGTTCGCCAATACCTTTGATGACGTGGGAGTTGTCCTGGACAAAGCTACTGCTAAGTTCGAGGAGGCCCGCAGGGTGCTTTCCGGACGAGTCTCCGTGGTGTCAACGGCCAAAAAACTGGAGAAAAAGGGAGTGCGGGTGAAGGGTTCGTTCCATGCGGCGCTGTTAGGTGAAAGCATTGAGGATGACTTTGATGCAGAGAATAATGTAAATAGCGATAATCAATGAGTATGAAAAGTATTGTCATTATCTGTATAGTTGCCGTCAGCGTACTGTGTGCGGTGTTGGCAGTGTCCTGCGGCAACAGGCAGAAGAAGTCTGAAACATCAGGGACAGGGGCAGAATCTCCTTTTACAGTGGAGGATCTGCGTTCCAAACGGCAGGGAATGATACGGGCTGAAGGTACCGGGAAATCGTCATCGGTGGAGATGGCCACTCAGATAGCCCGCATGAATGCCCTTACAGTGCTGGCCGGAAAACTGTCACCGGCTGATACGGCTGATTATGAGCGTGAGGACGGCAGTAAGGTACAGAGATCAACGGTTCAGACACCTGTAGCGGAAGCCGCACTGGTGGACCGACGCGTTTTTCACGACCAGAAGACAGGCGTGTTTACGGTCTGGGTACTGATAGAGGCCAATATGGATAACGACTGATGTATATGCGCCGGATAATCATATCAATATCGTTGATCCTCAATGCTCTTCTGCTGCCGGTAAACCTGATGGGGCAGCAGTTGTTGTGGGATGTGGATCTGAAATTCGGTTTTGACAACCGGGAATATGCGTCTTTGACGACTTCCCCGTCCGGTACTATTTTCGGGGCCATGCTCTCGCCGAAAGTGGGCTTGGGCTTCGGTGAGGGACATGCCGTATATGCAGGTGTGGATGCCACCCGGTATTTCGGAAAGTCGGCACCGGCCCTGATGTTTGATTACCTGCTGTACTATCAGTATGACGGAGAACGCTTTAAAGTCAATGCGGGAGCATTTCCGAGAAAACGTATGACGGGCTATTACCCGGAGGCGTTCTTTGATGACCGTTTTTTCTTTGACGGCAGCCTGGAAGGAGCCCTGTTGAGCTATACTGGGAATTACTGGCGTATGGAAGGAGCAGTGGACTGGGTCGGCCTTATGGATGAGGATACAAGGGAGCAGTTTCTGGTGTATTCGTATGGATGTTTCGGAGTCTCGTGGCTGAGTCTGTCCTACAGTTTCATGATGAACCACTATGCCAACACCTCCTCATTCAGCGGCGGGGTAGTGGACAATGTATGGCTTTATCCGCATCTGACCTCGGATGTGTCGGAGTTTTTGCCGCAGAGGATGACCCTTGCATTGAGGGCCGGCTGGATGCAGACCTTCCAGAATGACCGGTACCGGAAGCAGGGCTATGTTCTGCCCGGCGGTTTTCAAGGCGAAGTGGAGTTCGGGTATTACGGCTTCGGAGTCCGCAATACGGTCTATGCGGGAAAGAACCTGATGCCGTTCTACGGTACCGAGGATATAGAGGGCAATCCCTACGGCAGCGGTCTGTATTACGGAGATGTGTTCTACAGTACGGATTCTGGTATCTACAACCGTCTGGAGATCTCGTATAAATACGACTTCAGGGACTTCCTGAGTCTGAAAGTGGCATCAGTACATCATTATGACGGGTACGGCTGGGGCTGGCAGCAGCTGATACAGCTGGTGGTAAATCTCAACAATTTTCAGTTCCCGGTCAAGTCCAAGGCAGATACTCCGCGTCCTCATCACAGATAGGCCATGCATAGAACTATTATTCCAGAAGTCTCCCGGTCTTTGCAACAGTACGTGACAGGAAACATCCTGCCCCGGTATGACGGCTACGACAAGGCCCATTCACGCAGGCATATACAGTCGGTCATAGATCAGAGTATGGAGATATTCCGCAAGCTTTCTGCCGGACAGATGGACGGAGGCCGCCGGTATGAGCTTAATCCCGACATGGCGTATGCGATAGCGGCTTACCATGATATCGGAATATGTGAGGGCAGAGAGTCTCACCATCTGGTTTCCGGCCGTATGCTGGAAGCCGATACGGCTTTGTGCCGCTGGTTCTCACAGGAGCAGATTCGCGTGATGAGGGAGGCGGTGGAGGATCACCGCTCGTCCAATAAAAGCTGGCCGCGCTCCATCTATGGCCGGATAGTCTCCGAAGCCGACAAGGTGATAGACTTTGATACGGTATTCTCCCGTGCCATACTTTACGCCAGGGCCAACTATCCGGAGATGACCGATGAGGAGATATTCCGCAAGAGTTACGGCCATCTGCTGGACAAATACGGGGACGGGGGCTATATGCGCCTGCAGTTTTCCGACTCGCCCAACGCGGTGAGACTGGCCGACTTGCGGGAGAAACTGCGGGATGAGGAATTGATGCGCCGGGAGTTCCAGCTGTTCGAGACACATCCCCTGCGGCCTTTCGTTCCGGACAATGCCCGCGTCCTGCTGCTGGGCTCTTTCCCTCCGCCTCACGCTAGATGGTCGATGGAGTTCTTCTACCCGAATTTCCAGAACGATATGTGGCGTATCATGGGCCTGCTCTTCTATGGAGACAAGGAGCATTTTGTGGTACCGGGTCAGAAGCGTTTCGACTATGCCAGGGTTGTGGATTTCTGCCGCCGGGAGGGTATCGCCCTGTACGATGCCGCCTATATGGTAAAGCGTCTGCGCGGCAATGCCTCCGACAACTTTCTGAAAATCATTGAACCCACGGATATTCAGTCTTTGCTTTCTTCCATGCCCTCCTGCAGTGCCGTAGTATCCACAGGCGGCAAGTCAGCGGAGCAGATAGCCTCCATTCTCGACGTACCTGTACCCGCTGTCGGTGGCTCGGTGCAGTTTACCCTGCAGCCCTCACAGCGCGTGGTCACATTCCATCGAATGCCCTCGTCTTCCCGCGCTTATCCCATGTCTCTTGACCGAAAAGCCGCCGCCTACTCCTCCGTCCTTATACTATAAGGATATCATAAAGCACCGGCATCATTCTTAATTTGCAGTAAGTCAGTAATTACAGAATTAACTGGTTGCGGTATGATCTGTTTTTTCAGACTATAGTCGTTAAAGTTAATGTAATCTGGAAAAATTAATGTATATTTGGAAAAATTAATGTAAAACTTACTGTTATGAAAACTGTTAATATCTTTACCGCAGTATTGCTGTGCTCATTGTGCTTTTCTGCACTCATCGGTTGTGAGCAAAAAGACGGAGACGGCCCTATCCCTGGAATGATATACGATGTGCTGCCTTTTGAGATAACGATCAATGTGGTTGATGAAGCCGGTAACTGCCTGTTGGATCCCAGTATGGATAACACATTGGCTGATACGCCTGTCTGTGCTGTTTACGATGGACAGGAATATATAAAGGATGCCTTGACAAAGGAGATAAAACCGGATTTTAAGGGGTTGTACACTTTTCAGAATGATGACGGATCATACTGTCTTAAGTTCGGGGAACTTAAACGGGACGAGAATTATTATAAGGAGATTGTACTGATCTGGAATAGCGGAGCAAGATGTGATACGATACTCATGGATCATGATTTCTGGTGGGAGGGACACGATATGTGTTTCTCAACAAAACTTGGTCTGAACGGCTCTGAACCGATGGAATCGGAGACGGTGACGATTATCATGCCGGCAGTTGAACGGGAATGGGATTTTGTGCCGGTGAATATCGAGGTAATGGTTCAGGATGCTGACGGTAATGATCTGCTCAATCCAGAGACAGAGGGTAATATTTCAGGCAATACTATAAAGGCTATTTTCGAAGGTGAGACTTACGAGAGGGATGTGGACGTGGCTACAAAGGCTATCCTGGTGGTATTTCACGGACTGCTTACCGATCAGTATGACAGCGGTGAATATGCCGGCAGATATTATCTGAAATTCGGAGAGTTTGCCCGGGATGACAACTATGAGAAGGAATTTGTCCTGGACTGGGGAGACGGCATTAAGCGTGATACCGTGTCATTTACCCAGTCGTGCGAATGGAATGACAATATGCCGGAGACAGCTACGACTGTCAGTCTGAACGGTACAGAACCGGTTGATGGTAATGTTGTGACCATAGTGATGGATCCGCAGCCGGTCAATGTCGGTCGGTCGTTGGCGGATTTTACCATTAAAATCAACAATGTCTCAGACATCATAATCACCTGTAGAGAGAATGATGCTGTAATATACTAAGGGTGCTCTGCAAAATATTTCCAGAGGGGGCTGAGCATGGTGGCCTGGCGGATCTGGCCGGAGAGCATCAGTTCCAGGACCTCCTCACGGGTCTTCAGATGTACGCTGATGTCCTCGGTGGCCTCCAGATGCTGGCCGGTGATCTTCCGTACATCGGTGGCCACGAAACTGTAGCAGTGGTTGTTGCTGGTGCTGGCGTTGGGTGCTGAGACGAGGCTGAGAGTCCATTTCCCGTCCCCGAAGCCGGTCTCTTCCAGCAGCTCGCGCCTGGCGGCCTGTTCCGGGGTCTCGCCTTTTTCGCAGACTCCGGCCGGAATTTCCCATCCTGCGGAGCCTATGCCGTGCCGGTACTGCCGCTCGATGATGAAGCGGCCTTCATCGGTGATGGCGATTACATTGACCCAGTCAGGGTATTCGAGGACGTAAAACTCGGGATTGATATTGCCGTTGGGCAGGCGGACCTTGTCGCGTCTGGCGGTCAGCCACGGACGGCGGAAGAGATACTCGCTCTCCAGTACCGTCCACTTCATATCATCCTGCTGAACATCATTCGCAGGCTCTTTCTGTATGTTTTCAGTCATGGCTTTGTCCTGTCTTTCAGTTTTGTGACGTGGCTTCGTTCAGCTCTCGGTTGAGGTAGCCGGAGTAGTCGCGTATCTTCCTGTCGTAGTCCTCCTTGAAAAGGGGCGAGGAGATGAGGAAATCGGCCGTGCTGCGGTTGTAGGCCGTGGGGACATTGTAGAGGTTGGAGATGCGCAGCAGGGCCTTTACGTCCACGTCGTGGGGCTGTGGCTGCATGGGGTCCCAGAAAAACACTATCATGTCGATGACCTCCTCGGCTATGAGTGCGCCCAGTTGCTGGTCTCCTCCGAGAGGACCGGATTTCAGGCGGGTGATATTCAGGTCCTTCTGTCCGTCCTCCTCCAAAGCCTCCTGTACGAGGCGGCCGGTGGTGCCGGTGCATACCAGACGGTATTTTTCCAGGGTGCCTCTGTTGAAGCGTACCCACTCTATCAGATCTCTCTTGCAGTTGTCGTGTGCCACTAGGGCAATGGTGCGTATTCTCATATATCTTAACTTATGGTTGAATAATCAATGACTTCGCCGCCTTCCTGCCGGAGACGGTCCAGGCCTGTGCGGAGCAGGGCGGAGGATGGACTTTCGAGCAGGGGATCGGTGGCCAGGATGTCGGCGGCGGCTGAGCGGGCCTGGGCCAGGATAGGGGAGTCCTTGCCGAGGTCGGCTATCCGCAGGTCGAAGGCAAGACCGCTCTGCCGCGTACCTTCCATGTCGCCCGGACCTCTCATGCGCAGGTCGGCCTCGGCCAGCTCGAAGCCGTCTCCCGTCGAGCACATCAGCTCAATCCTTTTGCGTGAGTCCTCGCTGAGCTTGTAGCCGGTCATGAGGATGCAGTAGGACTTCTCGGCTCCGCGTCCGACCCGGCCTCTCAGCTGGTGGAGCTGGGACAGACCGAAACGCTCCGCGCTCTCGATGACCATCACCGAGGCGTTTGGAACGTCCACACCGACCTCGATGACCGATGTAGCCACCAGTATGTCGGCCTTGCCGTCGGCGAATAGCTTCATGTCGTGGGCCTTGTTCTCGTTGGTCTGCTGGCCGTGGACGACAGCCGTCACGAATTCCGGTGCGGGGAAATAGTTCACGACTGTCTGATAACCCTCTTCCAGGTTCTGATAGTCGAGTTTCTCGGACTCTTTGATGAGCGGATAGACGATGAAGGCCTGCCTGCCGCTTTTTATCTCTTTCTTGATGAAGTCGTACATCTTGTACCGCTGTCCCTCGGTCACGTGTATGGTCTGCACCGGCTTGCGGCCCGGAGGCAGCTCGTCGAGCACGGATACGTCCAGGTCTCCGTACAGGGTCATCGCTAAGGTACGCGGTATGGGCGTGGCGGTCATGACCAGGATATGCGGCGGCTCGGTCGATTTGAGCCGGAGCCGGGCCCGCTGGTCCACGCCGAAGCGGTGCTGCTCGTCGATGACCACGAAGCCCAGGCGATGGAAGACCACGCTTTCCTCTATGACGGCATGAGTGCCTATGAGTATGTCGATGCTTCCGTCCCGCAGTCCCGCGTCTATCTCCCTGCGCTCCTTGGCCTTGGTGCTGCCAGTCAGCAGGGCGACCCTGACACCCGAACCGGTCAGACTGCGCTCGAAGTTGCGCCAGTGCTGCACCGCCAGCACCTCGGTCGGGGCCATGATGCAGGCCTGGTAGCCGTTGTCCACCGCGATGAGGGCGGAAAGCATGGCCACCATCGTCTTGCCGCTGCCCACGTCTCCCTGCAGGAGGCGGTTCATCTGCTTTCCGGACACGGTATCGCGGCGTATCTCCTTGATGACCCGTTTCTGAGCTCCCGTCAGCTCGTAGGGCAGGTGGCTGTAGCACCAGTTGAATGCCTCTCCGACTTTCCGGAAAAGTATGCCGGACGAGCCGCTCATCCTTACGTTCTTCTGCCGCAGCAGGGACAGCTGCAGGAAGAACAGCTCCTCGAATTTCAGACGGTACCGGGCCGCTTCCAGGCTTCTTATATCCTTGGGAAAATGTATATTGCTCAGGGCAAATGCCAGGGACGGCAGCTTGTTGGCCGCAATGACCTCCTGGGGCAGGGTCTCCCGGATGAGTCCCTGGATCTTCTGCTGGAGAGTCTGCTGCAGCTTGGCGAATACCTTGACGGAGATGCCGTTGTTGCGCAGCTTGTCGGTGCTGGAATAGATGCCTATGAGTGTTGACGGCCAGGATGAGGTGCCGCTTTCCCCGACCGGGTCCAGCTCCGGGTGTACCATGTTCCAGGTGCCGTTGAACAGGGAAGGCTTTCCGAAGACTATGTACTCCTTGTTGGCCGAGATTTTGTCCTGAATCCATTTGACCCCCTTGAAGAACACCAGGTCGATGGTGCCGCTCTCGTCCCTGAGGGTGGCGATCAGGCGGCGGCCCTTGCCCTCCCCGGCGGCGGATGTCCTCACGATCCTGCCTCGGAGCTGTATGTATGCCGTGGCGGAGTCTATCTCTGCGATAGAGTACACCTTGCTCCGGTCGATGTACCGGAAGGGAAAGGTGTAGAGCATGTCTCCGAAAGTGCGGATGCCGAGCTCCTTTTCCAGGAGTCCGGCCCTCTTTTCCCCGATGCCGGGCAGATATTTTATTTCCCTGTCAAGAATGTAGGACATAAGGCAAATTTAAGTAATTTTGCATCCTTAATGTCATTTTAATCCAAAAATGTGAAATTATGGATAGAAAAATTATAATAGGAATAACGCAGGGAGATACCAACGGAGTGGGCTATGAGGTCATAATCAAGTCCTTGACTGATGCCCGTCTGCTTGATATCTGCGTTCCTGTCGTATACGGCTCGTCGAGGGCCTTCGGTTTCTACAAGAAGCAGCTGCCGGACACGGACAGCCTTAATACCAATATCATCAACACAGCCAAGGATTTTCATCCCAAGAGGGTCAATATCATCAACTGTGTGCCGGATAATTTCCGCATCGATCCCGGTCAGCCGGCTCCGGAAGCGGCCAATGCGTCACTTATAGCCCTCAGAGAGGCGGTCAAGGATTTGAGGAACGGGGACCTGGACGCTATGGTGACGGCTCCGCTCAATAAAAAGGCCGTTGCCCTGCATTTTCCCGGATTCACCGGACATACAGAGTTCCTTATCAACGAGTTCGGAGTAAAGGACGGTATCATGTGTCTGGTTGCCGACAAGATGAGGGTCGGTGTGCTGACAAACCATCTTCCGTTGTCGCAGGTGCCTTCCGCGCTGTCCACTGACAAGATTCTGAGCAAGCTGCGTCTAATGAACGCCTCGCTGAAGAGGGATTTCGGCATAGTCCGTCCCAAGATAGCCGTACTGGGCCTGAATCCTCATTCGGGAGACGGCGGAATGCTCGGCCGCGAGGAGATAGAGATTATCAATCCTGCCATAGAGGCGGCTGGGCAGGAGAATGTCCTGGCGTTCGGGGCCTATTCGCCTGACGGTTTCTTCAGCACCCATCAGCAGTACAACTTCGACGCAGTGCTGGCCATGTACCACGACCAGGGACTGATTCCGTTCAAGGCCCTGGCCTTCGATACGGGAGTCAACTTCACCGCCGGCCTGCCGGTAGTGCGCACGGCCCCGGACCACGGTACGGCTTACGAGCTGGCCGGAAAGGGTACGGCCAATCCTATGCCTATGAAGTCAGCGATATACGAGGCTATAGACATTGTCCGCAACCGCTGGAACTACGATCAGATGAGGGAGAATGTCCTTAAGTCCGCACCGGCTCAGGAAGGCGGCTCCAAAGGCGGAGTAAGAGGACCGGTCTAGTGTCTTGAGCGATGTGTGTGGAGAGAAAGTTGTTGCCGATAGAGATATTTACCGACGGCTCGTCCAGGGGCAATCCCGGGCCGGGCGGTTACGGAGTCATACTCCGTTGCGGAGAACACTATAAGGAACTGTCCGGGGGCTTTGCGGAGACCACCAACAACCGTATGGAACTGACGGCTGTCATCGTCGGTCTGGAGGCGGTCAAGCGTCCCAATGCCGAGATCATCCTGTACAGTGACTCGCGGTATGTGGTGGACTCGGTCAACAAGGGCTGGGTCTTCGGCTGGGAGCGCAAGCGGTTCGAGAAACGTCTCAACGCAGACCTGTGGATGCGCTTTCTGGAGGTGTACCGCCGTCACCGCGTCCGTTTCGTCTGGGTCAAGGGACATGCGGACAACCCGATGAACAACCGCTGCGACCAGCTGGCCGTAGCCGCCGCCACTGCAGTACAGGATGCCCACAATCCGCAAGAAGACAGATAATTATGAATATCAATGCTGACCTGCCGCAGATAGCGGCCTTGAGACTGGAAGTAGAGCGGTGCCTGGGCAGTCCGTTGACCTGCCGTGCGGATTTTGCCTTTCTGGCATCGGAGATAGAACGTATAACCCGTGAGCATATCGCGGAAAACACCCTGCGCAGGATATGGGGTCATATGAAGGGCTATGATACGGTCTTTGTACGGACTCTGGATGTGCTGTGTCACTATATCGGATTCAGCGGCTGGGAGGCTTTCTGCACGCATGTCAGGGAGGTGACCGGAAAGGAATCGGACCTGGTCTCCGGCGGCAGGTCGGTGAGGACAGAAGATCTGCGGATAGGGGACCGGCTTCGGATAGGCTGGCTGCCGGACCGGCTGTGCGTGGTGGAGCTGGAGGGCGGACACACATTCAGGGCGGTGGAGACGGAGAATTCCACGATGCGGCCCGGAGATACATTTGAATGCAGCCTGTTCATCCTGGGTTATCCGCTGACCGTCGATAATTTCGTGCATGACGGGCAGGTGGTGCCCCGATATGTGATGGGTACGGACCACGGGCTTACGACTTTGGAACAATTAAAATCATCTGATTTATGAAAATACATTCCGGTTCAGTGGATGTTTCCAGCGTTTCGGGACAGGATGGTATCGTCATATTGGGGACAATAAGCGAGGGTAGGATGTTCCGAACCCTGAAAGCCAGGCACGGAACGAGGTACGTGGCTCTTAAAATAGCCGTCGAGGACAATGCGATGTCTGTCTCGCTTCTCAGGCGGGAGTATGAGCTGTGCAGGGACCTGTCGCATCCATGCGTGGTGAGTATTTTAGGGTTCGAGGAGGATACTCCTGCCGGTCCTGCAATCGAGATGGAGTACATCTCGGGGCGTACTCTGGATGAGTTCGTGGCGACGGCTCCCTCTGCCGCTCAGCGCAGGGCAGTGCTCAATGATATTCTGGACGGAATGGATTATCTGCATCACCGGGGTATCCTGCACAACGACCTCAAACCGGACAATATCGTGGTCAATGCCAACGGGGCCGCCCGTATCATAGATTTCGGGTTGTCGGTCAGCGAGGACAGTGTCTATGCCGGGGCGGTGGGAGGCACTTGCGGCTATTCCGCTCCGGAAGTCCTTCAAGGGGATGGCTCTGCCGGAGCCGCATCGGATATCTATTCGCTCGGCCTGATAATCAACCTGCTTTTCGGCGGCCGCCGTTACCGCAGGGTCGCCCGTCGCTGCAGCCGTCCCGAACCGGCAGAGCGCTTCCAGAACATCCCGGATCTGAGAAAAGCCCTGGCTGCGACGGACCGTCGTCCCTTTATCTGGACAGGTGCAGGGGCCTTGCTGCTTGTATTGTCGGCCGTGGTGTATGCTCTTGATGTAAAAAACAAAAATGCCGGCGAGCAGATTGAGACTTTCAGCAAACAGGTTCTGGAAGAGACCGGACAGATGTACCGCGATGCGGTGGACGAGATGAAGACCGTCGTGGACAATATACCCGTAGATTCTGTCGTAGACAGCCGTATGCAGCAGAAAGAGGATGATGAGACCGCCCGCTTTGAGAGATTCAGGAAGCAGGCCATGACGGAGACCGAGCAGATATACCGCAGTGCTGTTGACTGTATCAAGGCGGCACAGGATCAAAAGACTATAGATAGTGAAAGGCAAGATTTTATAAAAGATCTGGCTGAATATTCAATCTCTGTGCAGAAGCGGTATCCGGCAGCAATTTTCGGGGAACTTTCTCCAGAGGCCTGGGCGGCTCAGGAGATATTCAATCTGCGGCTGGCTCAGTTTGACACTGTGATGTTGGAGATTTATCCGTCATTGCCACGGAAATAAAAGCGGCGGAATCCAGATGATATCCGCCGCCGTTTTTCATAAAGTCAGGTGTGGGTCCCGGTACTTTTACCAGAACAGGTCTTCCAGGCTGCTCCGCAGGCTCTCACCTTCGGTAATTACGTACAACATATCGTCGAAATCCTCGTCAACGCTCTCGTAATCCTCCGCATCGGATTCGGTTAAGTTTTCGACTACATCTCCATCGGTGTCGATGATGCTGTATATGGCCTCATATTCCTCTTCATCTTCGTCGTATCCCTTTACGATGACAGTCAGTGCTTTGCCGTTACGGAAACTGTCTGCAGCGTCGTATTTGCAGGGAATGGCGATTTCTCCCTTTTTGTTGATGTATCCGAATTTCATATTGTCCGTGTCACATACGACGATCATGCCGTCGTGAAATTTCTCTGCGGGCAGGATCCCATTAGGGAAGGTGAATTCTATCTGCCCTTTATTATTCAGCGCGTGTATTTTGTCGCCTTTGTAGACTATGGCGAAACCGTCGCTATAGTCATGTCCGTCATCGTATTCAGCGGCAGTTATCAGTTCACCCTTTTTGTTGATGTATCCGTATCCGCTTTTCGTCTCAACAAGCGCAGCCCCCTCGGAGAAGTTGTAAGCATCCTTGAATGTCATGGCAATGACTACTTCTCCTTTATTATTGATATAGCCGTAATTCCCGTCCTTATAGACCCATGTCAGCCCTTCATGGAAATCATCACCTGCGTCACTGTAGTCTGTAGCCGATATTATCTCGCCTTTAGTATTGATGTATCCGTATCCTTTTTCCGTTTTTACAAGTGCGGCTCCATCAGAGAAATCGTGTGCGCTTATAAATTTAAAGTCAATGACTTCTTTGCCTTTGGTGTTTATGTATCCATATTTTCCATCCCTGTATGCATATGCAAGTCCGTCATGAAAGGTGCTGGAGGCTATTACGTATTTGACTTCCGTGACTTCTTTCCCTTTCTTGTTTATATAACCGTATTGGCCGGAATAATAATTACCTATCCTTACGCGTGCCAGACCACTGCTGAAATCTGAGATGTCATCGTATTTGGCAACGGCTTGGGTGTAAGCCTTTTTGCTCATTACTTCATCTGCAGGACCTTCGGCTCCTCCGCCGCAGGACGTGACTGCCATGACAGATACAACTGCGGCAATCATAGTGATAAAAGTTTTTTTCATATTATTGAAGTATTAAAGTTTGTAGTCATTTTTCTGAAAACAAAGATGCGGAATATTCCTCAATCCTCCCTGGCCCTTTTTGGCCCTAATTTTTGTAAACGATTATCCGCAAAGATAACCCCCGTATGCGGTGAGAGTTATCCATGAAGCATCCTCTGATTTGTCAAGGTGCTGATTCCCAGGAATGTATCTCTGATACAGGGGCTCTATGGCCTGAAAAAACAGACCATACCGCAACCACTACATTTGGTAATCGCTGATTTACAGTTGATTGTAGTTGGCATCGGTGCCTTATGGTCTGACTGAGGAATGTGTAAGGTGCAGGATATAGGGGCGGAAATGATTATCCGCAAAAATGCCCCTTATAGTTGTCCCTCCTTTGCCAGGCCCTAGGCTCAAGGCAGGGGAAGAGCCGCCGGGTAGGGACTCCCGACCTTTCCCAACGGCTTTCATCCAAGTTCATGGCCATATCCGTGACACCTATCCTGCACAGGGTGATGACAAATCGCTAGTGCTCAGGCATATATGCAAATGGGCCCGAGGATAGGGGTAGTCGAAAACCGTCAAAATGTCCGAAATCCGCCACCCCTATCCTCTGCACTGTTCTACATTCGCCTAGTTATCAGGCACTTCTCCCGGCGAATCCGCATAGCCCGCTCATTCCTCTGACAGCGTTGGAGGCAGGCGGTCGAAAAGACCAGGCCCCTCTACCTTGAATATCATCGTCGTTACTCCGTAACTCCGTGATATTCAAGGCAGATTCTTCCCTCTTGTGCCGAGGGCGGCAAGCCTTTTCTCCCCGCCTGCCTCCACGCTACCCCCGTCACCTGCGACATATTGTATCGGCGCATTTACGGAATGTGCGGGCATACATTCTCTTTGACTGTCCTATGGGTATCTTTGCGGATAATCATTAAAAACTTTTAATATGGTTGTGTAGATACAACCTTCTTGCTCATTTTGCCATATTTCCGCAATTCCGTATGGATTTGAGGATGTCGGTGAATGCTTATTGAGATATAATGTGTATCTTTGTAGAAATAATATTTTATTTGTTGTGCGTATAATGATGGGCTTATGAATAATATAATGTCGTTTAATATTTTAACTCCAAATGATGTGGCAAAACAGATTGCCGCAAGAGTAAAAGCACGGAGGTTGGAGCTGAACCTGACTCAGGAAGGCATGGCTGCAAGAACCGGCCTTAAGTTCGCTACTTACCGTAGGTTTGAGCAGACAGGGGAGATATCCTTGAAGGGATTGCTTCAGATTGGGTTTGCTTTGAATATATTATCCGAATTTGACGCTCTTTTTGCGCAGAAGCAATATCAATCCTTGGATGATGTATTAAATGAACAAAGTGTTATCCGCAAACGGGGAAAGAAAAATGAATAGTATCAAGCAAATAGAGGTGATATACGATAATCGGTTGGTCGGGCGTTTGGCATTGACCAAAGAGGGGTTATGCGCATTCGAGTATTCAGCAGAATGGATCGGTTCAGGTTTTTCCATATCACCATTCGAATTACCTTTGCGAAGCGGTGTCTTTATCGCCAAACCACGTCCGTTTGAAGGAGGATTCGGTGTATTCGATGATTGTTTGCCTGATGGATGGGGCTTGCTTATTTTGGACAGGTATTTGCAACAAAAAGGTATCAATCCACGGACTTTAACTTTATTGGATCGCCTTGCATTAGTTGGTTCAACAGGACGCGGAGCACTGGAGTTCCGTCCTGACCATAGTGTGGTGACAAGACAGGATTATGCCGATTTCGAGAAGCTGGCATTGGAAGCGGAACAGATATTGGATAGCGACGATTATATGGGCGAAGGTATTGAGGAGTTTCAAGACCGTGGCGGTTCGCCTGGAGGTGCGCGGCCTAAAATATTCGTTCGTTATGATAACAAAGAGTGGCTGGTAAAGTTCCGTGCCAAACAAGATCCGCAAAGTATAGGCATAGATGAATACCGATATTCGCTTCTTGCCAGGCATTGCGGAATTGAAATGCCGGAGACGCGTCTCTTTGAAGACAAGTATTTTGGTGTGGAACGATTTGACCGGACGCTAAACGGCAAGTTGCATGTGGTCAGTGTGGCCGGTCTTATCAGTGCTGATTATCGTTTGCCCAGCATTGATTATACGCACATCTTTCAAGTCTGCACCATGCTGACACATAGCGTGGCCGAGCTGTGGAAAGTTTACCGGCTGATGGTATTCAACTACTTGATAGGCAACAAAGACGACCATGCCAAGAACTTCGCATTCATTTATCGTGATGGCGACTGGCATTTTGCTCCGGCCTATGACTTGCTGCCAAGCGATGGTGTCAATGGATTTCGTACAACATCAATTAATGATAAGATTGAGCCTGCTGAAGAGGATTTGTTTGCTGTGGCTGTGAGAGTCGGGTTGGATAATAAGGAAGCAGAGAAAATTTATGAAAGATGCAGAAAGACAATACTCGCAGGGGACGTTAGAGGTGAGGATGATAGATGATTTCATCATTTCATGTTATGATGTGCTTCATACGCAAAGCCGTGAGCGCGTGACAGACGATATGATAGAGTACCTGAATAATAAAGAGGCACGGCAATGATTACAGTTTATCATGGCGGGACACAGGTAGTAGACCGGTCTGTATCTTTACGGCGACCTGTACATCGCCGATGAGTTCATGAGGGAATTCCAGAATAAAATCTGACGGCAGGCAGACTGCAGCGGAATTCAGCGGAAATTGCCGAATTTTACGGAAGTGGTAACGCCGTCTCGGAAAGTCTGCTTACCTTTGCAGCGTTGATAATAAAAGACGTGATATGTTGCCGGGAGATAAAGTGATAAGGTTTGACTGGGCGATGAAACGCCTGTTGAGGCAGAAGAGCAATTTTGTGGTGGTGGAGGGCTTTCTCTCCGTGCTTTTGGATGAGGACATCCGCATCCACCGTTTTCTGGAGAGCGAGTCCAATCAGACTGACAGGGAGGATAAGTTCAACAGGGTGGACATGCTGGCCGAGGATTCAAGCGGCCGCCTGATAATCATAGAAATGCAGAATGAGCAGGAGTACGACTACTTTCACCGTATGCTGTACGGCACGTCCAAGAGCGTGACCGAGTACATCAGTATCGGCGAGGGTTACGGCAGCGTGAAGAAGGTGTATTCTATCAACATCGTGTATTTCGAACTGGGTCAGGGCAGCGACTATGTATATCACGGCAGGACGGAGTTCCGTGGACTTCACAATCCCGACGACATACTTCAACTGACTGAGAGGCAGCGCAAGATGTTCTCGGGCGTGGAGGCCGGTGATATCTTCCCGGAGTATTATGTGCTCCGCGTAAATGATTTCAACAAGGTCGCGGTGACTCCTTTGGATGAGTGGATAGCGTTTCTGAAGACCGGTTTTATCCCTTGGGATGCGAAGGCCCGCGGTCTGGAGGAGGCCCGCGAGCGTCTTCGCATAGACTCACTTCCGCCCGACCAGCGGATAGCCTACGAGAACGAGATG
This sequence comes from uncultured Bacteroidales bacterium, assembly GCA_949297365.1. Classification (GTDB taxonomy): domain Bacteria; phylum Bacteroidota; class Bacteroidia; order Bacteroidales; family UBA932; genus Coprenecus. The sequence continues at coordinate 94,244 of CASFSL010000046.1, read as the reverse complement.
CTGTACCGTATGCGCCGCCGAGGCGAGATGGAGTCAAGCCGCATAGACGGTGTGGACGAGGGTATGAAGATCGGTCTTAGGGAAGGTATTGAGAAAGGTATGAAAAAGGGGCTTCGTGAAGGCCGTAAGAAAGGTCTTGAGGAAGGCATAAAAAAGGGCATAAAAGAGGGTATAAAGGAGGGTAGGAAAGAAGGTATAAAAGAAGGCAGAAATGAAGGTCTGAAAGAAGGCTTGAAAGAAGGTGAGGATAAAGGACGCAGGGAAGAACGTATCAGGATAGCCCAAGGTATGAGACAGGCCGGAATTCCCGATGCCACTATCTCCGAACTCACCGGCCTGTCCCTGGCCGATCTCACGGACAAAACGCAGCCCGAGTCCTGATCTCTCAAGATTTTGGTTTTAATCTGCCCTGTCTGACTTTTATATAATAAAGCAGAAAGAAGAAAAGGCACCGTTCCATCAATTACGCAACCAGTGGTTGCGCAACCGGACAAAGGTTCAAAGCCAATTACGAAATCAGTGATTTCGCAATTAAATGGGTATAATTTTACTCTCCCAGTCAAGCATCTGGATTGGACGCATAATCTGATACTGATGCAGCAGGTAAAGGACATACGGGCAAGGTATTGCTACATGGTGCAAAGTATTACTAATCATTGGACTACCCGCTATTTGCAGGAAGCCATTAAACTTGATGATTACGGCAAGCTCAACTTCTACTGTTCCGCCGTGGATGATATACTCTGCCGTGAAGGTGACAACCGCACTATCGGCCTTTTGCTCTGCAAGACCAAGGACCGCATCAAAGCTGAATATGCCTTGCGCGATATTCAGAAACCGATAGGGATTTCCGATTATGAATTGGGACAGGCTTTGCCGGAAGATTTCCGGGGGAACCTGCCTACGATTGAGGAAATCGAAAACGAATTTGAGGCAAAACAATCCTGATATTCAGCAAAAATGTAGAAGAAAGTGGGTCAGTGGCGGTAGTCGCTGAGACCGATGCCTTTTACTTTCAATTCGGTCAGGGACAGGTTCTCTTTGTCCGGCTCGATAAGACGGTGAATCTCGTCCGCAATGGTCTTGGAGATTGCCGTACGATGAGGGTCATGGCAGGTAATGCTCCATGCGGCCCTGATGAACAGGCTGTTTACAGAATCTCTGTTTTTTAAGTGACGGATAAATATTCCCGGCTGGTCGGAACTGTGGTATCTCTGACGGTCACAACTGATGCCGTATTGTTCGTTAAGTGCGGATTCAATTGATCTCATCAGTTTGTCGGCAAGGGAAATGTCGTGGATGAGCAGATCCCGGGCATTGAAACTCTCATCGCCCTTTGCTCCTCCGTAGCAGAAATGAATCTGTGTCGGGTAATCAGGTTCGTTGCCTCCGCTTGCCGCCAGCATCGTGATAATCCATGCGCCATCTTTTGCAGACAGATTCTCGATATCGCTCATGAATTCCTGTTGCCCCGGCTGCGGACTGGTTTCTGAATAGGTGTAGAAACTTTTGTACGGCCTTGTCTCTCCGGTCTCGCGGCTTATGTAATTGAATCCTCCTGTTTTGGCCATATAATAGGCAAAATGGCCTATGACCGGATCTACTATGTTGGAGACTGAGACAATGGTTACCTTAGATCCTCTGTCTATCATATAGCCGTATGGTCGGTTGACGAGGAAATGCTCCACGGCCAGTCTGTCCTGCGGGTTCTTGTTTACGGGGATTGTGGCGGCCAGATTGATGATCCTGAAATCACAGCTTTCATCCACGGCCTCGAATATGGCGTTCTCAGTCATCCGCATCCTTGCCTGGATGTCGGCGATAGAGATGAAAGGCGGCATTATCTGATATTCGGTGTAGCGATCCAGTTTTCTCTCGAAAGCATTGTGAAGTTTCAAGATGTTCCTGTCCAGTTCTTTCCGGTGGTTTCTCGCTTCGATTACTTCCAGAAATCCGGATCCGATAAGACCGGCTGGTACGGCAAAGATGGCGATTCCAAGCAGTCCTACGATGGCGGCAATGAACTGTCCCCAGAAGGTCATCATCGGGAAGTCTGCCACTTTCCCGGGATCTCCGATGTACTGGGCGAAGGCCCACACGAGTGTTTTCCAACCGTTTTCACATACTTCCGGCTGGGCGTTATGCTCGGCGAAATACAGCAGGCATGAAAGTATGACCGTGACAATACACAGAACGGCCATACTGATGCTGAGCTCTTCTTTCTTGGATGCGATGGCTTTGCCCAACAGCCGGAACGCTTTCATATATCTGAATACGCGTAGCAGACGGGCTACTCTGAGTACTTTGACAGCCGTGGCAGGTATCGGAATTATAAGACCCAGGTAGAATGTGTAGGTGGACAGGAAGTCAATCAGTCCGTAGAAACTGAGACAGTAGCGGACTCTGCCCCAAAAGCCTTTGTACTTGGGATCAATCAGGTCGGCAGTCCATATTCTGAGTGTCACTTCGACGGTGAAAACCACAGTGGTAAGAATGTCTATGAAATGCAGTACAGCACCGTATCGCTCAGCGATATTTTTGAATGTTGACAGGAATACTTCCAGTGAACTGAGTACAATGAATCCTATAATAATCCAGTCAAGTACATTGTGCCATACTGAGGTCCGCAGGTTGTCATCAAAGACCCGCGCCAGTTTTTTCTTGAACTCGCTTATTTTTGACATTGTGATCTTATTTGTTCCAATGCGGCTGAAACAGCCTTGAGGGCCTCAGTCGCCGGCATGTCGGGAAAGTGAATGAATCCGACCTTGGTGCATGTTGTTCTTGTTCGGTAAAGGGCAGTGTAGAAAGCAGTATTGCAGACATATAGTCCAGCGCTTTCAGATATGGCGGCATCAATTCCGGTGTCGTTTATTGCGCTGACAATGGACTTTGCCGGTAGGGTAGAGAACAATGCATTCTCTCCATCCTGGAATATCGGTCTGTCAACAGGCAGGAATCCTTCGTTGTCCGGTATCCGTGCGTCCTGCAGGTTGACGGCCAGTCTCTCGACCGAGATTCTTTCCCTTTTGGCAGCCATACCGAGCATGAGCATAACGTCCGGCTTCATGTACTGCAGTAAACCGGATACAATCTCCGTTACTTCCCTGAAACTTACCGGTAACCGTACTGCATTGACCCAATCTTTGAAACTGTCGCAGGATGCGGCCTTTGCGGCCACATCCCACGACAGATTCCTGTCCCGGCCTCCGAACGGCTCAAATCCTGTAATCAGTACCGATATCATCAAAGCACTATCAATTGTAAATTAACAACATCTAAAATATTGCGTCATACCTGTCAGCCGTTATTTAGCCTCTGTCCTTAGTTCATTAATAATTGTGTCTATGTATGCTTGGTCGTAAATCGTATAATTAAAATCATTATTAAAAGTAATAATGCATTGACAATGATGTACAATGGTGCAGAAAACTCAAAAAAAGCAAAGGTGAAATTAAGGACAAGCAGAATGAATAGAAAGATTCCACCAATAGTGTGCATGACAATACCGGCTCGTTCCGTTTTGGCTTTTAAGGCAATAGCAAACAGGCCGGATACGACAAGTGCTATAAAAGTAGTAATCGTGGCAATCCATTTAAGGCCTTCAATTTTGACGATGCTGTATTCCCCCCAAGACAATAATGCTGAGATGGCCACGGTGACTATTGCGTAGAAAATGTCTATTCTCATCTCAATGTTTATTCAAGATTATTAATTTCATAATTTCAGGTATGAGTTTCGCCTGTGTCCAGCCGCTCATGCCTGGTTTCCACATTAAGGTGTCTTCTTTTATTTTACAAGATGATACCAGAGTGTTTACTTCAGGCTCAGTAATGGGGCCGATCTGAACATTGTCCACGATAGCATAATATTGTGATTCTGTTTTTATGACAGGTGCTCCTGAACCAGGGGTTTGCATATTATCTATAACATGATTCATGGTCGCAATCATCTGCTGTGCGACGGCCATACTCATACCGAACTCTAAAAGTCTGTCTAATGAATTAAACGAGTTGTCCATATTGATTCAATTGTATTTGATTATTGAGGCATGGGGGGCATCGGTGGTGGGGGAGGTGTGTTGGGTATAAATATGTTTTTAAGTTCATCTACCTGACCGGCCATGATCCATTCGCTCATACCCGGCTTCCAAACATATGTCTGGGCATTAATCTTTCCTTTTTGTGCAAGTTGCTGCAGTTGCGGTATGGAGAATGGGCCGCTTTGTTGGCCATTGATTGCCAGCATATATGTCGGGATAGGTGGCGGGGGCGGGGTGTTCATACCGTTTTGTATTGTCTGTCCCATATTATTCATCATCCCTGCCATCTGACTGCCTATGGCTCCTCCCATCATCATGCCGGTCATCATTCCTGCGGCATTCATGCCTCCTCCGTCTCCCATATAGCCCATGGCTCCGAGGTTCTCAGCTCCTGCCCGAAGGACGCTTGCCTGCTGATCCAGTGCGTGAGCCCCTATGAAATTAGTCTCAGTCTGCAGGCGTTGAGCACGCTGTGCTTCCTGTCGGTTAATACGCAAGGTCTCCTGCATATTCTCTGCGTTTATGGCCTGTGTATCTGCCATATTCTTTATGCTGACTTTGGTCTGTGCCTGGATTGCCTGCGCTTGTTGCATGGCGGTTACATGGCGGAGTTCCATATATCCCTCGCTTTCTTTGTCTGGATCTATGCGGTTTATATCCACTCGCTTGACATTGACGCCAAAATCTTCAGCCAATTCCTTTGACAGCCGTTCTTGGAGAAGGTCTGATATCTCAGTTATTTTCCTTTCTATTTGCAGGACGGGGATGCCGTTGTCCTGAGGAGCGTTACTGACAAATGACTTGACATATTTAGTGACGGCATCTTTCAACTGTTTGTTGAAATCTTCTAAAGAAAAATTAATCATTCGGTTCAACTTAATGAACGCTTTATAATCAGTGATATTGAATGTGATGCTGCCATGTACTGCCATAGGAACTGCGAAATCAAGAAAGCGTGGATCAAATACGTCGAAGTAAGGTATTGTGAATCTAACTTGGATATTTCGAGCAAGGTTAATAAAATAAATCTCAGCTTGAAAAGGGGAGTCTCCTCCATAGGCCAAGCCTATAATGCTGGATAGAATGGGAAAGTTGGCGGTTTTGATAGTTTCGTCATAGGGGCCTTCAATATAGTCCTGAACTGTCCCGTCTTTTTGTTTGTACACAAAAACTGCCACTTCTCCGTCTTTTACCCTGAGGCTACTGCCAAATCGGATAGAATTTTCCCTTGTGGTAGAATTTACATCTTGTCCTTCCGGTCTCCATTTCCAGACAAGATACTCTTTCTCATCACAGCGGATGACATTCATCATCCCACCGGACTTTTTCTGTTTGTTTCCAAATATTCCCATATTATCTTAATAATAGCATAGTGCAATATTTGTCTAATTTCTTAATAGCTTTTCTCTTGCGGTAAGCTACTACGGGAATGCATATCCATCCTATAAAAGGGATTATAACGCACCAGACTAGTCTGTTTTTATATTTTTTTACTACTTCTACCTGATCAAAAATCAAAGATTTTTCATCGAAGTTTAAATTCCTTTTTGTCTCAACAAGGTCAAGAATGTCATTTAATTTCCGTCTTGTGTAATTTTTATTGATGCTGACTTTGTTCATATGAGTATTCTGAATATCCTTTTTGTGTTGAAAATCAGTTTTTGGGGATTTCGTGTGTATTTCTTTAGCGGTGACTGGCTTGCTGTTTATGACTTCGTTGTTGGCTACCGTTGCATCGTTGAATATGTACATCATATTCTTGGGAATCGTAGTGAAATTTTTGTAATTACCTTGTGGTAATCGTTTCATGAGTGAAACAATCATATAGGTGGCTTTTTCCATTAATGAAGTGTCGTCTGATGCGCAGATGATGGTCTTTTGATATATTTGGTCTGTTTTCTGTAGCCAAACCTGTTCTTTTGAGCCGATTACGCCATCATTGTCATACGCATTGCTGGTCGCCATGGCAAGTAATTCAAGCAAATCCTCTTTTGTATTCGGGACTGGGAAATTTTTAATAATTGAAGCTTGTTCTGCTTCCGCTTGCTTTTCTATTTTTGCAATAGGATCGTTTTCGTTGGATTCATCTATCATTGTTCCTAGATCACCTAACAATTTACTTGTAGCTTTTCCTACCAACCCGGAATTCATGGATTTATAGAATTTGGCGGCGTTTTGATTACTATTGTCAAGAAGTTTGTTGAAAAATGGTTTGTTTTTTTCATCCTTTTGCAGTTCGGCTATTTTCTCAGATTTTCTGAGTTCAACTTCTTGTAAAAGATCAAAAAGTTTCTGCGCGGAGTTTACGGCTTCAACATTACGGAATTCAAATCCGCATTGCTCGCATTTGGTTTGAAAAGACTTGATTTCAGCTCCGCAGTTAGGGCATTTTCTTACTTCACCGAATTTGATGGAAGCAGGTTTTTTTAAGCGGTATTGATTGTACTCGCTTAACCGGGCATCAAGCACCATCTTGAACTCGTCTAAATCAATCCCCTTTGATTGTGCTTTCCTTAATAATACCTGTCTCTCATTTTCACTTATTTGGCCGTCTATGATTGCAAGTTCGATTAATCTTTCAATCTCAGCATCATAGATGCCCTGTGATTCATTTGTGGATTTACCAGATGTTACCATATTTTAATAGTTTAATATTTATCTTATTTCGGATTCCTTAGATTCAGATATTGTATCACGATTTTCTTGCGCTTTACGATATCATAACTACATATATTTTCGTACTGTCCAAATTTTGTCCCGAATATATTTCAACGTCACTTTGTTTGCTTATCAGTTTTTCCACAGCATTTCGAGAACTGCCATAATCCATCACTACAAGGAATCTATAATATGTAGACACACCTTGTGATGTTTTGGCTGCACCTTTAGCCTTTTTCTTACCATTACGAAGCGAATCTATATCACGTTGTATGCTGTCTTTCTGATTACTTCCGAAATCATCAGTCTGAACCGGTATGCAACATTTGACCTCAGCCAATATTGGCACATCTCCATATGCTCCTGCATATTGGATGTCAAAGCCATTTGTATTCGGTTTGGTGGCAAGTACATCATGTCTCATTTTGTCAGCTTGACCTTTGTTGATGATTTTTTCTTTTTCAAGCCAATCAATGAAATGCAGTGTGATCTCTAATGTTATGACATTGTTAATGTCGTTTAAAGTTGTTTTCAGATTAACTAAGTCACAAAGAGACCATTTATCACATCTGTCTCTCTTCATTAATATCTTATTTATCTTTTCAAGCAAAACATCCCTACGATTGTATGATACTATGCCATTGCCTATCGAAGGCTCGAATACGTTACCGAAGAATATGTCTTTGCGGCCTTTGCGGTCTTCGCTGATTTGTATGCAGGGGAATTCCTCGCACAGTTTTTCCGCCAGTTCATCGTATGTCCAGCGTTTACCTTTTTCTTCCTCCTTATATCTGAATACCAGGATAATCAATCGGTCAGCTCTGAAAACAGACTCCTTTACGCAGTGATAAAGCAACCGGCGTAAGTCATCATCTTTCGGCAGCGAGTATATATAGTCCAGCACGATATAATGCGTATCTTCTTTCAATTTATTAAAGGCCTTTGTCACAGAATCAACGGCTGCCTTTCGGCAATCAATTACACATTTCGGCGACGGTATCATCAGTTTATTCAGATCGTATCCTTCCGGCAGTCCTATCAGAGCTGTCGTATGAAAGTAATAATCCTTTTCGTTCTTCAGTCTTTCTTTAAAAGATTCTATAACCGTTGCAGAAAATGTTTCCGCTACCATATCCCTGTCTGGATTCGTTAATATTCCCATATTTTAGTATTTTTTTAAATTTAAGCCTACTCTTTTCCGGATTTTCGGCCTCCTCCCGCTATTGTCAATAATTTTTAGTGGACACGAATGAATCCAAGTCAATAAAATCTTTCTTGTTGATATATGCCTGCCAAATTTTGTCAACAACTTCCGGATCCATTTCCCCTAAACAGATTTCTGTACTGAAAGCACCTCTGTCAATAGTTGAAGGACTGCTTGCCCCCGGGGTCCTGAAAAACAGTTTCCCCCCTCTCAGATAAATTGCTGCGATGTTGTCTGTGTTGATGATGAATGTTCCCTTTTTTATCCACATATCCAGAATATTAAATTAATGCATGATCGGTCCGTTTACCTTTATGATATTTCCATAAATATCTTCAATTCCATGACGGGCAATATGTTCGTCATTTGTGATTATTTCACCGCCGCACCTGCTGCATTTGAGTCCTTTGTTTCCACATTCCGGACACAAGATGTGCTCTTTGCTGCAGTTGTCACATCTATATCTAGAAAATTGCAGGGGAGTCTCGAAGTTCCTGCCGCAGTTGTTACATTTGACTGTAGTTTTGATTAACATGGTCAGTTATATTAAAGGTTGTCTAAGTTTATATATCAAAAAAGTAAAAATCTATAATAAAAATTGAAATTATTTTTCAACAATAGCCTCTAAAAGGAGGTGCTTGTCGTTGTATGGTGGTGTTTTTCAATTGCTTGCTTTGTTAAAATATGTGCAGATAGGCTCCTGTTCGTCTGCGGGTTTGTGTAAAAAGAAAGTGTGGAGCCGGTCCGTCTGTCTTCCAAGAGGCTCTGACAAAGCCCGAACGTAAACAGACTGAAACAATCCCCACACCTGTATCGTTTGTGATGAATACACAACCAATACGGGTGACGGTGCTGTCGTCGTCCTTACGTTCGTTGAAACTGTCAGATTTCTTGGAAAGGACAGTGCGAAAACACTTTCACCAATATGTCCGCCATGCGTTTCCGTGCATGACGCTACAAATATACTAACTTTTTACATAAAACAGCACCTGGCGGGGATTGTTCCGTGTGCGAATTTGCAAATATTGTTGACAGTCACAGCGGCCCTTTTCGGCCCTAATTCTGTCAAGCTGGGGTATTGCACTATTCCAGCATACGCAGCCTGCCGGCAATTATTTTGATGAAGTTCTGCCGCATGTTCTCCGGAAGGAATGACAACCCTATGAACGTCTGCCACTTGCTGAAGGCATTGTGGAATTTACTGAAGATATTCTCAATGATTTTCTCCTCCAGTCCACAGGCCGACATCTCGGTGATGAAATCAGCCTTTTTGATTTTACGTTTCTTGCCGTTGAGAGTCAATGCGAGTTCCTCGGTGTCTTCCGGCATAACCAACGCTGTGGACAGCATGTCGTATGCCGGTGTGAGAGTGTAGTTGCCGGCCTGCTTGCTGTAGAGGGAAAAGTTTTTCAGGTGCATATCGGCATTGCCTGTAATCCAGGAAAATACCACCTGCTCCCAGAAATTGACTAGATCAAGTTTGGGTACGGAGGAGTATTTTCTTATGGTTTTCGCAATCTGGCCGTATGAGCCCCGGTATTTATGCTCTGTAAGACGTTCCGTAAGCTGGCACATGTCTTCCATTGCCAGCTTCCCTCCGTTGGCGGTGCGGTCGATGCGTCTAGTTATATAACACAGTTCTCCGTCGGCGAAACGTATCAGACTGTGCGGGACTACTTTCATTTTAGCCAGTTCAGCCAGATGCATGGTGAGGTCTTCCACTTCCGGAAGATTGCTGAAACGGTCGGTCTGCGGCTTGAGAATGTACCGGCCCCACAGTCCTACGATAGTGAAGCGCTCTTTTCCGCTCGGCCTGTCCTTGCAGATGTCCAGGGACAATTTGGCCTGAACTCCTGTCAAAGTGGTCTGGCTGCGGATTACCTGCTTCGCAAGGTCGGTGAGATTGTTCCGGGTGTACGGCAGCACCGGAGCCTCAGGAACTCCGAATATTTTCTTCGCGCATTCCCTATGAAAATCCTTCTCATTCTCATGCAGCTCCTTATAGCAGTAAAGACATTTGGCCATGATTATTCCTCCTTTCCGGTTATCGGTTCAACACCTACGGCTCCTATGCAGTCCTTGCAGCAGGCCAGCAGCAGGGACATGCGGTCCCGTGCGTCAATTTTCCAATTCCTCTCAGCGATGTCAAGCAGCCAGCCTTCGGGAATCAGGCCGTCGAAAAAGGGAAACAGGACTTTGTCCCTATAGGGTCTGTCGGTCAAAGGCAGAGTAAGGCTTATGGCCTCAGCCTTTTCTGACGTCAGAAATCCGCTGTCATACAGGAATGTGTAGCCGTTTTCATCTTCTGTAAGGATGCCGGCCCTATCTCCGCGTAGATATACCGTCGCCTGTTTCATAGATCATCGGTGTTTTTGGAGAGAGGGACTGCGCCTACTTCGCTGCCGAATAGGTTGAGAATCAAGTTGACTTTGTCCAGCCGGAGAGTCTGTTTGCCCTGCTCCAGCTCACGGACAAAGCGCAGGCCGACTCCGGACTTCTCCGAGAGGTCCACCTGAGTCAGGCCGTATTGCTTGCGCATGGCCTTTACGTATCTGGATAAGGTTGTTTGCTGCATGATTATACCCTTTAGGGTGCAAATATAGTAAAATTATGTAAAAATATACCCGATAAGGTGTAAAATTTGTCGGGCGATGTGTGATTATACCCTTTGGGGTATATTAGTCTAAGAACTCCGTCACAGTTAAGATTGTTGCCCTCCTGATTATAACCACATATAACATTATTCGTGTTATAGCGATGTTCATCACTTGGTAAGTTTTTAGTTATGGAAATAGAAATCGCGTTTATGCGTTATTTATGGAAATAGTTTTTGTAAAAAATGCAGTTTTATGGAAATAGAATTATCTTTGCGGAACGAGTAATATAAATCGATTCGCGCATGGAGCATAGACATATCTACGACAGGATGAAGGAAGACCCCGTATTCGGGGTGGTAGGAGGCGGCAGCTGGGCGACGGCCCTGGTCAAGCTGTTGAGCGAGAACGGCAGGAAGCTCAACTGGTATATGCGCGATACTGACGCCATAGAGCATATCGAGAAGTACCATCATCATTCCAAATACCTTACTTCGGTGGAGCTGGATGCTGACAGCTTTACCTTGACCAACGACATAGACTATGTGGTGGCGGAGTCGGACATACTGATCTTCGCCATACCCTCGGCGTATTTTCTCAAGGAGGTATCCAGAGTCACCGCCTCTTACGACGGCAAGATGCTGATATCGGCAGTCAAGGGCTTTGTCGGTGACCGTTACCAGACGGTCGCGGAGTATTTCCATCACGACCATAAGGTGCCTTTCGACAGGATAGGGGTCATCAGCGGACCCTGTCACGCCGAGGAGGTGGGGATGGAGAGGCTCTCGTACATCACCCTCTCGTCCAAGCACCAGAAGGTGGCCGAGTATCTGTGCGGCTTTTTCAAGAACCACTATGTCAATACGATAGCCGGTACGGATATATACGGGGTGGAGTATGCGGCGGCATTGAAGAACGTGTATGCCATAGCCGCCGGTATCTGTTACGGTATCGGCTACGGGGACAATTTCATGGCGGTGCTCATAGCCAGCTGCTTCCGTGAGATGAAGGAGTTCATCAACGCGACCAATCCCGATGTGCGGCGCAATACCTCACGCTCGGCTTATCTGGGCGACCTGCTGGTGACCTGCAACTCGCCTTTCTCGCGCAACCGCAACTTCGGCAGTATGCTGGGCAAGGGCTATTCGGTCCAGACGGCGATGCTGGAGATGAACCAGGTGGCCGAGGGACTGTATGCTTCCAAGGCCATTCACGAGATCAACGGCAAGTACGGGGTGGACATGCCCATCGCCGATGCCGTCTACTCGATACTGTACGGGAAGAAGCATCCTGTCCAGGTGATGCGCCGCCTGGAGGACTCTCTGATGTAAGTTCAACAATAAAAATATCTGAATTATGGTAAATGTCAATTTCAAGCCTTCCAAGGAATATGTAGAGAAGGCTTTTGCGGCTTTTGATGTGCTGGAAGGCAGAAAGGGAAGGGGCAATGATTTCCTGGGATGGATGGATCTGCCGTCGGACACTCCGGCCTCCATCGTGGACGGCTGCTGCGCCATAGCTGACGAGTGGAGGCAGAAGGGTGTGGAGGTGGCCGTGGTCATCGGCATCGGCGGCTCCTATCTCGGTGCAAAGGCGGCCCTGGCGGCTCTGTCGCACTCTTTCGGTATGGAGCGCAGGGGGATAGAGGTGGTCTTCGCGGGCTTTAACCTCTCTGAGGAATATCATGCCGAGCTGCTGGATTACATCAGCGGCAAGTCCGTGGCAGTAATCGTAATATCCAAATCCGGCACGACTACAGAGCCGGCCGTTGCGTTCAGAATCATAAAGGAGCACGTCGAGGGCAAATACGGCAAGGCTGAGGCGGCATCGAGAATCGTAGCAGTGACAGACAAGGCGCGCGGTGCCCTCAAGAGTCTCTCCGATCAGGAAGGATACAGGACTTTCGTCATTCCCGATGATGTGGGAGGCCGCTTCTCGGTGCTTACTCCGGTAGGTCTGCTGCCTATAGCCGTGGCCGGCTACGATATCCGTGCCCTGCTCAGGGGCGCAGCCTCGATGCAGAGGATATGCGCTGAGAGGGATGCCCGCAATCCGGCCCTGCTCTATGCGGCTGCACGCAATGAACTTTACGACAGCGGCAAGAAGGTGGAGATTCTGGTCAGCTACAATCCCAAGCTCCAGTATTTCGGAGAATGGTGGAAGCAGCTCTACGGAGAGTCCGAGGGCAAGGAGGGCAGGGGAATATTCCCGGCTTCGGTCAATTTCACTACGGATCTGCATTCGATGGGCCAGTATATCCAGGAGGGTGAGCGGATGCTCTTCGAGACCGTCATATCGGTGGAACACGCCGGCAGGGAACTGACGGTGTGTGATGATCCTCAGAATCTGGACGGACTCAATTTCCTTTCCGGCAAGCATCTGGAGCACTGCAACAGGATGGCCGAGACCGGTACGAGGCTGGCTCACGAGGACGGCGGAGTGCCCAACGGCAGGGTGACAGTGGAGCGGATAGACGAGTTCAATCTCGGCGAGCTCTTCTTCCTGTTCGAGAAGGCCTGCGGTATATCGGCCTACATGCTGGGAGTCAATCCGTTTGATCAGCCCGGTGTGGAGGCTTACAAGAAAAATATGTTCGCTCTTCTGGGCAAGCCCGGCTATGAGGCTCAGGCCGAGGCCATAAGGGAGAGACTCAGGTGAGAAAGGAGTTTCTCAGGAGTGTGGCCGAGCGATTCCTCTCCGAGACGGGCGGGGATCTGAGGGGCTGTACTTTCGTATTCCCCAACCGGCGGTCGTCGCTCTTTTTCCGCAGATATCTCGGGGAGTCGGTCTCCAGGGCCGTATTCTCCCCACGCCTGACCAATATCAATGACCTGTTCACTGCTCTGTCCGGCCTGCGCACCCTGGATAAGATCACTCTTCTGCACCGCCTGTATACGGTGTTCGTGGAGAGGGTGGAGGGATTCTCGGAGAGCCTGGATGATTTCATCTACCGTGGAGAGGTGATACTCAACGACTTCGATGATATCGACAAGTATCTGGTGGATGCCGGGAGACTTTTCTCCAATATCTCGGATATCAAGGAGATAGACAGCCGTTATGACTATCTGTCCGACAATCAGCGTAAGGCGATAGAGCTTTTCTGGGGCGTGCTCATAAAGGGCAGGGACAAAGCCAATGAGCGTCACTTCGTAAGTATGTGGAGCGGGATGTATGACATATACTCCTCGTTCCGCTCCGCCCTGCTTTCCAGGGGCGAGGCATACGAGGGCATGGTCTACCGCTCTGTGGCCGAGCGTCTCAAGGACGGAGATCCGGAACTGCTGGAGATCCTGGAGGGCTACGGCAATATCGTCTTCGTGGGGCTCAATGCACCCAACAGATGCGAGAGGCAGCTGTTCGACACCCTGCTCAAGGCCGGGAAGGGGGATTTCTACTGGGATTATTACGGAGAGGCCATAAAGGACAGGGCCAACAAGTCCTCGCTTTTCATGGAGGACAATGTCAGCCGCTATCCGTCGCGGTACCCTCTGCCGGAGGACGGAGGTCTTTGTGAGTGTATTCCTGAGATTACGGCTGTCTCCGTTCCGTCCGCAGCCGGTCAGACCAAGTATGTTGGCCGGGTTCTGAAGGAGATAGCGGAGTCCTCCGGTACCGTGGATCTTTTCTCCACGGCGGTGCTGCTTCCGGACGAGCAGCTGCTGTTCCCGCTGCTGAACTCTCTTCCCGAGGAGATAGCTCCGGTCAATGTGACGATGGGCTATCCTCTGGCGCACAGCAATGTGTCCTCATTCATATCGTCGGTGGCCTCCCTGCAGGAAAGGCTGAGGGTCAGGGACGGTCAGGTGCGCTTCTATTTCCGCGATGTGCTCAATATCCTGTCCCATCCATATATCAGCGAGGCTCTCCGGGACCGGGCCTCAGCTCTTAGGAGTGAGCTGATAAAGGAGAACCGGATATATCCCCCGGCCCCGATGCTGACCGGAGCAGGTGAGGATAAGCTGCTGGCTTTGATTTTCAAGGACTCCTGTGTGCCCGGGATCAAGGTGTCGGAGTCCGTGTCGGATTATCTTCAGGCGATACTGGACGAGGTGGCGGTAAGCGCGGACCGTATCGACAAGGAGTTCCTGATGGGGTACAGCCGCAGTCTCAATCTGCTGCGCTCACTGGGCATGGACATACGCAGGGACACCTATTTCCGTCTGCTGCGCCGGGTGGAGTCGTCCGTGTCCATCCCGTTCAGCGGCGAGCCCCTGGACGGACTTCAGATTATGGGACCTCTGGAGATCAGGGCCCTGGATTTCGAGAACCTGATCATACTTTCGGCCAATGAGGGCATTTTCCCGTCCCGGAACACTGCCCCTTCCATGATACCGTACAATCTCCGCCGAGGCTTCGGACTGCCCACATACGAGTATCAGGACTCCATCTCCGCTTACCACTTCTACCGCAGTATATGCAGGGCACGCAGGGTGTGGCTGCTCAGCGACAGCCGCAGCGAGGGCCTTAAGGCCGGAGAGGAGAGCCGTTACATCAAGCAGATGGAGTATCATTTCCATTATCCCGTAAAGCGGCTTGCCGTGACATTCGGCATTACGGGCAGCCCGTTGAAGGATGTGCCGCCTGTCAGCAAGACTCCTGATATGCTGGAAAAACTTTCCCATAGGACATTCTCGAACTCGTCCCTGCAGATGTGGCTGGGCTGTCCTATGCGCTTTTATTATCAGTATGTGCTGGGCCTTAAGGAGGATGAGGATATATCGGAGGGGATGGACAACGCGGCTTTCGGAACTCTGTACCACTACGTGATGCATGAGCTCTATGCTCCTTTCCTGGGACATGCGGTGGACAGGGACACTCTTCTGAAACTCGCCGCTGACGATGCACAAATAAAGGCTGTGGTGGAACGGGGATTCTTT
The DNA here is from genome assembly GCA_949297365.1 of uncultured Bacteroidales bacterium. GTDB lineage: Bacteria > Bacteroidota > Bacteroidia > Bacteroidales > UBA932 > Coprenecus. The sequence goes on along the minus strand of CASFSL010000046.1, from coordinate 78,869 downwards.
GATGAGGACAATGGTCTGGGGCTTAAGGAGATAACCGGACGCAACAGGATTGCCGGAGCTCTGGTGTCCAACCTGGCGGCCAGGACGCTCAAAAATGATGCGGATAGGGCTCCGATTACTGTCAGACTGCTGGAGGAATCTAAAAAAGCTCAGTTTGAGACACAAGGAGGCCGTAGAGTCAGTCTCATGGGTATATTTGACCGTGTCGATATATCCGGCGGCAGTCTCAGGATAGTGGATTACAAGACCGGCGGAGCTCATTTTACCTGTAAGGATATTGACGGCCTGTTCGATGCGGACACATATCCGCAGGGCTCGCATATCTTCCAGCTGCTGCTCTATCTGCTGATTCTGGACAGACAGGAGACGAGGCTGTTCGCTCAGGATGACATCGAAAGGGTCATGCTGGAGATATACTATACGAGGAGTCTGTATTCAGGCGGAAATTCCTGGATTCAGGTCACAAAGGAGCAGTATGAGCACTTTAAGGAGAGGCTGTCGGAGCTTCTGGACACTATCCTGAGTCCGGAGGTGCCGTTTACGGCCTGTGAGGACGGAAAGGCCTGTGCCTATTGTCCCTTTACCGCAAAATGTAACAGATAAAGACAGGAAGTTATGTTGGAAATACGGAAGGCGTCGGCCGGCTCGGGCAAGACCCACAAACTGACCGGAGACTATATAAGGGAGCTCCTTTCCGGGGGGACGGACCGCTACAAGCACATCCTTGCCGTGACTTTCACCAACAAGGCCACGGGCGAGATGAAGCAGCGTATCCTCAAGGAACTGAATACTCTGGCTTCCGGTGGAAAATCTCCTTATATCGAGGATCTCAAGAGGCTGGAGCGGTTCTCCAAAGTGCCGGAGACCGACAGGGAGCAGGCGGTGCGCGGACATGCAGCTGCGGTGCTGTCGGAGATTCTCAATGACTATTCGCTTTTCAATATCAGTACCATAGACCGTTTCTTCCAGCAGGTTCTCCGCTCTTTCGCGCTGGAGACAGGACATTTTGCCTCCTACAGCGTGGAACTCAACGACAGTGCCGTGCTCACCATGGCTGTGGATTCCCTTATGAACTCTCTGGACGACAATAAGGAACTGCTGGACTGGCTTATAAAGCTGTCGGTGGAGGCGGTGGAGAGCGGCCGGGACTGGAACAGTGTCCCTCAGCTGCTGGCCCTCGGGTCGGAACTGTTCAAGGAACCGTATAAGCTGGCGGTGCGCAGTGCGGGCAGCGGACTTCCGGGACGTGCGGAGATAGACAGCTGCGGCAGCCGGATGCGGAAAATAACCGGGGACTTCCAAAGGGATGCCGGGGCGAAGGCGGATAAGGCATTCGCCATAATGGGCGGATACGGACTTGACATTGAGGACTTCAAGGGCGGCTCCCGCTCTTTCATGAAGTATTTTGAGAAATTACGGTCGGGGCGGTATGAGGTCCCGTCGGCCTCTTTTGTCAAGATGGCGGATGAGGATTCTTCAAAATGGTGCTCCGGGGCAGGCAAGTCCAAGGCTGGCAGCATCGCGCAGGCTTATGCGGACGGTCTGCGTGACTTGGTACGGGAAATGGCAGCGGACGGCTGGCAGGCACGCCTTAGAGAGTATTTCACCGCGCAGGAGATTCTGCGCAATCTGACTGTCATGGGCATCCTGAGTGACATAGAAGGCGGAGTGAGGGATTACTGCCGCCGCAACAATCTGGTGCTGCTCTCGGATACCCCGAAGTTCCTGTCGGATATAATAGACGGCAGCGATACACCTTTTATATATGAGAAGGTGGGCTGCAGGATAGACAACTATCTGCTGGACGAGTTCCAGGACACATCCCGGATGCAGTGGGGCAATTTCCGTCCGCTGATAGCCGACAGCGTGGATGCGGGGCACTTCTGCATGGCCGTAGGGGATGTGAAGCAGAGTATCTACCGCTGGAGGGGTTCGGACTGGAAGCTGCTGGACAGCGGTATCGAGGCCGATCTGGGAGCGGACAGATGCAGGAAGGACACTCTGCGCTACAACTGGAGGAGCTCGGCCGAGGTGGTGAGGTTCAACAACGCCTTCTTCCAGTCTTTGGGGGAAAACGGATTTCTCGGGGGCATATATGCCGATGCGGCTCAGGAGATACCTCGGGGCGGTGTCCGTCCGCCGGGCCACGTGCGCGTGACTTTTGTGGACGGAAAGTCGGCGGCAGTGGGGGATGAGCTGTATATGCAGGGCATTCTGGATGCGGTCAGCACGTTGATCGGCAACGGTTACCGTCCGGGGGACATAGCTTTTCTGGTCCGTACCAGGGCTGAAGGTGCTGCCATGTCCGACTATCTGATATCCAAAGGATTCAGTATCATGACCGAGGATTCGTTGAAGATATCCTCATCTCCTGCAGTCCGTCATGCCGTGGACAGGCTGAGGCAGATGGCCGGGACGGCTGCTGCGCAGCAGGAAGAGACTGACAGCAGACCGCAGGAGAAGTCACTGTACAATATATGCGAGGAACTGCTCCGCTCCGGAGGTGAAGCCGGAGATTGCGGCGGTCCCGCTTTTCTGACGGCTTTTCTGGACTGTGTTCTGGAATATGTCGGGACGGGAGGCTCCGACGTGACAGGTTTCCTGGAGTGGTGGGATACAGAGGGCAAGAACCGCTCCGTGTCCGCGCCTGAGGGTCGGGACGCACTGAGGGTAATAACTGTCCATAAGTCCAAGGGCTTGGAATTCAAGGCGGTGATAGTGCCTTTCTTCCAGATGAACCTCTCTCCCAGAGGCAATTTCTCCAAGTATATATGGTGCAGTTGTTCCCGACCGCCATTCGACATGCTGCCAGTATATCCGCTGGAGTATTGTAAAAAGCTGGAACAGACATATTTTCAGGAAGAGTACCTGGAGGAGAAGCGTCTGTCAGCGGTGGATGCGGTCAATGTGGCCTACGTGGCTTTCACCAGGGCGGAGCGGGAACTGCTGGTATTTGCCCAGACTCCGTCCGACAGCTCCCTGACCTCATCGGTAGCGGGTCTGCTGTACAGTCATTTTAAGGAAGAAATGACGGACAATGTCTACGAGAGCGGAAAGTGGACCCGTCCGTCTTATGATGAGGAGCGCGGCGGGGAACAGGGCAATGATACGATGGACTCTCTTCCCTCCGTGCCGATAGGCGGAAGGCTCCGTCTGTCATTCCCTTCCGGAGAGTTTTTCCCTGAGGGAGACACCCGCATGAGGGGCATTGTCCTGCATGATATTCTCTCAAGGGTGACGGTCGCCGGAGACCTTGACAGGGCGGTGCGCACGGCGGTGGACTCCGGACTGCTTTCCCGTCAGGACATGCCGGCCGTGAGTGAGCGTCTGTCCAGGATGCTTGTCTCGGTGGAGGACATGCACTGGTTCGACGGGACGTATTCGGTGATGACGGAGGTCCCGATAATCGCTCCTGGAGGAGACAATTACCGTCCTGACAGGATCATGTGCAGGGGAGAAGAGGCCATAGTGGTGGACTACAAGTTCGGCAAGGCCCGGGACGGGCAGTACCGCCGGCAGGTGCTGGGATATATGAACCTGTTGAGTACTATGGGATTCTCTACGGTGAAAGGTTATTTGTGGTATGACCGTGAAGATTGGGTGGAAGTAGTTGTAAAATAGTCGTTCAATTGCTATATTTGCGCCGATTTTTAAGATGTGTACTATGACAAAAGTTGTTTATAAAGTAAAAGGTATGATGTGCAGTCACTGTGTGATGCATGTACAGAAAGCCCTTGAGTCTCTTCCTGGAGTCAAGGCCGAGGTTACGCTGGAGCCGGCACAGGCCGTAATAGAGTTTTCGGACAAGGAATACTCCATGTCTGACCTGCAGTCAGTAATTGCGGACAAGGCAGGGGACTATATTCTACAGAATTGATAATCATAAACTATACTTGAATTTATGAGACTTAATGAATTGAAATTGCTGCCCGCGACGGTGTCATTTGCGGCAGCTGCTGTCTGCATCGGCTGCACGTCTGAACTGAAAGTCGGTGAAGGTGATCTGGATATGACCATCACTGTAGGCGGTGATTCTCTGATGATACCTGTCGGTTCTACAAAGGCCATGGGTATCGGTGATTTTATTGACCTGGATACTGTGGACTTCATAGAAGTTGACGGGCAGGGCAATTATTTCCTCAAGATGACGGATACTTTTGAGGAAGAGGTGTCCGTGAGCGACTTTGCCGAGAGTATGACAGTCGAGGGAATTGACAGGTCGTTTGACGAGAGGGAGTTCACTGTGTATCCCGGAGCGACTGGAGTCAGTGCGGAATTTGACTTTGCTGAGGAGTTTACGTATCTCTTCTCTTTCCAGGATGCCAAAGAAGATGGATTGTTAAGCATAAGCCGTGTCAATCTGAAGGATACATATCTGCTGCCCCGTGTACATCTGGAGGCAGACAAGATTATCCCTGAATCAATGGTGCTGAGTCTGGATGTCATCGTCCCTGAAAAATATAAGTTTGAGGACGTTCCTGCCGTCAATGGTACTACGATCACTTTTGAGGGTAAAGTCTCGGAGTCAGGTGACGTGGATTTCCAACCTGTGATGATGGAGGCCATAGAACTCAATCTGGGGAAAGAAGATCCTTTCGAGTTCCAGGATGAATTCACAGTGAACAATCTTGCTATATCGGTGGATCAGGCGGAGATGACGGAGTTTGAAGGAGCTGTTCTTAATGTCTCCTCAGGAGTTACATTCGGTGGAGATGACGGGATGCTGCACCCGTCTTCGTTCTACGGAAAAGTAGATATAAAGCTGGACGAGATAGTGGAGCAGATATTGTTGGACGAGATACCTGAGTATTTGAAAGGAGAGGAAGTAATGCTGGATTTTATCTCCCCTTATGCCACTGTCTCGCTTATGACCAATTCAGGTGTGCCTATCATCATAGAAGCGGATATCGTGCCTGTATCTGAAAGCGGGGACAGTCAGACCGATCCTATAGGACTGTCTCTCAGCGCACCGGTATCGGATGATGAGAACGTGACAGAGACCGCAAATTACTGGCTGGCTTCGGAGAATCCTTCAGAACTGCCTTCCGGTTATCAGTGGGTGGAGGCTGATGTCCGCAATCTCCTTAGCCGTATACCCGATAGACTGGATATAAGTGTAAGGCCGTTTTCGGATACTTGTAGTGTTGAGGAGCATTATATAGACTGTGATGCGGTTTATGATTTCAGCGGTGAGATGATGTTTGTGCTGCCTTTTGAGTTCGGAGACGATCTGTATGTGCCGGTAAGGGATACTCTGGCCAATATGCCCAAGGAACTTGGAACGGCTCTGTCTACGGCGGACATAATGCTGAACGGAACAGTCATCAGCTCATTCCCTGTGTCTTTGCGGTTGTCAGGTTATTTCATGGACGGCAATTATGAGCCTTTGGACATAGAAATACCGAAGCAGACCATAGGCGCAGGAGGAGCAGCTGGAGAGCCTGTCTCCTCGCAGTTGAGTATCAATGTGCCCCAATCCCCCAGAGCAGGGGAGATTGCATATCTTGTCTTCCAGTTTGAGCTTCTGGAAGGAACAGGTGCCCCGATATCGGAAAGTTCCACGATACAGATTACGGATATATCTGCCGGAATACCTGGTGGCCTGACATTGGACTTGAATGAATAACCCTAGACTGAACAGATTATGAAAAAGATAGTTTTACTCTTAGGAATAATATCAATATCGGCATTGACATTTAATGCTTTGGCTCAGAGCCGGACCAGTTATTTTGTGCGCAATTCCACTCAGAACCACGAGTTCAACGCGGCTTTTGCGCCGGACCAGGGTTATATGGGCTTCCCGTTGCTGAGCGGTGTGGACCTTAATTTAGGCAGCAGCCTGGGTGTATCTAATTTCCTGTTCCCGCTTTCAAACGGCAAGACCGGACTTTTCATGAACAGCGAGGTGAGTGCGGATGAGTTTCTGTCCGGAATCCGTAACAGCAATGCCCTGGGCGTGAACTTCCGGTACAAGATATTGGATGCCGGCTGGTATACGTGGAAAGACTCATTCTGGACTTTGTCATTTGATGTCCGGGCCGATGTGGACCTGTCCCTGCCGGGTGAACTTTTCCGCTTTGCGAAACTGGGTATGTCCGGTGATCCTACATCATACAGTATCAGGAACCTGGGTGTGACCGGTCAGGTGTACGGTCAGGTCGCGCTGGGCTACTCGCAGGGTCTGGACAAATGGGTCAAGGGCCTGAGGATTGGCGGTAAAGTGAAGTTCCTGGCCAGCATGATGGATGTGGAGGCCAATATAAGCAGGCTTGATCTGAATATGGGCTCTGACAGCTGGAGAGTCAATTCAGTAGCAACCGGCTCTATTCTCGGAGGCGGACTTGTGCCTAAGTTTGATGAGAACGGCCATGTGAACGGCGTCGGCTTTGATATGTCCGGACTCGGTGTAGCCGGATACGGTGCTGCTTTCGACCTCGGTATATCGTATACCATATCTCAGGGAACTCCCGTGGACGGTCTGAGATTCTCCCTGTCAGTTACCGACCTCGGTTTCATTTCCTACAATAAAAGCAAAGCCAGGGTGCTGGCATCTGACGGTAAGGAATTTGTATTTGACGGTGTAGACGGCATAGGAACCGATACGGACTTCAATGAGGTGTTCAGCCAGCTCGGTGACGATCTGCTTACTATGGCGTCTTTCTCCGAGCAGCCTGTGACCGATGACCAGATAAGGATGCTTACAGCCACGTTGTATGCAGGTGTGGATTACTCATTCCTCAAGGACAAGATGAATGTCGGCCTGCTCTACTCGGCCCGCTTCGGTCGTCTCAGAACAGAGAATGAGTTGACTTTAGCATGGAATTATGCTCCTACCAGGGGTTTTGACATAGCTCTGTCATATTCCCTGCTTAGGACTCATTCCACTATAGGATGGCTTATCACCGCATTCCCTAAGCGGGGTCTGGGAATATTCTTCGGCAGTGACTTCACTCCGGTCAATTATTCGGCCCTGAATCTGGAAGGACTGCCGATATCCATACCCGTACCGAAGAAAGAACTGATACTGGATGTTCATTTCGGTGTGACCATCTCGCTCGGAGGCACCAACTCGCGGTATGCCTCGGCATGGGAGGAATAATCAGTAGCGACATATAATTGCAGGAGAGGCTGCCCCCCGATGGAGCAGCCTCTCCTGCAATTATATGTCAGGCTGACAGATATTATACGGCGGGAGCGGCAAAATGCTCTTTCGAGAAAATTCTCGCCTCAGTAATAACCACGTCGTTGCCGTCCTTGTCCCTCATCTTGCCGACTATGGTGCCGATCATCCTCTTGTGGTCAACGTTTGTACACTCAAAGCGGATGTGATAAGGCTCGTCAATGTACACCGGCTTGAGGTAGGTTACATTCTGAGAGATGAAGTAGGCCATCTTGTCCGCCGGCCACATGGTTCCGAAAACCTTTGCGAATGCGCAGAGAATCAGCACTCCCTGTGCAACAGGTCTTCCGAACTCTGTTCCAGTTGCGAATTCCCTGTCAATGTGGACAGGGTTGTAGTCATCAGTCAGCTTGGCGTAAACTTCAGCATCCTTCTCAGTGAAGATGGTGTTGTAATCGTAGGTGTCGTGTACTCTTATCATAACAGGGTGTTTTAGGATTTGCCCTATAAAGATAAGAATAAAAAATCAAATATCCAAATGCTGACTCCTAGAAAGCGACTAGAAAGCGATTGAGAGACCGTCATAAGCCGGCTCAACTCCCTCGGGCAGAACTTTGCACAGGTCTTCGTATCTATCCAGCTGATGCGAGATGTGTGTAAGGAAAGAGTGGGCTGCACCTACTTTCCGGCATACTTCCAGAGCCTCGTCCAGGCAGAAGTGAGAGATATGCTTCTCCCTTCTGATGCAGCTGATTACGAAGACATCCACGCCCTTGAACTTTTCAATGGACTCTTCCGATATGCAGTTTGCGTCGGTAAGGTAGCCCAGTCTGCCGAAACGGAATCCGAGTACCGGGAGTCTGTAATGTATGGCGCGGACGGGGAGGATCTCCACTCCGTTGATATTGAATGGATGCTCGTCTATGGTGTGGAGGATGAAGTCCGGCACTCCGGGATAGCGGTGGTCTCCGAATGCATAGGCGTATTCTCTTTTGAGAGATTCCTGAACACTGGCTTCGGCATATATGGGGAAACCTTTGTGCATGAAGTAATTGTATGCCCTGACATCATCCAGCCCGCCGGTGTGGTCCTTGTGCATATGGGTGAGAAGCACCGCGTCAAGTTCCTTTATCCCGCTCCGGAGCATCTGCTGCCGGAAATCCGGGCCTGCGTCGATTACCAGTCTGAGCCCCTCGTATTCTATGTAGGCGGAAGTTCTGAGTCTCTTGTCGCGGAAGTCGTCGGAGCGGCACACTTCGCAGTTGCATCCTATCATGGGCACGCCCTGGGAGGTACCTGTGCCCAGAAATTCTATTTTGTTGGCCATAGCACCCCAAAGATAGGGATTTTTGCGTAATTTTGTAAATTATGAGCAGCAGACTTTATCTCGTTCCGGCCCCTTTGGGCGACAATCCTCCTCAGGAGGTGATTCCACCGCATGTATTCTCCAGCATAGCGCATGTAAGGCATTTCGCTGTGGAGGATATCCGCAGTGCCCGCAGGTATCTGTCCCGTATCGGTTTCAGAGGAATGGTGGACTCGCTGTCGTTCTACGAGATAAACGAACATTCTTCGCAGGAGGATATAGAAGGCATCTTCAAGGTGCTGGAGTCAGTGGGCGAGATGGCGCTTATATCCGAGGCCGGTCTGCCGGCCGTGGCGGATCCGGGTGCAGCGCTGGTGGCCCTGGCGCACAAGGCGGATGTGGAAGTGATACCGTTCTCCGGTCCGTCCTCACTTATGATGGCCCTGATGTCCTCGGGTATGAACGGCCAGTGCTTTGCCTTTGCAGGATATATCCCGGTAAAGGGCGAGGAACGCCGTAAGAGACTCAGGGAGCTGGAAGCCAGGTCCAGGAAATATTCCGAGACAGAGATTATGATAGAGACACCTTATCGGAGCGATTCGCTCTTCCAGGATATTCTCGCTGTGTGCGGGCCTTCCACACGGGTCTGTGTGGCGTCCGATATCACTTTGCCGGATCAGTCCATACGTACCAGGACCGTCGCGGAATGGAGACGCTGTCCACTGACTATATCCAAGAAACCTACAGTATTTTTAATTCTAGCATAATATGGGAAAAGTAGAGCTTTGCGGCATGAGATTCTTCGCCCATCACGGCTGTTTCGCCGAGGAGAAGACCATAGGCAATTACTTCATAGTGGATTTCGCGGCCGAGACGGACATGACAGCGGCCAGCGGGAGCGATGATCTTGAGGATGCCCTTAATTATCAGCTGATATATGATATCGTAAGGGAGGAGATGTCCGTGCCGTCCAATCTGCTGGAGCATGTGGCCGGCAGGATACTCAGGCATTTCCGCAGTATGTTCCCTGAGATTACAAGTGCGACAGTATCCATATCCAAGCTCAATCCTCCTTTGGGCGGAGAGGTCGGTGCATCAAGAGTAACCATGAGTCTATGACGATGAGGGTGGCCGTACATACGCTGGGATGTAAGCTCAACTATGCCGAGAGCTCGACTGTGGCCCGTGAGTTCGCCCGCAGGGGGTATGAGGTGGTTTCGCATACGGAGGAGGCGGATATCTACGTCGTCAATACCTGTTCGGTTACGGAGCACAGTGACAAGAAGGACCGCAATCTTATCCGCCGTCTGCACCGCCGCTCTCCAGAGGCCATTATAGCCGTGATAGGATGCTACGCACAGCTGCAGGGGGAGTATATCGCTTCAATGGAGGGAGTGGATATAGTGCTGGGTGCTCAGAGCAAGGGTCTTGTGGTGGATGAGGTGGAGCGTCTGCTCTCGTCAGGCCGACGAGGTAAGGCTGCGGCTGAAGTGACGGACATAGACAGTGTACAGGTAATCTATCCGGCCTTTTCCACGGGAGAGCGTACCCGGTCTTTTCTGAAGATACAGGACGGCTGTGACTACAAATGCTCTTACTGCACAGTCCCTTATGCGAGAGGATGCAGCCGCAGTCTGCCGTCGGACATGCTGGTCTCCCAGGCGGAGGAGATTGCTGCTGCGGGTATAAGGGAGATAGTGCTCACTGGTGTCAATACCGGTGACTACGGACGCAGGACAGGAGAGAGTTTCCTAGGGCTGCTTCAGCGGCTCAACGATGTGGAAGGAATTGAGCGTTACCGTATATCGTCTATAGAACCCAATCTGCTCAGGCCGGAGATTGTGGACTGGATAGCCTCCGGTACCAAGTTCCTGCCGCATTTTCACATTCCGCTGCAGTCCGGATGCGATGCGGTGCTGCGCAGGATGGGCCGTCGTTATGATACCGGCTTTTTCAGGCGGAAGATAGCCTATATCCGTGAGAGGATGGAGCATGTATTCTTCGGAATAGACGTGATAGTCGGTTTTCCCGGAGAGACAGACAGGGATTTTGAGGCTACCTGTGATTTTCTGAGGGAGATAAAGCCGGCCTTTATCCATGTGTTTCCCTATTCCCGGCGTTCCGGTACGCCTGCAGCCGCGATGCCGGACCAGGTTCCCGAAATAGTCAAGACCCATAGGGTGGAAGTCCTGGAGGAGATGTCGTCGGGATTCTATGAGGCTTTCTGCAGGGAAAACAGCGGACGTGAGGAGGAAGTGCTGTTCGAGAGCAAGTCCAAGGGCGGGAAGATGTTCGGTTATACCCGCAACTATATTAAGGTGGAGGAACCGTTTGACAAGGACAGGATAGGAAAGATAGTCCGCGTGACTCTGCCTTGATCTTTTTTAGTTTAATTCTCTGCCTGATATTCCACGTAGCCGGTCTCTTCGGAGAAGTTCATGGGATCTTCCTTCGGTTTCATGACATTCTCTTTCCTGATATTGGCCTCCGCCGCTTCTTTCTCCAACTCCTCTTCGGCTTCTTTCATGAGCTGCAGTTCGTATTCTTCCTTGCGCTTGCGGGAGTAGAATATGTTCCTCAGAAAGTCCCCGAATGTGTCGAACTCGTCCTGATAGGTCATACCGAAGCCGCTTCGCTGGGTGTTGTCCAGATAATTGGAGTATGAGTCGGCCGAACGGGTGAAGAGGGTTACGCGCAGCTTGCCCTGCCGGTCTACCTTGATCTCGGCCTCAAAGTCGCCGGCCCAGTTGGACGATGTTTCGCTGTTTCCAAGATTACCGTTGATGATCAGTCTGTTGTTGAATGCCTGATAGGAGATAGCCACATCGAACATGTCTTTCCCGCCGGTGGCTGTTCCGGGCTGGTAATTGAGTCCCAGGTCAAGCGGAATGTCCAGCTGCCGGAATATATTGTTGAACTGGTTGGACAGAATCTCGCTGGCGTTTGAATACAGTATGGTGGAATTGTTTACGATGCCGGACTGCTCGTCAGGCACGAAGCTGCCGGATATCAGCAGGGCCATGACCTGCTTGAGGACTTTGTCCGGAGTGCTCAGTGCGCTTTCGACTCTTCCCTTTGTGATGGGGTCCAGGTCGGGAATGTCTATGGAGAAAGATACTTCCGGATTGCTCAGGGAGCCCTGCAGCTGGATGCCGCAGTCTACATTGCGTCTGTTGCCCACTGAAGTAGTGTCGGATATGAGTGTGGAGATGGAGGCCTTTGTCCGATAGGTCGCGCCTACGTTCAGACTGGTGTTCTTGATGTCTCCGTTGAAAGCTATGCTTCCTCCTTCGTCCAGAGTAAAGTCCCTGGACTGTATCGCAGACAGTGTAAGGTGATAACTGCCGTCCGCTACTGTGTAGTCACCGCGCAGGTCCATGACATTTCTGGACGGATTGAATGTGAGTTCCAGCTCTCCGTTTCCGGTACATTTCAAAGTGCCTCCGAACTGCTTGTTCATCTCAACCAGCAGTTCCGTGCCCTGGGTAATGCTGGCCATGGCCCTTATCTCTATATTGCTGCGGTTTCCGGTCCTGCTCTCAGAACCGGTCGGGGTGTCGGCCATGTCGGTGGAGTCTTCCGGAAGCCGGAAGTCCGTATAAGAGATCAGATCAGTGGTTGCTGCTGATGACGCGGAGGACAGAGGTATGTGGACTGAGGAGTTGTCATTGGTGGCAACCTGCGCGTCAATCAGCAGATTGTCGGTATATCCTGATATGGAGACATTGCCCGACGCATAGGCTGTGCCGTAGAACTGACTGTTGTCGTGAGCAGTGGTGTTCAGACACATGAGGTTGTTGAACGTCAGTCCGGCATCGAGGTATATGTTTTTGAAAGAGTCGTGGGTCAGGTTCCCTTGCAGGACGGCTTTTGCCCCTCTGGGGTCGGATATGCCCAGGCCGTTCAGATCGATGCTCCTTTGGGACAATGTGACGGGGCCCTCGACTACGTAGGGCACTTTTGTAAAGACAGGGGTGATTCTCAGAGAGTCCAGACGGCAGTTGTCGCTGTTGAGGACAATGCGGTCAGGCTGCCCGGATATAAGGATGTCTCCGCTTATGCTGCCTTCGTCTATACTGAGAATGTCTTTCAGTACCGGGGACAGGTAACTGAGTTGCAGTTCGCTCAGCTGCAGGTTGAGATTCATGTAATTCCTTCCCGGAATGTAGTATCCGCTGACGTTTATCGGATTGCTGTCATCTATATAGTTGTTAATCAGGATATTGAATCGGTTTCTGGAGATGTCTCTCTGACTCAGTACCTCGAGATTGCCGAGGTCCTTCCCGAAGATACTCAGGCTCTTGCCGGCCATCTCCATGGATACGCCCATGCCGGAAAAGAAGTTGAACAGGCTGACCTCCCCGGTCAGATATCCGTTCAAGTCCAGTCCGGCAGTAGTGAACGAGTTGAGCAGCGACAGATCCATATTGTCTACGGTCAGGGATATATTGTCCTCCGGATTTTCTGACACAGTGCCTGTTATGCTCAGTCTGTCTGTATCACCGGTAAGTTCCAGGCCCTGTATATTGTAGTATCTGTCGGATATGAGAACAGATGCGGGGGCAATATGCCATCTGTGGCCTCTGATATTGATTTCTGAACTGTCAAGGAGGATGTCTGTGGTCAGTGTCTCATTCGGATTACGGCTCATGCTGATGCCTGCGGCCAGATTGAGATAGGTGGTGTCCGCATTATTGAAGGACAGGGTGGTGCGCAGAGTGTTGTCCATCTCATCCGTATGCAGGCGCAAATTGTCCAGCAGGATGTTGCCGGAGTTCACTCTCCCTATGGAAAGCAGGGCGTCTGTGCTTCCGTACAAGTTGCCTGCAGACAGAGAGATGTCGCTTAGTGCCACTTCGTTCCCTGATTTTGTCCCGAATGAAACGGATGCGGACTGGGCATTGATATCCAAGGTGTTGTCGTTGTCAAGCGTCATGTTTACGGTAGTGCTGTCCGCAATATGAAGTCCCGGCATTATGATGTCGCATATCTGGGACATATCATACGTCCTCAGGTGAAAGTCATAACGTCCTGCTGAGTTGTTTGTGATGGCAGTGTCCACTTTGACAGCATCGGCCAGGGCATTCCCTCTTACCGCCAGTTTCAGCCGTTCCAGCAGAGCTGCCGGAGCTCCTGTCCCGGAGTAGTCTGCATTGAATATGGGAGACTTAACCGTAACTATGTTGCGGTTCTCCAGGATGGCGGACCGGATATACAGTGAGTCTATGTGGTACTGTCCGTTGTCGTTGGCGTAGCTGATGTTGTCCAGAAGGACGTTGCCGAGTATGCTGTGGTCTGTAAGCCTGAGGTCTGCTCCGGCGGTTATGCCCATATTGGAGATGCTGCCCTTGTTGACGATATTCATGGCCTTCAAGTCAGCGTAAGGTACGTCCAGGAACAGCTGGATACGCTTAGGTCTGTTGACGCTGTCCAGATTGATGATGCTCTGAAACATGGTCGGCAGGGCCATGTCGTGACTGATCATCCTGACATTCGCCATGTTGTTCTGCATTTCTCCGCTGACGGCTATGCCGGAATACTCATAACCCTTTATGCTAATTCTGGAGATGCGCAGTGAATCCAGGTTGGCCGTTATACCACCTTCATTGGACTGTCTGAGGCAGGCATGGAGTCCGGCCGTAAGGTCCACTTCTCCGAAAAGGTCATTGTTTACCAGCTTTCCTATATCGAGGCCACTGACATTCAGGGTCGTACTCAGGTCTGTGCTGTTGAGGACACTGTCTCTGATCATTTGTGCGGAATAGGCTATGTCTCCGTCGGAGGATGTAATCTCCCCGTTGGAACTCAAGTCATACAATGTCCCTTTCAGCTCTCCGCTCAGATTTACTCTGGTGTATGGTATAAACTTGTGTATGGTATTGGCTTTGTGGCTGAATGCAGCCACTATATCGGACAGTTCAGGGGAGACGGTACTTATCCTCTTGATATCCAGATCAAACATGGTACGGTCAATATCGGGCAATCCTGTGATATCAGCTCCGATATGAATAAGAGTGCTGTCCTTGGAGGTGACCATAAGGTCGTCTGTCCTTAACCTGCGTACGGGTCCTGTGACTTCTCCGGAAATAGTCAGGACTGTTCCGTTTCCCTGAAGTGATGATGCGAAATACCCGAGGCTTCTGAAATCCAGCACGGCATTGTCGAAGTCCGCCCCGAGCACGATTCGGTTCACGAAGTCATTGAGGTCTTTTCCGCTGTTGTATCCGAATGACAGGTACCCGGCGTGTATGTCGGACCAGGCGTCTCTCAGATGCAGGTTCTCAATAGCCGTCCTGCTGGAGTCCAGGGTAAAGTATCCGGCAAGAGAGCGGAGTTCGTATCCGGACTGTTCCCGGCAACTGAGGTCTCTGATCCTGCACGATATGGTGTTGTCCTCAATCCGTATTCGGTTGAATCTGGCATTTATGTTGCTTACAGACAGATTGTTGAAGTCCATTGTGCCGGGAGTGTAGGTGACCGTGTCCTTGTACTGACTCAGCATGGAGAATCTCATCTTCTTGAGTGTCAGTTCATTTACGGACATGTCAGGCATTCGGAACGGTTTTTTCAAGGAGTCCGGTGTAGGGAAATAGTTGAATATGCGGTTGAGATTGGAATAGTGCGGCTTTTCCTGAATAAAATTGAAGCATCCGTCCTCCAGGAGAAGTCTCTCGACTGTCAAGTTGCCTTTGAGCAGTTCTCCTGGAGATACCGTAACCGAGAGTTTCGCTAATGCGGCCAGTGTGTCACCGGACTCTCCGGTAACACTGACATCATAAGCCATGATCTTGTTGAAAAATACTATGGAGATCCGTCCTACCTCTATCTTCCCGTTTAATCCCGGCTCAATTGCCGCAACCACCCTCTGCGCTATCCTGGTCTGCAGTCCGGGGAACTGCAGGGCCACATAACCGGCGAAGGGGATAACGCATATCAGGATCAGAATCCCTGTCAGTATTTTTCTTACGGCTCTGATATCTGTGGCGGTTTATTGTTGTGTCTGTTCCTGTTTTTTCCTGGTTCTGTTCGCAGCCATTTCAAGTATTAGCACCAGTTCGGCTCCTATGATGACGAAAAGCACAGCAAGCTCTATGTGTCCTGAGTATTTGGTTATGTCTCCGACTTCCTTGCCGGCCTCTATCATACTCTGTATACCTGTCTGAATGCGTTCATCAAAGGGCAGGACAGGCATGGATACTCCGTCGTGCTGGAACTGCCACGGCCATACTTTGACCAGTGAGCCTATCATGATGCCTGCCAGTGCGCTTATAGTGGTTACATGGTACTTTTTCAACAGCCATGTCAGGAAGTGTGAGAAAGACACTATGCCTATGGCGGCACCGACTACGAATGTAAGTATCAGCACTATATTGAGATCTGTGAGTGCCTTCAGCATGTATTCGTACTTGCCCAGCAGCAGCAGGATGAAACTGCCGGATATGCCGGGCAATATCATCGCGCAGATGGCTATGGCTCCGCAAATGAAGATAAACCAGAGGTCGTTCGGTGTCTCGGTAGGGGATATCAGACAGATGGCGGCTCCGGCTGCTATACCTAGAGCAAGGGCCAGCAGATGCTTAATCTTGGTAAGGTCTATATCCTTGAGTATCAGTATTGCGGATGCAATGATGAGGCCGAAGAAAAAAGACCACAGGGGGATAGGTTCGTTGGCCATCAGATATTGCATCAGCTTTGCCAGAGAGAAGAAACTGATACCGATACCCAGTATCAATGATATCAGGAAGTTGCCGTTGATGTGTTTCCAGAATTGTCCGAGCTTGCCTGTGAAAAGCAGTTTGAAGGCCTGTGTGTTGATGGATTTGATGGAGCCGAGCAACTCTTCATAGATGCCTGTAAGGAAAGCTATTGTGCCTCCGGAGACTCCGGGAATCACGTCTGCGGCACCCATGCCGATGCCTTTCAGGGTAATCATCGCGTATGAGGAAAACTTTCTCATGTCGTTCAGTGTATGGTTGTTAGATATTTGATAATATTCTTTGCAAGTTCTGTCTCGGAAGTGTTCTCGTCCTTACGGCTGACGATCATGTCGTATTGTGAGGCTAAAGATGTATCCACTCCGATGATAAGAGATGCAGTTGATCTCTTTATGATGTAGTCGGCCTGAAAAAGCCGTTTGCCGGATGTCATGTCTACGAGTATATCCAGAGGCTGTCCGAGAAATACAGTCAGTGTATCCGGTCTTGGTATTCCGTACCAGTTTGTGTTTTTGCGCCTTATGATGGATATGCATGAGTCTGAGACCATCTCCTTGTCGCTTAGCGGTTCTTTGCCTGAATCTATGCAGATGCCGGTGTATGCGATACCTCGTCCGGTCAGTTCCTTTTTTAATATGTGTACGGCCTCAGCCGTTCCGGGAATGCATGCGTCTACGATGAAACCGACCCTGCGGGCAGAACCCAAAGAGACGTATCTGCCCTTGTGGGGATTGTCTATTTTCCTCAGGGCTTTCCTCTGCAATATCCGTGTCAGAAACCAATTTCTCATCCCCCAAAGATACGAATAAAGATTAAAATGATATATTTTTGCCGTTGATAAATTTAAAGATTTGTATGAGTACGGTCAATATTGGCATTTTCGGAAGGCGAAATGTAGGAAAATCCTCTATAATCAATGCTCTCGCCGGTCAGGATGTGGCGATAGTCTCGGATACTCCGGGAACTACTACAGACCCCGTGCGGAAGCGGATCGAGATATTCGGACTGGGCCCCTGTGTGCTGATTGATACAGCAGGTATAGATGACGGTGGTGAACTGGGCAGAATGAGGGTCGCCAGGACTGAGTCGGTCGCAGCTCAGATAGACCTGGCTCTTCTGGTTTTTACCGGAGATTCGTTCGGGGAATATGAGGAGGGGATGCTGCGGCTCTTTGCCCGCTATGCCCTGCCCGTGATCCCGGTTTACAATAAATCCGATATGGGTATGCTTGACGATGCTCTTAAGGCCAGAGTCGAGGAGATATCCGGGACGGAGACCGTGGAATTTTCCACTACGCTGCCTGCTTCTGAACAGGAAGAAAAGGTGCGTATGCTGACAGAGAGGATGATAAAGAGTGTGTCTGCATCCCGCTACAGTGAGAGGCCTATGTTTGACGGACTTGTGTGTCCCGGACAGTATGTCCTGCTGGTGTGCCCCATAGACAGCGAGGCTCCTACCGGCAGGCTGATTCTGCCTCAGGTCAATGCGATACGCAATCTGCTGGATATCGGAGCCGTAGTTACTGTGGTGCAGCCTGACAGACTTGCAGGTCTGTTCAGCGACGGCAGGGAGTTCTCTCTTGTAGTTACAGACAGCCAGGCTTTCAGCGAAGTGGCGGCTGTAGTCCCTGAGAATGTGCCGCTTACCAGTTTCAGTATGCTCTTGGCACGCAGCAAGGGCTGTTTTGAGGATTACTGCAAGGGCACTCCGAAGATAAGTGCTCTTAAGGACGGGGACAGGGTATTGATACTGGAGTCATGTACTCATCATGCCTCGTGCGACGATATCGGAAGGGTGAAGATTCCGGCACTGATGCGCAGGTTCACCGGAAAGAGGCTGGAGTTCGACGTGGTGGGCGGTCTGGATGCGGTCAGCCGTCCCATAGAGGACTATGCGCTGGTGCTGCAGTGCGGCGGCTGCATGATTACAAGGCGTCAGCTCATCTCCCGTCTGTTGCCGGCTATAGAGAAAGGTATACCTGTGTCCAATTACGGTATGGCCATATCCTATATGAAAGGTATCTACGTAAGGGCCCTTAAACCGTTGCAGCTATGAGGAATCTGGACAGAGAGGCCTTGATATCCTGTCTGGAGGATGATTCTCCGGAAGTAGCCGCCGCGCTGTATTCCGAGGCATATAGGGTCAAGAAAGAAACAGTAGGAGAGAATGTATATCTGCGCGGCCTGGTGGAGATATCCAATATCTGCCGCAAAAACTGCCTGTATTGCGGCATAAGGCGGGATAACCTGAACACCGGCAGGTATGAGCTGACATCGGAGGAAGTGCTGGAGGCTGCGGCTTTTGCTGCTGAGCAAGGATACGGCTCAATGGTAATTCAGGGCGGGGAGCGTACTGACCGCAAATTCATAGACAAGATAACCTCGCTGCTGGTGGAGATCAAGAGCCGTTGGCCGCTGGGCATAACCCTGTCACTGGGAGAGCAGACGGAAGATGTGTACAGGGAGTGGTTTGAGGCCGGAGCCCATCGGTATCTGCTGCGGATAGAGTCCTCTACCAGGGAACTGTACGAGAAGATCCACCCTGTGGACGCAGTTCATAGTTACGAGACGAGAGTGCAGGCCCTCAGGGACTTGCGCAAGTGCGGCTATCAAGTAGGCACAGGGGTTATGATAGGACTTCCGTTTCAGACAGCAGCCAATCTGGCCGATGACCTGCTCTTTTTCAAGGAGATGGACATCGATATGTGCGGTATGGGACCGTATCTGGTGCACTCGGAGACACCGCTGTACGCCTGCAGGCATCTGATTCCGGATCTGGAGAGAAGACTGGATCTGTCATTGAGGATGGTCGCCCTGCTGCGGCTGCTTATGCCGGATATCAATATCGCGGCCACTACTGCCATGCAGGCCATAGCGCCCGACGGCAGGGAAAGAGCTATATTGGCCGGAGCCAATGTGCTCATGCCCAATCTGACACTTTCGGAAGTGAGGGAGGATTATCAGATATATCAGAACAAACCCGGGGTGGGAGAGGATGCCGCCATCTCGTCCTCCAGAACCGAACAGCGTCTGCGGGAAATGAAAATCCCCATCGGCTACGGCCAATGGGGAGATTCCAGGCATTATCGTAAAAGATAGCTTTCTATTTTTCTGACATGTATATCTGGGCCACTTCCTCGTCGGACAGTGCCCTGGAACTGTAGATTCTCAGATTGTCAATGTAGAAATCGATTGCATTGTCCCCAGACTCGCTCTCTCCGCCCAGAAGGAACTTGGTGCAGGGCTGCGAGGCCGAGCCGGCAAGTGAGATGGAGTCCACGAGCACACCGTCGATATAAAGTCCGGCTGTGGTCTCGTTATTCTCTGTCTTGACCACTATTGCTATGAAGTGCCAGTTGTAGTCGAGTTGAGGATGAGTGAAGCTGGAACCGTTGTAGTCAAAGCGGTTGTTGATGTAGAACTGTCCTTCCTTTATGGTGAGCTTGGGGTAGTTGAACCTGTAGTCACCGCAGGCCATGGACCATACGTGACCGTTTGAGTATCCTTTCATCCAGAAAGATATACTGTAGTTGCGGGCCGGATACGCAATCATCGGTTTGGGGAACGATATCTGGCTGAGATCAAGGGAACTGAGTGCTATGGCCTTAGTCCCGTCCGGACTGTCTACTGTATACTGAGGACCGTTGACAGGGGTTCCTTGGATGGCGGATACCTCGCTGCGGGTCGTTCCGTTGAACCGGAAATAGGCAGCCAGACCGTTGCGGACTGTGTTTACCGGATCTTTTTCCGGCTTTACGACTGATTGCTCAGTCTGAACAGTCACGGGTTTTTCTGCCGTTACGGGAGCAGGCGGTGTGTAAGTGTCCGCACTTCCGTCAGGAGTCATGACGATGTCTGCTCTGACAGTGCTGCCGGACATTACTGACGCAGGAACTTCCACAGTCTTGTAACCGGCTTTTACGGCCTGGATGGAATAGTTTCCCGAGGACAGATCGTTGTAGACGAACATACCGTTCCTGCCGGTCGTGGCAGTTTTCCCACTTGGAATCAGAGTAAGTCTGGCATAGGCGACAGGCTCTCCTGTGGCTGCGTCTGAGACGATGCCGGTGAGGGATATGTCCACAGTACTCTTGAAGAATATCCGTTCGGAGATGTATTTGTTGCCGGCTTTCAGTCTAAGGTCTATGTAGTTCTCGTCCTCGTCGTAGCAGTTGTCGTCATTGTATCTTATGACAAGGGCATTGCCTTCGAATGAGGATGTTATCTGAGATGCACAGTTGGACCTGAGTACGGGTCTCTGACTTGTGGAGATGCCGCGTCCGCCTAATGTGAGATTGGCCACTACGATGCCTTTTTTCTCCTGAAACCAGTCGATGGTGATCTGGTCGTAAAGCTCGCGGTAGCGGTTGGACAGGATCTGAACCTGGTTGTATCTGGGATCCTGTACGTCGAACTCATTGAGAAATACCCTGAGGTTGTTGATGTTCTCTCCGATCTCCTCGATAGAAGACACGAAGTCCAGATCTGTCCCGAACTTCGCGAGTCTCTCGTTGAGCTCTTTGTCATAAAGCTGGTAGTCGGTGACGAGTTGTCTCATCTCGAAGTCGCTGAAAGGGTATTTCACAGCGTAGAAATAATCATATCTGCCGGTGGAACGGTAGTACCTTCTTTCCCAGTAATAGTCAGCTGCTTTGGAGAGTGATATCTCTCCGATAAACGGCAGTTTCGCTGTTCTGGACATGACGGAAGTCTCCAGACTTTGACTTTTGGAGAAACTGTCTCCGCTCTCGAATGCCGATGTCTGGAGATTGGACTCGGCCACGATACGGGTGGCGATGCTCTGGGCTATCTGTCTCTTTACACTCTCAATAACGGCTGCCTTAGCCTCTTCGATATCACCGCCTGTCGCTGTCACGATGAGATAATCTTTCTCAGTGGACATGACCCATTCGGGCATCTTCTTGGCACTGGACTCCTCGACTTTGTACTGTGCTTTCTGCGCGTATGCGGCCACAGCGGCTGTCATGGCAAAAAGCAGCATGGTAATAATACGTCTCATAGTTTTATGCAGTTTAGTTTAAAATCTGATCAATCCTGGCATCTCTGGAGCCGGAGAAGTAATACCCGTCCACAAGGCTTCTGTCTATGGACAGGCCGCTTATGGCAGATGCCGGTATCGTGGCAATGCGCTGACTTACTTTGTTGTAGAGGTCAGCGCAGGAACGAGGTATGGCATTGGCCTCTATCATGGCGGCTTTATAGTCCCCTGATGCGATAAGCGCGTCTATACGGTTGAATATCTGATCGCTTTCCGCATCGAAATAGGCGAATATCTTGTCCTTGGTTCCGGTGATAAGAGTCCGCAGTTTCGGATTGCGGGCCTTGACGTTACGGATAGCATCCATGTATGAGGCACCCTCACTGTCTCCGACGCCCTTGATAGTGAAGGAAGTCTGTCCGAAGATTGTGCCGGTGTACAGGTCGATTACAAAGATGGACATTTCCAGTTCTGTGATATACATTACCGGAGCACTTGAAGTAACGTCCTTGGACAGTTCCACTACGTTTGTCACTGTCGTGAAGCGGCTGTCTACGGCTGCTACCCCGTTCAGGACGAAAGCCTGTACGAGATTGTTTCTGAGAGTCTGCGCCGCGTTGTCGTATGCGACGCCTGTGGGCCGCTCGACACCTATGTTGAGTCTGTCCTGCTCTTCCATGGGTTCCTGAGCCGAAGCAGAGAAGACTGCCAGCAGGACAGCGGATATAGTTGCTAGAATCTTTTTCATATAGAAAGTATTTTTTAAATTAATCACCTAAGACAATCCATACATTGCCAAGACCTCTCTCATTGAGCTTGAAAGGCAGGTTGAAAGGCTCCTTGCTGAGGAAACGGGCCAGATCCATGGCGAAAGAACGGGTGTCAATGGCTCTTTCCTTTCCAAGGACGGTCTTGTAAAGCGGGATGCGCACCTGCTCATAATCAGTATAGTAGTCTCCGCCACCTGCTCTTGAGAACCGATGGTTGACAGTATTCTCGTCCATCCACCAGTCTATGATGTCGGAAAGGGCAACGGTCTCGCCCATGAAATCGAAATCATCGTACATGGTGACAGGGCAGTTCTCCGTCATCCTCACGGAGATGGTCACTTCACGTCCGTTGGCGAACATATCGTCGAAGTGCGCCTGCAGGGCCGCGTTGAACGGATCCATATAGTTGAGGACTGCTTCTTCAAGCATAAGTCCTACGGGTACGGCTGTAGAAGGAGCACCCTGACCGGATGCCGATGTGATGACTTTGTTGGTATAGGCATCAAGGCCTCTGAGGTTGAACGAGACATATTTTCTCGGGCCGCTGGTCTTTACGCTGAAATCCAGATCCAGGATGATGTCGGCTTTGGCAGTTCTCTTCAGTTTGTCAAGAGGCGACTCGTATATTGAGCCTCCGCCTGCACCTGCGAACAATGCGGCTTCAGCCTGCTGGTTCTCCATGCTTTTGAGAGTCTGCTCCAGGTCTTTGAGAGGAAACCCTCTCTCGGCCATGATGCTGGACATCTCCGATATCGCCAGACGGAGATTCTCATCGTTGAGGAAAGCCTTGCTGTAATCTGCTGCGGTCTGAGTGTTTCCGCTCTCATCCTGATAGGTAGTGACATATCCTGCTCTGGTGCAGTATATGTCGCTGGGAATAACCATAATGATGGGCTTTCTCGCCTGAGAGAAAGCCGTGGCTGCTGAAAAGAGCATTAATGCCGAAAGTATGATTTTTTTCATATCCGTATTGATTGCATGTTAATTGAAGTTCCTAGAATCCTGAACTGAGGGATCTGATTACACCTGCATCCTGAAGGTCGTTGCGGAGGTTGTTGTACAGTACCTGCACTTCCAGGCCGAATTTGAACCCTCCCTTTACTTTCTCCTTGGACGGGTTCTCGGAGGAAGTTACATTGACATACCTTAAGTACTGTCCTCCCGGAGCGAAGAACTCCTCGAAGAAGGCCGCGTGTTTCTGTTCGTCAGACAGGCTGCACAGGGCAGGGGTTGCGCTTACGGTGCTTGTGGCCGGCAGCCCTCTGAACACGCAGACTTCTATGGCCGCCTTCTTTGCCAGAGGAATGGCCTTCCTCTCAGTTTTCTCAGTAACGTAGATCTTGAATGTTTTCGTACCGTCAGCGCCTACTCCAAGGGTGATGACCTCGTAGTTGCCGGAATTTCTGACGGTATACTTCTGCGCATAGATAGGGGCGCATAACAATGCACATAACACAAGTGCTGTAATGATTCGTATTGTTCTCATATGTCTAAATTATAGATTGTTCAATTCGTTAAGAGTGCCGCTGTCAGCCTTGTCGATTTCCAGGGATATTTTCTTCTTCTCAAAGTCATTGAAATCGTACAGAATGTAATATATGTACACATCCTGCCGTTTTATCAGCCTGTGCTCCCAATATGTCTCTATTGCGGAATATTCCGAGATATTCCTTACAAAATCCGAATTCCTTACATCATTCATTATCTCTTCGGCCTCACGTCCGTCATAGTTGATCCTGATCATGTAAGTCGTGGTGTTGTTGATTACCAGATTGCGGAGTCCGTCAAAAGCCCTCGTCTTCGCATCTTCGAGGCTGACGGTGCTTTCCATGCTTATTTTAAGGACATCATATTTCTCTACATCGTGTTTTACCCACATGGGCTTTTTCTCCGCGCTGCTCTCAAGCAATCTGCCCTGACTGAAGGACGGCAGGACCATCATGGTCATAAGTGTCAGTAATAGAAATCTTTTCATATTTATTCTGCATTTAGGATATTCAAATATTACAAATATACGATAAAACCGAGAGCAATGCAAGTTTACTTGCAATTGCCGAGGTGCACAGTATAAATGACGAAGTCAAATATACGATAAATATGCGTAATTCCGAACAATGTGACAAAAAAAAGGCCGGTTCCCAGAGAGCCGGCCTTGAATATATACAGTATGTACTGTTACCTTTCGGCCTTGATTGCAGCCTGCGCCGCAGCCAGACGTGCGATAGGAACGCGGAAAGGAGAGCATGACACGTAATCCATGCCGATGCTGTTGCAGAACTCTACAGAAGCGGGATCTCCGCCGTGCTCGCCGCAGATTCCTACTTTCAGTTTCGGGTTGGTGCTGCGTCCGCCCTGGACACCTATCTCAAGCAGTTTTCCTACAGACTCCACATCGATGGTCTGGAACGGATCGGCATCGAGGAGCTTGTTCTCCAGATAGTCGTTCATGAACGCGCCTATGTCGTCGCGGGAGAAACCGAATGTCATCTGGGTCAGGTCATTGGTGCCGAAAGAGAAGAACTGGGCCGTCTTTGCCATGAAGTTGGCCAGAAGTGCGGCTCTCGGGATCTCAATCATCGTACCGTAGAGGTAGTTGATGGTCACGCCCGTGGCCTTCTCGACCTCGTCGTGTACGCGGTCGCAGATCTTCTTCTGGAAGTCAAGCTCGCGTACGATGATGGTTACCGGAATCATAATCTCGGGTTTGGGATTGAGCCCTTCCTTAATCAGCTCTGCGGTGGCGTTGAAGATAGCGCGGAACTGGGTCTCGCTTATCTCGGGATAGGTGACACCGAGACGGACTCCACGGTGTCCCATCATAGGATTGACCTCATGCAGGCTCTCTCCGCGTTTCTCGATATCATCGATGGATACGCCTAGCTCCTTTGCAAGTTCAGCTTCCTTTTCGGGAGTCTGGGGTACGAACTCATGGAGAGGGGGGTCAAGCAGACGGAAAGTGACAGGCTTGCCGTCCATTACTTTCATTGTGGCCTTCACGGCATCCTTGATGTACGGCTCCAGCTCAGCGAGAGCAGCCTTTCTCTCGGCTGTGTCCTTGGACAGAATCATTTTCCTGAGCTTTGACAGGGGTGCTTCCGAATGGGCGCCGTAGAACATGTGCTCGATACGGAACAGACCGATACCCTCGGCTCCGAAAGAGAGGGCCCTTGCTGCGTCCTCGGGAGTGTCCGCGTTGGTGCGCACGCCCAGTCTGCGGTACTTGTCCACGAGGGTCATGTATTCTACGAAGCGGGGATTCTCGGATGCGTCCATGGTCTCAACGGGTACGTCGTATACGAAGCCCTTGCTTCCGTTGAGCGAGAATACGTCTCCTTCCTTATATGTCTTGCCGTTGATGGTGAGGGTCTTGGCTTCCAGGTTGATATGCAGGGCGTCGCAGCCTACGATGCAGCATTTGCCCCAGCCGCGTGCAACGAGAGCGGCGTGCGATGTCATGCCTCCGCGGGCTGTGAGCAGACCGTCGGCAGCGCGCATTCCCTCCACGTCCTCGGGGTTGGTCTCCTCACGTACGAGGATTACCTTTTCCTTACGTGCGGCTGCAGCAACGGCATCCTCAGCTGTGAATACTATCTTGCCGACTGAGCCTCCGGGGCCTGCGGGCAGACCCTGTGCGATGACTGTCGCCTTTTTCTCAGCGGAAGGGTTGAGAATGGGGTGGAGGAGTTCGTCAAGCTGGCTGGGAGCCACTCTCATGACGGCTGTCTTCTCGTCAATAAGGCCCTCGTGGAGCATGTCCATCGCCATATTGAGGGCAGCCAGTCCGGTCCTCTTGCCGACGCGGCACTGGAGCATCCAGAGCTTGCCGTCCTGTATGGTGAACTCGATGTCCTGCATGTCCTTGAAGTGGTCCTCAAGATGGTTCTGGATGTCATCCAGCTCTTTATAAACCTCGGGCATTGCGGTCTCGAGGGATGCGAGATTGCGGTTGTGCTCGTTCTTGGTGGCCTCGTTCAGAGGGTTGGGGGTACGGATACCTGCGACCACGTCCTCGCCCTGGGCGTTGATGAGCCATTCTCCGTAGAACTTGTTCTCACCTGTAGCGGGGTTACGGGAGAACGCCACTCCTGTAGCGGAGTTGTCACCCATGTTGCCGAATACCATGGCCTGTACATTCACGGCTGTACCCCAGTCATCGGGTATGCCCTCGATGCGGCGGTAAGCGATGGCCCTCTTTCCGTTCCATGATTTGAACACGGCTCCGATACCGCCCCAGAGCTGCTCGTAAGCGTTGTCGGGGAATTCCTTGCCGAGTACCTGCTTTACGCGAACCTTGAAGTCAGCGCAGAGCTGCTTGAGGTCATCCTCGGTCAGGTCTGTATCGCTCTTGTAGCCCTTCCTGGCTTTAAGCTCGCCGAGCATCCTGTCAAGCTGAACCCTGATGCCCTGGCCTTCAGCGGGCTCGATGCCCTCGGCCTTTTCCATCACCACGTCCGAGTACATCATGATCAGACGGCGGTAGGCATCGTATACAAAGCGGGGATTCTGCGTCTTGGCGATCATCCCGGGTATGGTTGCGGAACAAAGTCCGATATTCAAGACTGTCTCCATCATTCCGGGCATGGATGAGCGTGCTCCGGAGCGGCAGGATACGAGGAGAGGGTTCTCCTTATCCCCGAATTTTCTGCCCATCATCTTCTCTGCGCGGGCAAGTGCGTCGTTGACCTCTTTCTCCAGATCTGCGGGATATTTGCATCCCAGATTGTAATACTCTGTGCAGCACTCTGTAGTGATGGTGAATCCTGCGGGTACAGGCATTCCGAGTGTACACATCTCAGCGAGGTTGGCACCTTTACCGCCAAGGAGGTTTCTCATTGAACCGTTTCCTTCGGCCTCTTTACCTCCAAAGAAATAAACTCGTTTGTTTGACATAGAATATAAAATTAGTTAAATTTGGTCTGATATGTCAGGCGCAAAAATAATAAAAATCAGAAAAACATAAAACAGCCTTTTATAAAAGTTTGTCGGCGAGGCCGGAAAGTTCGCTGCGCTCGCCTCTGGTCATGTTGATGTGCGCAAACACGCTTTGTCCGAAAAACTTGTCGCACAGGTGGGTCAGGCCGTTGGAGTAGAAGTCCAGATAAGGCTGGTCTATCTGGTAGATGTCGCCCGTGAAGACTATCTTGGTGCCCTCGCCGGCTCTGGTGATGATGGTCTTGACCTCGTGGGGAGTCAGGTTCTGGGACTCGTCCACGATGAAGAACACGTTGCCGAGGCTGCGTCCGCGGATATAGGCCAGAGGATTGATGAGCAGCTTCTCCGTCTTGAGCATGTCGTCAATCTGCGCTACTTCCTTGCTGCCCGGGCCGTAGCAGCTCTTGATGACGGCCAGGTTGTCGAACAGCGGCAGCATGTACGGACTGATCTTTTTCTCCACAGAGCCGGGCAGGAAACCCAGTTCCTGGTTCTTAAGGGGAATCACCGGCCGGGAGAGCAGTATCTGCTCGTACCTGCCGGCCTGAGCCAGTGCTCCTGCCAGGGCCAGCAGGGTCTTGCCAGTGCCGGCCCGGCCTGTCAGGGCTATCAGCTTGATATCCGGATTCAGTACGGCATCCAGGGCGAGGATCTGCTCGTCGTTGCGCGGCTCAATGCCGAAGGCTGTCTGTGGCCTTACCTTGACGATACAGCGGCTCCGGTTGTCATACCTGGCCAGGGTCACGTTGCGGTTGCTGTCAAATATCCTGTAGTATTGGTTGCAGGCAGGTCTGCGCCGCAGTCCTAGCTCAGAATAGGGGATTCCGTCCGCGTCCGAGTCTATCCGGCGGATGAGGGAATCCTTCATATTCCGTACAGTCAGCACTTCCTTTTCGGTCCTGACTACCCGTTTTTCCTCTACCTTGTCGGAGAGGTAGTCCTGCGCCATAAGGCCGAGTGCCTTGGCCTTCAGCCTCATATTGACGTCCTTGGTGACTAGGATTACCTTGCGGTCGGGAGTATTGTCCCGCAGCCATACGGCCGTGGCTATGATGCGGTGGTCGGGGATGTCGTCTATCAGCGAGTCCCTCATAGCCTGAGTGTAGCCGTGTCCCATCTCTATCTTTATGTGACCGCGTCCTTTACCGAGGCTGATGCCTTGGTCGAACAGGGTATTGTCCGAGATGCGGTCCAGCTCCCGCACAAACGCCCTGGCGTTGTAGCCGAGGTTGTCGTCACCTTTCTTGAACTTGTCCAGCTCCTCGATGACACTTACAGGGATGTAGATGTCGTTGTCCTGGAAGTTGAAGATGGAGCGGCTGTCATGCAGGATGACATTGGTGTCCAGGACAAATATCTTGGGCGGCCGCCCCGGGTGGCTGTCAGTGTTCCTAAAGTCGTTCTTGAAGCGTTTCAGCGTCTTTCCAGCCATACTCTTCCGTTTATGAACAGTTCAATCCAGGGAGTTACCGTATCGCTGTCCCTGTCGGGATACCAGGCCCAGTTCCAAGGCCTGAGGCAGCGTTCCGGGTGGGGCATCATGGCCAGGTGACGGCCGTCGGGGGAGCATACTCCGGCTACGGCCTCAGGTGAGCCGTTGGGATTGCCGGGATAAGCGTTGTAGTTGTATCTGAGAGCGATATTGTATTCTTCAATCGGTCTGGGGAATGAGAAGCGGCCTTCACCGTGGGCCACCCATATTCCGAGCTTGGAACCCTGCAGTGAAGACAGCAGGATGGAAGGGGAGTTCTCGACGGTCACACCGACAAACGCAGACTCGTATTTGTGCGATTCATTGTGCTTCATCTTCGGGGACAGCTCCTTGTGCTCGGGAGTGATGAGTCCCATCTCGGCCATCAGCTGGCAGCCGTTGCAGACTCCGAGGCTCAGGGTGTCCTCGCGGGCGTAGAAACGCTCGATGGCAGTGCGGGCTTTCTCGTTGTAGAGCAGAGCACCGGCCCAGCCTTTGGCGGAACCCAGGGTGTCGGCATTGGAGAATCCTCCGACGAAGACTATCATCTGTACGTCCTCCAGGGTCTCACGGCCCGATACGAGGTCGGTGACGTGTACGTCCTTTACTGCAAATCCGGCCATGTACAGAGCCCAGGCCATCTCGCGGTCACCGTTGGAGCCGGTCTCGCGGATGATGGCCGCCTTGATCCTGCGCTCGGCCGGCATGGTGTACCGCCCGTCAAAGTGCTTCGGGAAAGCGAAGGTCAGAGGCTGTTTCTTGTAATTGGCGTATCTCTCGGCTGCCGGCTTCTCTCCGGTCTGTATGCTGTCGAGCAGCCAGGAGGTGCGGTACCAGCTGTCTCTCATGGCGTCTATGTCCAGAGCCAACTCCTGGCCGGAGGCACCGTAGAGGACCCTCAGAGTGCGTCCCTGTGCAGGGCGGCCTATCTCATAGGCTTTTACCTGTCCGAGATTGCGCAGGAACTCCTCCTTGCCCGAGTCCTTGACCTGTACGATCACTCCCGGGACTTCGGACAGCAGCATGTCGGCTGATGCGAACTCTCTCAGGTCTATGTCCGCGCCGCCGCCCGTATTGGCGAAGCACATTTCCAGCAGGGCGGTAACCATACCTCCGGCCGATATGTCGTGCCCGGCCACCACCGGATTGTCCACGGAGTTGAACATGGCGTCCTGCAGCGAACTGAAGCAGGTCTTGAAATATTCCGGATCGGAGATGTCAGGAGTCCTGGCGCCCACCTTGTTGACAGTGGTGGCGTAGGCAGAACCTCCGAGCGGGAAACTGTCCTCACCTTTATCTATATGTACGAACGGGATATACATCAGGGTGGTGCCGCTGTCCTGCCTCATGACGGGATGCAGGGTCGCACCGACATTCTTGCTCTCGCCTGAGGCCGAGACTATCAGCGTTCCGGGCGAAAGAACTTTCCCGCCGTCAGGGTATTTCTGAGTCATGGACATGGAGTCCTTGCCGGTCGGTATATTGATGCCCAGGGCTATGGCGAAATCGCTGGCTCCCTGTACCGCCGAATAGAGACGTGCATCCTCGCCTTCGTTCCGGCAGGGCCACATCCAGTTGGCGCTCAGGGATATGCCGTAGATATTGTCTTTTATCGGAGTCCAGATGATGTTGGTCAGGGCCTCTGCAATGGCAAGCCGGGAACCGGCTGCAGGGTCTATCAACGCAGCGACAGGGGCATGTCCTATTGAAACTGCTATGCCCTCCGGATCGTCATAGCCGATGGCGGTAACTCCAAGGTCGTTGAGAGGCAGCTGGAGCTCACCGCAGCACTGCTGGCAGGCTATCAGGCCAGTAACCGAACGGTCTACCTTGTTGGTCAGCCAGTCCTTGCAGGCAACGGATTCCAGCATCAGCACCTTCGTTATGGCCTCTGTCAGTTCCTCTGGAGTCATGGATGACGGCACTTTCTCCAGCTTGCTGAAACCTCCGTGTCCGTCCGCCCCGCCTTTGGGAGACGAGCCGTGCATGACAGTCTTAGGTGTGGAACCGAACATGTCACTGAGTTCCAAGTCTATGGGCGCATTGCCGTTGCGACTGTCCTTAAGTGTGAAGTTGCCCTTGCCGCTGACCTCGCCTATTACGTAGAACGGGGCTCTTTCCCTTTCGGCTATCTTGCGCAGTTCCTCAGTGTCGGACTTTTTCATTACGAGTCCCATACGCTCCTGACTCTCATTGCCGATAATCTCCTTGTCGGACAGGGTAGGGTCGCCTATCGGCAGTTTGGATATGTCGATGTCACCGCCGACTTCCTCCACCAGCTCGGACAGGCAGTTCAGGTGGCCGCCGGCACCGTGGTCGTGAATCGATATGATGGAGTTGTGCTCCTTCTCGGCCACCGAGCGTATCGCGTTGTACACCCTCTTCTGCATCTCGGGGTTGGCTCTCTGTATGGCATTCAGCTCTATGGAATTGTCGTATTCTCCGGTGGCTACGGACGATACGGCTCCTCCGCCCATGCCGATGCGGTAGTTGTCACCGCCGAGGAGGATGATGTCATCGCCCTTGGACGGACGGTTCTTGGCTGCATCGGCCATTTTGGCGAAGCCTACACCTCCTGCCAGCATGACGACCTTGTCGTAGCCGTATTTGCGCTCGGCTCCGTCAGGATCCTGCTCCGTGTGCTCGAATGTCTGGAGAGAGCCGCAGATAAGTGGCTGGCCGAACTTGTTGCCGAAGTCGGAGGCTCCGTTGGATGCCTTGACCAGAATCTCGGCGGGTGTCTGGTACAGCCATTTGCGCGGAGGGCGGGCTTCCCAGTCCCTTCCGCTGTCAATGCGCGGGTATGAGGTCATGTAGACGGCAGTACCTGCAATGGGGAAGGAGCCCTTGCCGCCTCCGATACGGTCCCTGATCTCTCCTCCGCTGCCTGTGGCCGCTCCGTTGAACGGCTCCACGGTAGTGGGGAAGTTATGTGTCTCGGCTTTCAGCGATATGACGGTCTTGACTTCCTCCTCCTTGAAGAAACTGGGTTTGGCTGCTGCAGAGGGATGGAACATCCTGAGCTTGGGACCCTCGATGAACGCGCAGTTGTCCTTGTATGCGGAGACTATCCTGCCGGGATTGACGGCGGATGTCTTCTTGATGAGCTTGAAAAGGGATGACTCTTTCTCCACTCCGTCTATGATGAACTTGCCGTTGAATATCTTGTGGCGGCAATGCTCTGAATTGACCTGTGAGAAGCCGAATACCTCGCTGTCCGTCAACGGTCTTCCCAGCTTCTCGGACAGGGATTTCAGATACTGTATCTCATCTTCCGAGAGAGCCAGTCCTTCCTCTTTGTTATAGGCTTCAAAATCTGTGATATGCCGTATGGGCTCCGGCTGGCGGTCTATGGAGAATATCTCTCCGTCCAGACCGTGGTATATGCGCTGGAGCATCCTGTCGTGGGGAATTTCGGCATCGGAGGCGTACCTGCCTTCTTCAACCGGGAAATATTCCTCGATGCGGGATATGCCGGAGATGTTCATATTGCGGGTGATTTCGACCGCTGCGGTACTCCACGGAGTGATCATCTCGCGTCTGGGACCGATGAACGTACCCGCTACTGTGGGTTCCTGAAGCAGCTCTGCATCTGAGAAAAGCCATTTGAGAGTCTTTGCAGTCTCAGCGGAAAATGCTGTCTGTGAGCCGACTGCTATGATTTGCCCCTCTGGGGAGCGGAAAAAGTATACCATATTATATATAATTTAGCAGTCAAAAATAGGGATAATTTTGCTAAGTGTGTAGAATTTTCCCATTTTTGCGTACAAAATTTCAAAATATGCCTGAGATAGAGCCGGAACTCGAAAAGATGTACCGCGAATGCGTCCAGAGACTGTATTCCATAGCACCGTCCTTTCAGAAGGTTGGAGCCTTGGGATATCATCCCGGTCTGGAGACCATGTCGGACTTCTCCGCTTATCTCGGGAACCCTCATAAGTCATTGACAGCAGTGCATATTGCCGGGACGAACGGCAAGGGCTCGGTGGCCCACATGCTTGCGGCGGCCTTGGCCGCAGAATATCCTGGAGAGAGCATAGGTCTGTATACGTCTCCGCATCTGTTGGATTTCCGGGAGCGGATAAAGCTGGTGAGTGCAGAGGCAGGAGAAGACGGAAGGCATTTTACGATGATAGGCAAGGATGATGTCGTGGATTTCTGCCGGCGGACTGAGGCATTCATGGAGGAGCGCAGTCCGTCCTTTTTCGAGATCACCACAGCCATGGCTTTTGATTATTTCAAGCGGAAGAATGTGCGAATGGCTGTGATTGAGACCGGTTTGGGCGGAAGACTGGACTCTACCGTCATCGTGACCCCTCAGCTGAGTATCATTACCTCCATAGGCCTTGACCACAAGGATATGCTTGGAGATACCATAGAGCAGATAGCTTTTGAGAAAGCCGGAATCATCAAGCCCGGTGTACCTGTCGTGGTGGGGGATGTGCCGCAGGAGGCTTTCAAAGTGATCAGCAGTAAGGCAGAGCAGTGCGGAAGCCGGCTTTACCGTGCGGGGGATATGTGTGAGGGCTGCGTAAGCTCGGAGACCGCTGCCGCCGAGGCCGACCTGCACTCTGACTGTCAGGAGAAGAATATCAGAACAGTACTGACCGCCCTCGGGGTTCTTGGGCACGGCGCAGTCCGCAAAGGCTCTGCAGTGTATGAGGCGATGATACGTGCGGCTGCCGTTACGGGCCTGAGAGGAAGGTGGGAGAGGCTGTCATCTCGGCCCGAGGTAATATGCGATATAGGGCACAATGTGGAAGCCGTATCGGTCTCCATGCGTCAGCTGGCAGCCGAGGCTCATGGACGGCATATAATAATGGTGTACGGCATGGCCGGGGATAAGGATGTGGAGTCGGTTTGCCGCCTGCTCCCGGATGAGGCCGAGTATATAATGACTCAGGCCAGCGGCAGCAGGGCAATGCCCGCCGAGCGGCTTGTGGAGATAGCCCGGAAGAGTAATTCCATAGCTGTTCCGGACGTGGAGAAGGCTGTGGGGCTGGCTGTGTCAAAAGCATCTGCCGATGATGTGGTCTTTATAGGCGGAAGCAGCTATGTGGTGGCGGAGGCCCTGGCGGTATGGGACAAAATCTTGCATAACAAAAATGTTAGTATATAAAACAATAATGTTAAAAACACTATGAGCCTTATTTATACAATGATTGTGATCTTCGTGCTCGGTTATCTTATGATAGCCATGGAGCACAAGGTCAATGTCAGTAAATCTTCTGTAGCTCTGGTCCTCTGCTGCCTGCTTTGGGCCATTCTGAGCGTATTTTCTTCTAAAATCGATCCTTCCCTGACACACGATGTCATAAGCTCGGACTTGCTGGCCGCTCTCGGCAGCACCTGCGAGATCATCGTGTTCCTGATAGGCGCGATGACCATCGTAGACATCATAGACACGCACGGCGGCTTCGAGGTGATAACACGTCATATAACTACCCGCAAGAAGACCCGCCTGATGTGGCTGATAGCGTTCCTGACATTTTTTATGTCCTCGGTGTTGGACAATATGACCACGACCATCATCATGGTCATGCTCATCCGGCGTATGCTCAGCAACTATAAGGAGAGATGGCTGTTTGCCTCCATTATCATCATCGCGGCCAACTGCGGCGGAGCATGGTCGCCTATCGGAGACGTGACGACTATCATGCTCTGGATGAAAGGCAATGTGGGCACGGCCAAGCTGATGGCTTCTCTCATCCTGCCCTGTCTGGTGTCAGTGGTGATTCCTACGGCGGTTGCAACCAGATTCCTGAAAGGTATGATAGCCCAGCAGCAGACCAACGAGGACGCTTCTTTCAGACCTTCTTATATAACAGGCGGCGAGAGCAAGACTATCCTGATCCTGGGTGTCCTGCTTCTGGTCATGGTGCCCGTGTTCAAGAGCGTGATAGGCCTGCCTCCCTATATGAGCGTGATGTTCGCACTCGGTATTCTATGGCTCTATACCGACCTGATGTACAGACGCAAACACAATGTCGAGGAATCTGTCAAGAACAGGGTCTCCAAGGTCATCAAGCACATAGACATGCCTACCATTCTTTTCTTCCTGGGTATCCTGATGGCCGTTTCCGCTCTGGAAAGCGCCGGCATCCTGGGGGCTATGGCAGAAGGTCTCAACAAAGGAATGCACAACATCTACGCGATCAATACCGTCATAGGTCTGCTTTCTTCGGTAATCGACAACGTGCCTCTGGTGGCTGCCAGCATGGGCATGTATCCTATACCCGATGCGGCGGCTATCGCTGCGTCGGCCGATCCGGCCTTCCTGTCTCATTTTGTGGCCGACGGTGATTTCTGGCATCTGCTGGCATACTGCGCAGGTACCGGCGGAAGTATTCTGATTATCGGTTCTGCCGCCGGTGTAGTGGCCATGGGTCTGGAGAACATCAACTTCATGTGGTACTTCAAGCACATCAGTCTGCTGGCTCTGATAGGATATCTGGCCGGAATAGGAGTCTTCATCCTGCAGGATCTGTTTATAGTTCCTCTTTTATAGGACAGTATGAGGCAGATAATAACCCACTTTACCGACGACGACCTGTATAAGTTCACCATGTGCTGCGCGGTGATAGACAATTTTCCGCGGGCACAGGTCAAGTATTCGTTTACGGACAGGGACGACACGGTCTATCCCGAGGGATTCGCCAGGGAACTGGCCGCACAGATAGAGGCACTTGAGGATGTGGTCATCACTCAGGAAGAGATAGACTTCATGAGGCGCAGATGCAGCTATATCCCGGGATGGTTCTACAACTATCTCAAGGGTTACCGCTTCGACCGCCGGTGGGTGAATGTCCGCCAGGATGCCGAAGGACATCTGGAGATAGATATCGAGGGCAGCTGGGCGGATACGATACTGCTGGAAGTCAAGATTCTGGCCATTATCTCTGAACTGTACTACATATTCACCGGAGAAAGCCGCGGCTTTGATTACGGAGCCTATTATGGCAAGACATACAGAAAGGCGGAGAGGCTGCTCGGGGCGGGTTGCGTTTACAGTGACTTCGGAACCCGCCGCCGGGCCTCCTTCGAGGCCGAGGATACAGTCGTCAGGGCTATGAAAGACTGTGCGGCCAGCCGTGAGTGGCCCGGCCGCTTCGTGGGTACAAGCAATGTCTACCTGGCGATGAAGTACGACCTGATCCCGGTAGGGACCATGGCGCATGAGTTCATCTGTGCGATAGGAGGGATGTACGGTCCCCAGATGGCCAATCACATAGCCATGGACTGCTGGCGCAATACTTTCCGGGGGGCTCTCGGAACATATCTTTACGACAGTTTCGGCTGGGATATATTCAGTCTCAACTTTTCCGAGGATTTCGCCAACCTTTTCAAGGGACTCCGTGTGGACAGCGGGGACAACCGCGAGCAGCTCATGCGTATCGTGGACAAATACCGTTCTCTAGGCATAGACCCCAGGACCAAGCAGGTAATCTTCAGCAACGCCCTGGATGTGGACCATGCCATAGAGATACAGCGTTATGCGGTGGATTACTGCCAGCCGTCTTTCGGCATAGGGACCCATTTCACCAACGACTTCGACGGTGTGCGTCCGATGAACATCGTCATCAAGCTTATCGCCGCCAAGATCACCGAGTCCTGGGACTTCTACAACGACACCTGCAAGCTCAGCGAGGATACCGGCAAGCACACAGGCCGTCCCGAAGTAGTCCGCCGCTTCATGGAAGCCCTGAACTTCAAGCAAAAAGAATGATAAAAAAAGCAGTCACATCTCTGTAACTGCTTCTTTTTCAGTGGGAGCTGAGGGAGTCGAACCCCCGACCCTCTGCTTGTAAGGCAGACGCTCTAAACCAACTGAGCTAAGCTCCCTTGCTTTTGCGGATGCAAATATAGACTAAATTTTCTCACTGACAAAAAAAAGTTGAAAAATTTTTATAAATTTTCTGATTGAATCTTGTATTTGTCTATGAGTCTGCTGATTTCAGGATCCAGATTGCCTCGGAACCTGAGGCTGCGCTCCTGGTTGACGGCGCTCAGGAAGTATTCCACGGCCTTTTTCTCGTTGCCGTTGCGGGAGTGGACTACGGCGAGCAGATAGTC
The DNA here is from genome assembly GCA_949297365.1 of uncultured Bacteroidales bacterium. Taxonomy (GTDB): domain Bacteria; phylum Bacteroidota; class Bacteroidia; order Bacteroidales; family UBA932; genus Coprenecus. The sequence goes on along the minus strand of CASFSL010000046.1, from coordinate 42,484 downwards.
TCTTTTGCCGGAGACCGGCAGCTCTTCAAGGATATTCATGGCCGAGGCGTTGTAGTCCATGGCCAGAAAGGCCAGGGCACTGTTGATGTCCCGATAGCTGCCCAGCAGTCTGACGGCCTTACCGTAGTCTCTGTCCTTGATGGCTTGTACCCCGGCACTGTAGACGGTGTCAATCTCGGTAGTGTGTATTGTGTCCTTGACCATGTTTTTCCGATGAAGGCAGAACTGGAATTCCACTTCCCTGAGAACAGGGTAGAGGTGCTCCTTTATATAGGAGTATTCCGGATGAGTACTCAGGAGGTATTCTCTTCTGTCGGGAGAGTTTTCTCCGCACAGCTGAATGATGCCGCTGAGGTCATCAATGAGGCAGTCGGCGCGGAGAAGGCCGTAGAGCCGTTCCCAGTTTTCGGGGATATGTCTTTCTATCAGCTGGAAATCATTGCCGTCGAGGAATCCGGCGATGGATGCCGCGCGCTTGCGGGCCAGTCTGCTGTTGAGCCCGAAACTGCCTTCAGGAGAGCATGAAGCGGTGATTATCAGGCTGTCGGCCAGATATTCCCCTGAAGATAGCAGGTCGGAGATGATTGACTGGATATATTGCAGTTCGGTATGGTTGTCCATATAGCCGGTGTCTATATCCGATCTGCCGGCCTTGAAATTAATGGCAGCCCTGGTGTTCAGCTCAACTCTCCGTTCAATGACCTTGGTGACGTATCTCTGAATGTCCTCGGTCATGGTCGCAAATGATGAGACGTAGAATGTGACCGGCTCGGACGGAGGAATGTCATACAGCCTCTCGCCTTGATAAAATATCCCGCCGGTCATCAGGATGTCTATCTGTCGCAGTCCTGGTCTGGTTTCCATAGTCTGACGGTAATTGTATGCAAAATCCACGTCGTTTTCTATAATCAATGTGTCGAGCCGGAAACCACAGGTTATCAGCGGGTCCTTGACATATTGCCTATACTTCTGTCCGAGTTGTTTCTTTTTCAGGTTATTGCGTTGTATCGCCAGGGTCTTCATAAAATGTTCTCTGGCTTCTGCCGGGGAGATGCCGTACATGCCTCTGATATTGTCCGGGTCCACGAATGCCGTATCATTTCTAAGGCCGGCAATCTGAGGGATGTTCCGCTGTATGAAGATCTCCAGGAGATCTGAGTGAATCAGCAGGGAAGAGTCGGTGATTATGCCGGCCAGAAAGCGGTTGTAGAGTTCATAGCCTCTCATCTGACGTTCTTTATATTCTATCCCGGTCAGCAGCAGGGCTTCCAGGGATACTGTGTCGCCGGACATGACGGCTTTGGGAGTCAGGCGAACCTGCCACTGCGGATTGAGCATCGTGGACGGAACATTGATGTTGAAGGCCATACGGACTGAGCCGTTGCGTTCAGCGATGTTTTTGAATCTGGCTGTTATGACAACCTCGTTGAGCGGCTCGCTGAGATTGGCCGTTCCGGTGGAGTCCATAGTACCTCTCATCAGATAGTATTTTCTACCGTCATTGCCGGTCATGGTCAGGGTATCTGTATCAGGCTTTGATACGATGTATTTATAGGTGTCGCTCTCTCTCTGCGTTTGTGTGGGCAGGAAAAGTGAGACACCTGCGTTCTGTTTCCGCAGTTCCTTGATATTCATCCTGACAACAGCGGAGCAGGAGCCCAGTAGTGTAATGCAGGCCAGGCAACAGAGAATATATACGGTCTTTTCTCTCATCTCAGAAATAATATAGAATGTTGAACTGTATGTCGTCCGGAGCGATGAACGCTTTGGTCCCCCAGTCCGTCAGCTTGCCGCATGGAAGAGAACGGTATTCCCGGAACGTCGTGCCTCCGAACCACAGCCCGATGCCGAATTCAATATTAAGATGCTTTGTCAGCATCAGTGAATAGCCGAAGTTAAGGCCCATGCCGAAAGCGTCTCCTTCCCTGGCTTTTTGAGAGAAAATGCCTCCGGAACTGTACCTGCACCACTGGAGTCTGGCTCCGTAATAGAATCCGGAGTAGACAAAGAACGGCCAGTACCGGGCCCCGGCAGAGATGGCCAGTTTCTTGTTCTGAATCTTACTGGAACGGCCCTGAAAATAAAACGGGTTGTACCTGCCCTCGGCTGTCAGGCTCCAGTGCTGGTGCAGCGAGACTCCGGCCTCAGCATTGATGGTCAGGAAATTGGCGTAGTCCAGCAAGTTGGTGCCTATACTCCATTTCTGAGCCCTCAGAGGTTGGCTGCACAGCAGTAGGACTGTGACTGTAACGGATAGTATTCTGATGGTTGCGTTCATATTGTATCTGTTTAAAAACATCCGGATCCTTCTCTCGCCGCTCGAGCCGTCCCTTTCTCTCTTTTCCTTATCCCCTCATCGGGTCCGGATGCGGAAGCAAATATAGATGCTTGATACAGAACGGAAAAACCACTTTCGTACAATTAAAGAATGATTTTACGATTATAAAATCAAGCGTATTTTTTATAAAAAGAAATAGACTCCTAAGTGTTTAAGTGCCATTTTGGCAGAGTGGTGCGGATGGTATGCCTTTTGCGTTTCAGATGCGAAAAAGAAATTAAAAGTTAAGATATATGTCACAGCAAAAAGGTAAAATAGGGGTTACGACAGAGAATATTTTCCCCGTTATCAAAAAATTCCTGTATTCAGATCATGAGATTTTCCTAAGGGAACTGGTCGCCAATGCCGTGGATGCTACCCAGAAGGTGAAGGCCCTTGCCAGCACAGGAGAACTGAAAGGTGAGCTCGGAGATCTGACAGTGCGCATATCGGTGGATGAGAAGAAGAACACTCTGACTGTCACTGACCGCGGTATCGGTATGACAGATGAGGAGATAGACAAGTACATCAATCAGATAGCCTTCTCAGGAGCCGGAGAGTTCATTGAGAAGTACAAGGATGTGGCCGGCAATATCATCGGCCATTTCGGTCTGGGATTCTATTCGGCTTTCATGGTCTCCAAGAAAGTGGTCATCGAGTCTCTGTCCTGGAAAGAAGGCGCAAAGCCTGTAAGGTGGGAGTGCGAGGGTAATCCTGAATTCGTGATGAAGGAGGGCAGCCGTGCTGACCGAGGTACGGAGATTACCCTGTATCTGGACGATGACTCCAAGGAGTTTGCCGGTGCTTCCAAGGTGGAGGAGCTGCTGAAGAAATACTGCCGCTTCATGCCTGTGCCTATCGCATTCGGTAAGGAACAGGAGTGGAAGGACGGCAAGTATGTCGAGACTGACAAGGACAAGATTATCAACGATACTGACCCGATCTGGAACAAGAAGCCAGCCGATCTGAAGAAGGAGGACTACATGAAGTTCTACCGCGAGCTTTATCCCATGCTGGAAGAACCGCTGTTCTACATACATCTGAATGTGGACTATCCGTTCAATCTTACCGGTATCCTCTATTTCCCCAAGATCAAGGACCGCCTGGAAGTCACCAAGAACAAGATACAGCTCTACTGCAATCAGGTCTTCGTCACCGATTCGGTAGACAATATCGTGCCGGACTTCCTGACTCTGCTGCACGGTGTGATAGACTCTCCTGATATTCCTCTGAACGTATCCAGAAGCTATCTGCAGTCGGATGCCAATGTAAAGAAGATATCGACCTATATCACCAAGAAAGTGGCTGACCGCCTGGAGGACATCTTCAAGAACGACCGCAAGGAGTACGAGGAGAAGTGGGACAACCTCAAGCTCTTCATCGAGTACGGTATGCTGACCGAGGAGAAGTTCTGCGAGAGGGCACTCAAGTTCGCCCTGATGAAGAACACCGACGGTAAGTTCTTCGCTTACGACGATTACCGCAAGGCCATAGAAGCCAACCAGACCGACAAGGACAAGAAGGTGGTATATCTCTACGCCACCGATCCCGTGGCCCAGTACCAGTATATCGAGACGGCTAAGAACAAGGGCTACGATGTGCTGCTCTTCGACTGCCAGCTGGATGCACACTTCGTCAATCTGCTGGAGACCAAGATACCCGACTCGACATTTGCCCGTGTGGATGCGGATTCCATAGACAGGCTTATCCGCAAGGAGGATGTCAAGGAACCCGAGATGCCCGAGGCCGAGAAGACCGACCTCTCCGACATGTTTGAGTCTGTCCTGCCTGAAGGCAATCACTACTTCGTAAAGCCTGAGAATCTGGGGGAGAACGGTGCTCCTATCCTGATTACCCAGTCCGAGTTCATGCGCCGTTACCGCGACATGTCTGCCCTCGGAGGAGGAATGAACTTCTACGGTGAGATGCCCGAGTCCTATACCATTGACGTCAATATCCAGCATCCGCTGATCAAACGTATCCTTGAGGCCAAGAACTCATCTTTGTCAGAGCAGTGCGCGTCTTTCGACAGCCGCAGGAACGAGCTGCAGGCCGGTATCGACAAGCTGGATGCGGCCATGAAGGACAAGAAGGACGAAGATATCCCTACTGCTGACAAGGATGCCAAGAAGGAACTGGAGAAGGAACTCGGAGAAGTCCGTGACCAGAGGAAGGAGGCGATGAAGGGCTTTGCCAAGGACAATATCCTCCTGCATCAGGTAGTGGACCTGGCTCTGCTGGCGAACAATATGCTGAAAGGCAAGGATCTCTCGGAGTTCATCCGCAGAAGCATAGAGGTTCTCTAAGAGAGAATATCTAATCCTTGAAAATAAATCTGATAACCTCGCGCATCAGGTCATCTACCTGCTGTTGCGAGGTTAGTGTTTCTATGGGGAAGCCTATGCTTACGCATCTGTGACGCCCGCCATCGTAGGCCACGGCGGCGGAGGTGTTGACGGTCCTGTATCTCAGGAAAGTGTGTGCTTCTTCGCGTGCCGGAACGATGGCATCAGGGGATTCCACGCAGTAGATATCCGGAGATGGTTCGGTCTGGAATTCGAGTGCGGCCGTCGTGTCCCGGTATATTCCGGACGGATTGCATACGGACAATACATTCCCTGTAGAGGAAGCATGGCCATTGCTCCATAGGTAGCCGAGGATGTCTTTTACGAAACAGTATGTCCTGAAATCGGGGTCTGTATCACGTATGGATGTGTTCATGCTTTTGGAAAGCGTTCCCGATATCTTGCCGGAAATGGCGGAGAGAGACAGAATGGCATCCTGAATACCGGCTGCGAGCAGAGAGTCATGTCCTGGGGTAAGGGCCAATGAGTCCGCGAGTTGAGTCAGCTCTGATATGGCAGTGTCGATGTTCTTGGAGGAGGTGTGCAGTATGGAAGTCTCCGGGTAAATCTTTGAGAAGTCGTAATCTGCTGATTTGCCGATATTCGCTCCAGAGACAATAAGTGACCCTCCGTTAAGGCAGTGGTTCTTCAGTATGTCCTGCAGAGTATCGTTGGAGAAACATGCTGTATCTTTTCCGAATATGATATCCATCACTGGATAGATACCTGGCTCTGTCAGTCCGGATATGAGCGAGCCGAGTGATGCGGAGCAGAATCCATAGCCGCTTCTCATCAGGGCAAGTCCGTGAATCAGAGGATAATCAAAGGTATTGCCGGCTAAGCTTTCGGGGCCGTAGTCCATGTATGAGGCTCCGAATCCAGGGCGGTCATTGTGTATCCACTCCTCGTCCCGCAAATACCCGTACTGTTCGCCTATATAGGATATATCCTCAATGTAAGGGATAGCCTGCTCCCCTCCGAAGTTCAGTCCGGGAGCTGATATACGGGTGAATCCGTTTACAACCAGGATGTTGTCTTTCCCGGGAATATATCCCGCTGACAGTATCTCCGACGGAAATGACACTCCGCCGTCGTTTACAGCCACGACCTTATAACTGTACAGTCTGCCTGCTTCTATCCTGTCAATGTATTCCGTACCGGTTACTACAGTGCCGTTGTCAAAGCCCGGTACTGAACTGTCTCCATAGGGGTCGAGGATTCTGCGGTACACAACGTAGGATGTCGGGGCTGCTGACGGTTCATGCGGATCTGTACGCGGAGTCCACGAAAGCTTGATTCCGGCAGCGGAGTCTGATTGGTCTGTGATGACGGCGCTGAAATCCTGTACCGGCAATGGCTGCACTGCGTATTGTTTGCCGGAAATATAGGAGAGATATCGGAGTATACCTTTATATATAGCGCGCGATACGATGAACTTGAACCCAGGGTCCAGTGCGTACTGCATATCGGATACGTTCTGATGTGAGAGCAGTTCAATGAGCACTGTGGGAACATCGGGAACCCTGGCCTCGACATATGAGCGGTCCCATATAGCCCTGCGGGTCCAGTCTTTTCTACAATAGGCTCTGATATCGTTCACTATGGATGTCTGAACTATGTCAGCGAGTTCTCTGGCTGTGATTCGGGCTCTTCCATTCTTATAGCTGAGTTTGCCTTCGGACTCTTCCATGTAGATGGCAAGAGTGCCTATGATGGAATCATTCATACAGCGACCTGCGTCAGTATGCAGTGCCAGAGCCATGTCAATAGGGACGTGCAGGCTGTCTTTTAGATAATTCACCCATTCTCCCCTGGACATATAGTCATCCTTGTAGTCATCCGTGCCGTCATTGAGGCTGTAGACATCTTCAGGGAAGCCGCTCCACTGCAGCCAGTAGCGTGCAGCCTCCGCATATCTGGGGTAGCCGCTCGGACCGTGCCCGCGCAGCACATTACCCATTCCTCCTCCGAAACGTACTGCATCAGTTGTTATCACTCCCTTTTTCTTTTCCTGTGCACTTCGTACTGTTACCCCTTGTCCGCATTCGCCTTCCGTAAAACGGAATGTTCCGAGATATACCCATGTACCGCCACCTATGCTCTGGTCAATCCTGTATGACTGTTCTCCTCCTGAATGACGTACAGTATATATGGCAGGGGCGCTTTCCGGCAGACTCTGGTAGGATACGTAAACAGCATAATCTTCCGTCTCGGGAAAGAACGGCAGATAGGAGGCTGTCTGAGTGGATTTGCCGTCACTGACGGACATGCGGGCTGACCCGGATAGAAAAGGATTGGAGTCAGTCAGAGAGGATGATGAGTCTGCACCAAAACCTGACTCGGGAGAGTCTGTCCAGTCGTAGCGGGCGTTTCCGGAATTGTTTCTTTCCGTGTAGAACAGACTGCCGTTGTCAACGACAATCTCCAGCGTCTGCGGGTCGCGCTCCCTGGGCATAAGGACATTGGCTCCCGCATTCTCGAGCATGGGTGCCAGAAATCCGGTCACATAACTGTGCGTCAGCAGATCTTCAACAGTCGTGAAGAACGGGGCACGCTGCCATTCCCATCTGCCGGCCTCATGGGAATAGTAATAGCCGTGGCTGGACCACAGCGCGATGTTGCGGCCTTGAAGTCCTTCAGTTATATCAATGGGACTGTCGATCTTTTCAATCCAGGTAGCAGTACTTTTGTTAATGTGTTTGTCCGGTCTCATCCCGGAATAATGACCGGAGATCAGTCTCTCCACGGGCTTTCCTCCGTATAGAAACTTGATATCAAGTCCAGTGCCGTAATCCGGCAAGGAAGACCTGACGGCGTCTGTCATAAACTGCAGATCAACGGCACGCAGGGGATAGTCTGATATCGCATCGTTCAGGTGTACTTCTATGCTGCGCTTGTTAATAAGCAGAGTGTCAATGTCAACTGTCCGATTTACGGTTGCTTTCCGGGATAGATATGTGTTGATGGAGTCTATAGTCGGCTTCAGTGTAAGGCAGTCCGGCTGTGCGTCTGCGTTCTGGTAGAGGAGAGCAAATGCCGTGAAGACGGCAGTGATGTATCTTGGAAGAATCTTCATTTTATGCTGTTTTGTTCCGGGTGACCATCCGGTCCAGGTGTCTTACGGCATGGGGGCCGGCAAGGGATACTATGACGGTTCCGACGATGATGGACAGTGAGTCTGCAGCAAAATCGTAGACATCGCCCTGTCTGGACTGAAAGAACAGATCCTGGCATATCTCTGTCAGTCCTGCGAACACAAGGCCGCTGATAAGGGTGAGCACGATGGCGTGTCTGCTGAGGAACTGGTGTCTGACTGTGTATCTGCATGTGAGCCATGTTATGAACGGATATGGAAAAAACATGGCAAAGTGCGCGTATCTGTCCAGTCTTATGCCCAGAAAATATTCTCCCAGATCTATGCCCGTGGAGGAGAACTTGTAGAAGCACAGGAACAATACCATAGCCAGATATATGACATATAGTATATTTATTAATATCTTTGCGCTTCGTAACATAGGGCAAAGATACGCAGAAGACGAGAGCAGAGCAAATAAATTGATATGAAAGATTACAGACACCTGACACAGGAAGAAACTGATATCCTGAAAAGCAACGGATGCTGGGCCGAGAACTGGAGCAACATCTATGTAGTGGATGATTTTGCACCCGAATATATAATCCGGGTCAATTTCTACGGTATTGTCCGTCTGGGCTCGTTCGCAGCCGGAATGCCGCTTCCTGGCGGCCTGTCAGTGCCCTGCGGTATTTATGACGCAACACTGTTCAATGTCTCGGTAGGGGACGGGGCTCTTATCACCAATGTCCACGGATATATAGCCAATTACGACATAGGGGCGCATACCTATATTGCCGATGTCGGGAAGATATATATGGAAGGAGTGTCCTCTTTCGGAAATGGAACTGAGATCAACGTCCTCAATGAGACGGGAGGAAGGTCTGTGACTGTTTATGACGGTATGTCGGCTCAGACCGCGTACTTCTCGGCTATGTACAGGCATCGTCCCGCTCTCACGGATAAATTGAGGGAAATGGCTCTGGCATCCGCGGCCGGACAGAAGTCGGACAGAGGCCGCATAGGCTCCTATGTCAAGGTGGAGAATGTGGGAATGCTCCGGAACATGAGAATAGGGGACCATGCCGTGATCCAAGGATGCCTGCGGCTTTTTGACGGAACAGTGGCCAGTACGAAGGAGGCTCCTGCGCTCATGGGCAGCGGTGTAGTCTGCACTGATTTCATCGTTCAGTCCGGTGCGGTCGTGGAGGACGGGGCACAGATATCCAGAACGTTTGTAGGGCAGGGGGTTACACTGTCCCGTGGGTTCACCTGCTCCGACTGTCTGTTTTTTGCCTGCTCGCACTGCGAGAACGGAGAGGCCGTGTCAGTATTTGCCGGACCTTTCACTGTCTCGCACCATAAGTCCACGCTGATGATAGGTGCCATGTTCTCGTTTATGAACGCCGGCTCTGCCACCAACTTCAGCAATCATATGTACAAACTGGGGCCTGTGCATCAGGGAGTCTTTGCCAGAGGCACGAAATGTGGCTCGGGCTCTTATATGATGCTGCCGGTAAGAATCGGCCCTTTCACCACTGTGCTCGGGCATCATACCGCCCATGTGGATACGTCTCTTATGCCGTTCTCGTATATCGTGGAGTCCGACGGGGACTCTGTCCTGGTGCCGGGAGCCAATCTAAAAAGTGCCGGGCTTTTCAGGGACATGCTTAAATGGCCCGGGAGAGACCGTCGGAGTGTGTCGGACAGGCGCGACAGGATATCGTTTGACGTACTTTCTCCATATACGGCATCAGGTATGCTGGAGGGCAAGGCTTTGCTGGAGGAGATGAACACTAGAAAGCGTATTCTGGGAAAGTCAGTCTCATACGGCGGATGCACTATGTCCATCTCTTCTCTTGCTAGAGGTGCCGATAGGTATGATACTGTACTTAAGTATTATATAGGAAAGAAGATAGTTGAAAGACTGAAAGACAGGAAGCTCAATACGGATGATATGCTGAGGGCGGCTCTGAGGCCTGAAAGCACTGTAGGAGAAGGCGGGTGGGTGGATATCGCCGGAATGCTGGCACCGAAAGCCGAGATAGAACAGCTGCTGGATGCGGTGGAAAGCGGAGAACTGGGGGATTTCGGGTCGATAGAGCAGAGGCTGTCGGGTATTTTCTCCAATTACGAGTTGTATGAGTGGAAATGGGTATACGATCATATATACCGGGTGTACGGCATACGTCCGGATACTATCGTGAGAAAGGATCTGGTATCGGTCCTGAGGCAATGGCAGTCCGTGGCCGGTATGCTGTTCTCCGAACTGGAAAATGATGCCGCAAAGGAATATTCGGGAGATGCCGCGACCGGCTTCGGTATAGACGGAGGGCAATCCGAGGCAGAGGGGGACTTTGTGTCCGTCCGGGGCACGCTGCCGGATGACGCACTGATCCTTACTCTCAGAAAGTCCGTAGAGGAATTACGTCAGAAAGTGTCTGATATTGTGTCACTCCTTTAAGGACTCGACGGCAAGATCGGCTTTTATCTTGTCGATGATGGCCGTTACCACATTGTAGATGATCTTCCCCTTGGAATAGTCGGCGGGGCAGGCGAAGTGTACCCTCTGCTCGGTCAGCAGCCTTTCGGACTTGTCTTTCTCGTGTCCGTCGGGATTGTACACTGCTATGGAGTGGCCTCCGAATTCCTTGACCAGTCTCATGCACGGTATGTCCGTGGCTCCGTCTCCGAAATAGATCATCCTCGAGAACGGCACTGGCCGGTCTTTCTCCAGGACGAACCTGTTGACCAGAGTATGGTCCCTGATGCTCATCACGCCCTTGTTGATCTTGAACAGGAACTGTGTCTTTGCCGTGTAGTCCACTGCGACTCCAGGCCAGACCGCCTCCCCGTTCTCGTACAGGAAGGAGCAGGCGAACACTTTCTTGAACTCGTGATAGATCTCCGTGCCCTCGATCATTTCCGTAAGACCGGAAGAGTTGATGTAATGCTCCACCTCCAGTCCGCACTGACTGCCGTAGTCGTTGATGAGGCTGAACCATTCCTTCACTCCGGGATACAGCTTGACCATCGAGCCGAATTTCTGGAAATTCTCTCTGGTAAGATGTATTCCGGCCTTTTTGGCCTCGTCTGTCATGGTCTTCATGTAGCAGAGGATCTCGCTGGCATCGTTGTCGGTGGACATGCGGTTGCTTTTCTGCCAGAACAGGGCAGGGTCTTTGTCAAAAGCCTGCAACAGTCCGAATTCCTGCATATTCGCCGGAGACAAGGTCCCGTCAAAGTCGTATATCAAAGCTACTGTGGGTCGTTTCATGCATTTCTAATTTTCAGCCAAATTAGTAATTTTTTTCATTTTTCAGTAAGTTTGTGCGATTTAGTGCAACAAAGCGATGCGGGAGTCCGTTATATAAATGAATAAAAGATGGCACATCAGGAGATTATAAGATTCTACGAAAAGTACAAGCGAAAGCTTTACAATATTGCATTGAGGATTACAGGCGACAGTCTTGATGCTGAGGATGTGGTGCAGGACACTGTCATCAAGTATCTTCGGTCTTCTACCGGCAAACTGGCGGATCAGCAGGTGGAGGCATGGCTGTGTAAGGCGTGTGTAAGGGCTTCAGTGGATATGTTAAGGGTGCGCAAGGCCTTGAAAATAAAGTTGGAAAGACTGGCGGAGGAGGATTCGGAAGAGGATTGCTCCCGGCAATGGGAGGATATGTTGATGCGCGATGAGCCCAGAGAGATGATAAGCTGCATCAGGAAAGTCATGCAGGGAATGCCGGACGGTTACAGAGTGGTGCTGTCATTGCTGCTGTTCGAGGGGTATGACTATGCGGAGGCGGCTCAGATTCTCCAGGTGGAGGAGAGCACAGTGCGTTCGCAGTACCTGCGCGGCAAACGTAAACTCCTGGGGTTAATAAATGATATGAAAGATTGATATGATGGACAACTTACAGCAATACTTTAAATCAAACAAGGCGTATATCCGGGACTCGGAGGAAAATCTTCCTTATGGGGATGAGTCGCGCTTTGAGGAAAGGTGGGAGGCTCTCAGCCGCGACAGGATTAGATTCCGTTCAGGGCTCAAGCGGCGTAAGAAGCCTCTTTGGAAGGTCGTGGCGTTTCCGGTGCTGGCTTCCCTGGCCCTGATATTCGGAGTCAGGTTCCTGATGCGCCCGATTATGACTCAACCAGAGCCGGTGCATACTGTGGCCTCGGATGCCGTTTCTCCCGGCAGTATCTACAGGGATTATTGCCGCAGTGTGGCCGACATCACAGTTGAACTTGCAGTGCTTACGGCTTATATGGATGAGGAGGATGCCGAGGAGGCGATGCGGACTCTCGATGAGATAGTCTATGAGCCGGTGCCGCTGATCGATCAATTGGAAGAGGTGGATGATGCGCGTCAGACAGAGATACTGAGGGAGTATTCAGCCAGGCAGTTAAAGACTTTAGATGACTTTATGAATAACTTTAAGCAAACAATGAAAACGTCAAATTAATAAATAGTTATGAGAAAGATATTTTTACTTGTAGCGGTATTCGCGATGATGTTGCCGTCCATGATTTCGGCGGCTGGCAAGGACTCAGGCGAGGTGATTGCCAAGGAGTTCATTTTGGAGGATTTTGACGGTCTGAAGGCCGGAAACCGTTTTGATGTGGAGCTTGAACACTCATCCTGGTATTCTGTTACCGTAACTCTGCCTGCGGAGCTGGAGGCGTATCTTGATGTGAAGGTTGAGAACGGCAATCTGGTGCTTGGCCTGAACAATACTTCCCAGAAGATAATCAGTCTGTTCAAAGACAAGGACTGGAAGATAAAGGCAAAGGTAAGCTGTCCCGATATGGAAAGAATCCATCTTTCAGGTGCTGCAAAGCTTACCATGCTGGATGAGTTCCGCGTTTCATCTCTGGATATTAAGGTAAGCGGAGCCTCCAGCCTGGACCGTGCTCTCTTTAAAGGAGACGGAAATATCAGCCTGATTGCGTCCGGGGCCTCACATGCGGAGCTGGAACTTTCGGGAAACTGCTCTTCGGCAGAGATCAGGTGCAGCGGGGCATCCAACCTGTATGTCAGCGGCGGCAAGTACGACAGATGCTACATTGATGCTTCAGGAGCTTCGGATATGGAGATGGAAAATGTTGGTTTTGCAGATGTGAGTGTGGAGCTTTCAGGTGCCTCCAAGCTGCTTTTGAGCGGAAGCGCGGACTTCTTGAACGTAGATGCGGGCGGAGCCTCGTCGTGCAAGGCTGCATCGCTGGTTGCAGACAGGGCCAGGGTGGAGGCATCTGGAGCCTCCAGTGTGACAGTCAACGCCAAGTCCATGGACTATACCGATATATCCCGGTCGTCCTCTTTCATAAACCGCAGATAAGAGAAGATGTCCTGGATACATTCTGACAAGGATTTCGTGCTGGACTCGCACTGCGACACTCCCGGTATGCTCCTGGAGGGTATAGACTTGGGCAAAAGGCAGAAAAGAGGACATGTGGATTTCGTAAGGGCCAGGGAGGGAGACGTGGACGGGATGTTCTTCGCCATATATTCTCCCCCGGAGTTTACGGAGGAAGAGGCGGTGGCACATGCTGTGAGGCTGATTTCCAAGTGCTATGATGCCGTGGACGGCAACAGTGATGTGGCTGCGTTCGCCTTCTCTCCGGAGCAGGCATTTGAGAATAAGCGGAAGGGGCTGATATCGGTTTTCCTCGGCATGGAGAATGGAACTCCGATACAGAACGATCTGGCATATCTGCATCTGTATCATCGTTTTGGCATACGTTATCTAACGCTTTGCCACAATAGGCACAATCAGATCTGTGACTCATGTATGCCTATGGAGCCGGAGTGGGGAGGACTGTCTCCGTTCGGGAAGGAAGTCGTGGCGGAATGTAACCGCCTGGGTATTATGCTGGACTGCTCCCATGCCTCTGATGAGACTTTCTATGACCTTATGAAGTATTCGTCCACACCGGTGATAGCATCCCATTCCTCATGCAGGGCCCTGTGCTCTCATCCCAGGAACATGTCGGATATCATGCTGCGCGATTTGGCGTCAGCCGGAGGAGTGGTACAGATAAACTTCTATCCCAAGTTCATCGACAGTGATTTCGCTGATGAGAAGTTTCTCAGACTCAGTGAGGAAGGGGAAAAATGGCAGGAACTTTACCGTTCGGACCTATACAATGAGGTATACCGCGACAACTATTTCCGGATAATGGATGAACTGGCTGTCTACCCGGCTCCTTCCGTAAAGCGGGTGGCGGACCATATTGACCACGCCGTGGAAAAAGCCGGGGCTGAGCATGTCGGCCTGGGATCAGACTTTGACGGCATAGAGATAGCGCCGGAAGGACTCCGGGATATCTCCATGTACGGCAACATAGCCGTAGAGCTGCGGGAACGCGGTTACCGTGAGCAGGACATAAGAGGTATAATGGGTGGTAACTTACTGAGAGTCATGCACGAAGCACTTCGCAAAGCACAGACCTCAGCAGATTGAGGGCACTGCCGGCAAAGCGCTGGATATTGGTGCTTCTGTCGTTGTTGAATCTGAGCATCCGGGACAGGACTGCGGTCTTGCCCGGATGTTCTGCATCCGGATACGCCACTGCTACCCATACAGTTCCTACCGGCTTGTCCTCGCTGCCTCCATCCGGTCCCGCAATGCCGGTGGTGGATACCGCGAAGTCCGTATTGAGAGCTTTGCAGACTCCCAAAGCCATGGCTTCTGCACATTCGCTGCTTACGGCTCCATGCTCAGCAATAGTTTCGATGGGTACGTTTAATATATTTTCTTTCACGGAGTTGTCGTATGAAGTGACTGATCCGTAGAAGTATTTGGAAGCACCTGGCATAGCGGTGAAAAGGGAGGCCAGGAAACCGCCGGTACAAGACTCGGCCACCGACAGGGTCCTGCCGTTCTGAACCAGTTTCCGGGCTATTACTGACTGCAGGGTATCGTCGCCCTCGCCGTAGACAGCATCTCCGATTATGGGCATGACCTTCGCGAACTCCCGGTCTATGCGTTTTATCTCCTCGTCTCTGTCGCCTCCGTATATGGACAGTCTCAGTCTGACTCCGATAAGAGGGTTGGGCAGGTAAGCCAGATGCATATCCGCAGGCAGAGCATCCTCCCAGGGTCCTATCATCTTTGCCAAAGAAGACTCAGCTATCCCGTAAGTGGTTATGGTCTTGTGATATATGCTGTCAAGTGCAAAGTGGCTGCGGATATCCGCCATGACATCCGGCAGCAGTCCGATGGCCTCGTAAGGCACTCCCGGCAGGGAATACAGTACGGGACAGTGGGCGAAAGCAGTGGACGGGAAGCGGAATATCATACCGGGGGCCGTACCTTTCCGATTGAGCATCACCTCGCAGGTGTCAGGCACGACAGCCTGGGCCCGGTTGATGTCAGACATCTCTATGCCCCTGTGCGCCAAGATCCTCTCGATTATCTGCATCTGACCCTCGTGGAATGTGTCGCCACAGCTTCCCGAGAGTTCTGCCAAAGCCTTCTTTGTGATATCGTCTTTTGTAGGGCCTAGTCCGCCTGTAATTATTACTATATCAAAATTATGCAGTAATGACTTAATGCTTTGCTTTATGTCGGTTCCGTCGTCGGATATCGATACCATCCGGCATACCTTGACACCTATCTTATTGAGCTCTACAGCTATTGCCGAGGAATTGGTGTCTACTATCTGGCCGATGAGGATCTCATCACCGACAGTACAGATGGCGGCTGTCTTCATATTGCAGGTCTATTTATGTGATTGTGATTTAAGATATTTCAGAATCTTCCGGACGGCCCCAGGTCCGTTGTAGACAAAACCGGTATATATCTGTATCAGAGAGGCTCCTGCGTCCAGCATCTCCTTGGCCTGTTCCGGACTCATAATACCGCCTACACCGATGATCGGCAGTATTCCGCCTGTCTTGTCGTGAATGTGCCTGACCATCGCCAGGCTGCGTTCATACAGCGGCTGGCCGCTGAGCCCTCCGTTGCCTATGGCCTGTACTTTTTCCGGGTCGGATACAAGGCCTTCTCTGGAATTGGTAGTGTTTGTGGCTATGATACCGTCCAGCCCGGATGTAAGCGCCAGCTCCACTATACGGTCCACGTGGTCGTATGGTATGTCGGGGGATATTTTGAGCAGGATAGGGCGGTAATCATCATAGTATCTTCTGAGGGTTAGCAGGCGGTCCACTATATCAGCCAGATAGCCTACGTCCTGCAGTACGGTGAGATCCTTGACATTCGGGCACGAGACATTGACAGTAAAGTAGTCCACATAGTCGTACAGCAGCGAGAACGCCCTCTCGTAATCCTTGTAGGCCTCCTCATTGGGAGTAACGGATGCCTTTGCTATATTGCCTCCTATTATAACGTTGGGCCTGTGTTTCTGCAGTTGGGATACGGCGTATTTTACGCCTTTATTGTTGATACCCATCCTGTTGATGATGGCTCTGTCTTCGACCAGGCGGAACAGCCTGGGCTTGGGGTTGCCTGGCTGGGCCTCAGGAGTCAGGGAACCGATCTCCACGAAACTGAATCCGAAATTGCCCATGTCGTTATAGAACTCTCCGTTCTTGTCCAGGCCGGCTGCAAGGCCTACAGGATTCCTGAAAGTGAGCCCGAATACGTCCCTTTTTAGCTCTCCTTCTTTGTCGCGCACTCTGAAAATGGCGCGTATTATGTTCTGGGACAGAGGTATATAATGTAGAAAATGCAGTATTCTGAATGTGATGGCGTGCGCTGTTTCCGCAGAGAAAGAGAAAAGTATACGTCGTATTAACCTGTACATAGTATCTGCTGTTGAATCAATGGCAAATATACGTAAAAACTATTTAGGTGGATAAAATTCCTGAAATGTTCCGTCAGAGTAGAACAATGTGATCCGTCTGACCTCTTTGGCGGATATCCTGGGCAATGTGCGGGGTTCTTCAGAGTCGTCCGGAATCATCTCTACATCATTATCATCCATGATTTCCTGCGGACTGCTGATGTCTATATGTCCACTCTGTCCGGAAAACAAGTCTCCGTTGTCGGACGGCAGGGGAGATGCCGGCTGATCCTGTTCACGGAACGGCTTGCCTTTGCCGAGGAGGAACCAGTCGGGATTGACAGACGGAAACTTGAGCAGAAATTTCTGGATAAACTCAAAACTCGGCTTGTTCCGCCCTGAGAGGATATGCGAGACATTGGCCCTCTGTATCCCCATTATGTCCGCAAATTGAGCCGGCTTAAGCTGTTCGAGCTCCAAAAATTGTTGTAAACGCCTATTCATATTTGTTAATACTTACAGTTACAAATGTACACATTATTTTGTTAACAAATAAACTCAAACGGAAAAGAACAAATGTTAACATATTAGTCAGGATTTTTATCTGGTTTGATAACCAGAGTATTATAATATGCGCCAAAATTAAATAGATACTATATATAGACTTTAATTAACAATTGATAACTAGTAGATTATATATTATATAATATGATTTCAAGCAGCATAATCATGATAAATCATACGATCTGCTACCCGATACGACTCATTATAACTCTAGATAAATATGCATAAATAACTGATTATCCGCATATAGTATAATGTAAAAACACAACATAACAAAAAATTATTAAACAATTATAGCCATAATTTATCTATTTACAAATGTCTGCGAAATACGTTTACAAAACTACCCGTACCGAGTGTTGATAAGTTATTAACAGATGTAAACAATTTTGAAAAAACGATTATTTTGAGATGGCCTGGATATTGTATAGATTTGCATCGGAAAGTCCGTTAAAACGGCTAAAAACGCATAAAGATGGCAATACCCGAAATCAATATATCTGACTATACCTACGATCTTCCTGAGGACCGCATTGCCTCCTATCCCATGGCTGAGCGTGATGCCTCAAAATTGCTTATATATAATAAAGGTGTCATTTCCGACACAGTTTTCTCCAGCCTGCCGGAGATAATTCCATCCGACAGCCTGATGGTCTTCAACAATACCAAGGTTGTTCCGGCCAGACTCCTTTTCAGGCGGGCCACCGGGGCCTTTATAGAGATATTCTGCCTTGAGCCTGCTGAGCCGGAGGATTACAACCTGTGTTTCGCCTCTACCTCGACCTGCGTCTGGAATGTGATTGTCGGAAATAAGAAAAAATGGAAAGGCGAGCCGATAAAGTTGTATTTGCCTGAAAATCAAGATGCTTCACTGGAGGCTATGGATTTGGAAGCTGTATTGGAGGGTGAGTCTGAAGGAAAGGTCCAGGTGCGTTTGCGCTGGAGAGGCGGAGAGCCTTTCTCAAAAGTCATGGAGATGTGCGGAAAGGTGCCTATTCCGCCTTATCTTCACCGTGATTCGGAAAGTATTGATACAGAGAGATATCAGACTTTATATGCGGCATACAGGGGCTCTGTGGCGGCTCCTACGGCCGGTCTGCACTTCTCGGACAATGTCCTGAAGGGGCTGGACGTGCGTGGAATAGAACGGGAGAATGTGTGTCTGCATGTGGGCGCGGGTACATTTCTTCCGGTGAAAAGCGAGGCGATATCCGGCCACACTATGCATTCCGAACCGTTTTCCATATCATTCGATACTTTGAATAGAATATATAATAACCTTGGTAATAAGGATATTATAGCCGTGGGTACAACCAGCGTGAGAACTTTGGAGTCGCTCTATTGGCTGGGAGCCGACTGTGCTCTGTCGGGAGCAGCCGACTGGACTCCATCGCCTGTCGGACAATGGGTTCCGTATGAGTCAGGAGCAAAGGATGTGCCGGTTAAGGATGCTTTCGGCGCATTGCTGGAATATTGCGGGCGGAATAATCTGGACCGCATAATCGACCGGACCAGGATCATCATCGTACCGTCATACCGTTATAAGGTGGTAACCAATCTGATAACCAACTTCCATCAGCCCAACAGCACGCTGCTTCTGCTGATAGCGGCCCTTATCGGAGAAGACTGGAGAAAGGTCTACGCCTACGCACTGGAACACGGTTTCCGTTTCCTCAGTTACGGGGATTCCTCCCTGCTTATACCCCGCGTATAGTTTGGCGGATAGGGCTTTTTTATGTACATTTGCCACTATGAAAGCTTTTTAGAATGAGGAAAATAAAAATAGTAACGGTTCTGTTGTCGTGCATTCTTGCATTCCTTGTGGCTGTGGGAACTTTTACTTTCCGCAGGGCCGGCAATGATTTTCCTACTGAAAAAGCTGTTCAGGATCTGAAGATTATATCATCCAAACCTCATTCCGTACTGCATCCCGAAGAGAGAGAGGCGGTCAGGAACTATCTCCATGACCGCCTGGAAGAGCTTGGAGGCAGTCCGGAGATACTCCGCTATGATACTGTCGCGAATGTCTACTGCCGGTTCGAGCCGGCCGGCAGGGATACTTCGGACTCATACCTTTTACTGGTGGCGCATCTGGATTCCAGATTTCCTGAGCAGACGCCCAAAGGCACTGTATGTTCTTATGGTGCAGCAGATGACGGATATGGACTTGTAGTGATACTTGAATTAGTGCGGGGTGCATTGGAATATGCCGCTGACTGGAATCAGGGACTAAAAGTCCTGTTTACGGACTCGGAAGAGAGAGACCTGGACGGCATGAGGTGTGCGCTGGAGAGAAGCAACTCTCTGTTTGACAATGTCGGGCTGGCGGTCAATGTGGAAGCCAGGGGGGTGAAGGGCCCGGCCCTGCTGTTTGAGACTTCGGGCGGCAATGCCGCTTTAATGGACTTTTATACAGACTATGCGCGTAGTCCGTACACATATTCCATGACCTCGGCTGTCTATGAAGTGATGCCCAACTATACGGACTTCACTCTGTTAAAGCCGCTTTTTCCGGGTTATAATTTCTCTGTGATTGACAATCTGCACTACTATCACAACGACAGGGACAATTTCTCCAATATTCATCCTGAGTCCATTGCGCACTACGGAGTGCAGCTCGCGCCTATGCTGAGAGAATATCTGACAGGGAAGCAGTATTCTGACCCTGAATATTTCAGAAGTGATGACAGCCGGATAGTCTTTACTGTTCCGGGACTGGGAACGTTCAATTTTACAAGGACAGGCTATTATCTGCTCAATGCAGTGGCTCTGGCCCTATTCGTGCTGACGCTGAGTCTGTATGCCGCCATAGGCCGGGTGAGGATGCGCAATGTGCTTCGCAATTCATTGACTGTCACCTGTTGCGGCGTCCTTTTGGCGGCAGCGGTTACGGGTGTGGTCTACGCTGCAGCGCGGCTGTCCGGAGTGCCGTTCTCGCTTTTCTCTACCAAATTCCTTACCTGGGACTGGATTCTGTCGCTTGTGGTAGCCGGTCTTACAGCCTTCCTCTATATACGGTTTTTCGTATCAAAAGTCCGTAAGTCGGACAATTTTGTATTTGAGCACGTGCTGGGGCTGCTGCTGGTGATGCTTGTGCTCTCCGCAGTGCTGCTATTTACGGTCGGAGAGAATTTCTTCCTGCTGCTGCCGGCTCTCTGTGCTGTAGTGGCACTGCTGCTGCACTTGTTCGTGTATATGAATCTTATGTCTCTTCCTGCGTTGCTTCTGGTGGAGATTACCGGGGTGTCCTTTCTGTACAACCTCTATACAGCGTTGACTGTAGGCTCCTTGGGGATTGTTATGTTTTTGGCATATTTTTATTTAATCATAGCGGCCTCCCTTGTGAGGTGCTTTATGTATCAAAGAAGATAAGATGGGCAAAGATTATTCCAATATCAGACCTTATGATGACAGGGAGACTTCGCAGGCGCTGAAGCGTGTTGCGTCGGCTCCTGAGCTTAAAGCTATTTCAGACTTTATTTATGGCCCCGGGCACGAGGAGGAGCTTCGTGACAGGCTGCGTAACCTGGACGGGATATATCAGTTCCAGGCATCTGTGATGGCTGGAGTCATACAGGCCATCATAGACAAGACTTCGGCAGGACTTACCGTAGAGGGGCTGGAGCATGTCCGGGACGGAAGGAAGCATATGCTCATCTCCAACCACAGGGATATCATCCTGGATCCGGCGATTATCCAGCTGGTGCTCTTCAACCATCATATTTCCACGACAGAGATAGCCGTAGGAGACAACCTTATAGCCAATCCGCTGATTGAGGACATTTTCCGCTCCAACCGCATGATAAAGGTCGTAAGGGGAGGTACGCCGAGGGAGAAATATCTCTCGTCATCCCTTCTGTCGTCGTATATGCGGGAGAATATTACCTCGGACAGGTGCTCCGTATGGATAGCGCAGCGCAACGGCCGTTCCAAAGACGGGCACGACGCCACCGAGCAGGGCCTGCTTAAGATGTTCGAGATGAGCGGAAGCGGGGACTTTGTCAAGGACTTCAGGGAACTGTCGATACTTCCTATAGCCATATCTTATCAGTATGAGCCGTGCGACTTTCTGAAAGCCAGGGAACTGTATATCTCCAGAAGGGAGCGGTATGTCAAGAAGCCCGGAGAGGACACGATAAGCATACTGACCGGTGTAAGGCAGGATAAGGGCCGCATAGCGTTTCATTTCTGCCCGGAAATCACTGAGCGGGAACTGACTGAGTGTGCCTCATACGAGAAGAACGAGCGGTTCAAGGCCCTGGCGGACATCATGGACGGCAGGATCTGCGGCAGTTACCGTCTGTGGGATACCAACTACATAGCATACGATATGCTTGAGAAAGGAGATGCCTGTGCTTCCGAGTATACGCCTGAGAGCCGCGCTGTCTTCCTTGAGCGCATGAAAAAGGGCCTTTCCGCCATAGTGGAGAAAGAGCCCTGTATCGATATGGATGAGCTGACGGAGATATATCTCTCTATCTATGCTAATCCTGTACGTTCCGTACGTGAACGTCAAGCTGGGGATAGGGGAAGGTCATGCCCTGTTTAGGGAAATCCTCGTAGATGAGCTTGTTGATGTCAAAGTACAGGCCCCAGTAGTCGCTGTTCTTCGTCCATGCCCTGGCTGTCAGGATGATGGCGCTGTCTCCGAGCTGCGAAAGGGCTGCGAAGGGAGGCTCCGGTGTGTTCAGAACCCTGGGATCCTTGCTGAGATAGTCTTTCAGCAGCGCGATGCCCTTTTCCGCGTCATCTCCGTACGATACGCTGATGTTCCAGTCTACGCGTCTGAGTTCGGATGTGCTGTAGTTCTGGATGTTGCTGTTGGCGACGGAGCCGTTGGGCAGATGCACTATCTTATTGTCCACAGTGTGGATCTGGGTGGAGGTGATGTTGATGGCATCCACAGTACCGCTGAAGCCGTTGGCATCGATATAGTCCCCGACCTTAAAAGGCTTGAACAGCAGCAGCATCACTCCGCCCGCAAAATTCTGCAGGGTGCCGCTCAGCGCCATGCCGACAGCCAGACCGCCGGCGGCCAGAAGAGCTGCGAACGTGCTGGTGGGCACACCCAGGATGCTCACAACTACGATAAACAGAATCACGGTCAGGGATATGTTGACGAAGCTTACCGTGAATGTCGCCAGGGAAGGTTCTACTTTTCTCTTTGTGAATACTTTCCGGAGAAGTTTCTTTACGCGCCGGATAATCCATGCGCCCAGCAGGTACAGGAGTATTGCCGCCAGGACTTTCAGTCCCCATTTGATAATGCTTTCAGAGACGGATGAGAAGATTTCCTGTCCGCTCATGGAAGAGAGTTTGTGGATAGTCTCGCTGATTTCCACCGCAAGTGTGTCGGATGGATCAGGTGTTAAGTCTATTTGTGGTATCATAAAATTGATATTTGTAATAATATTGGCAAATTTACTTAACTTTTATTACATTTGCTAATTGAAAATTTATAAATACTATCTTTGATGAAAAAGGAAATAACACTGGATCAGGCCGTCTCAATGGTAAAGGACGGCATGACCGTCATGGTCGGAGGTTTTCTGGGCGTAGGCGCTCCTCTCCGGATCATGGACGCGCTCGCAGAAAGTGGAGTCAAGGACCTGACTGTCATCTGCAACGACACGGCGTTCCCCGATAAGTCTCTCGGAAAGCTGGTCGTCAACAAACAGATTAAGAAACTCATTGTGTCACATGTCGGTACCAATCCCGAGACCGGCAACCAGATGAATGCCGGAGAACTGGAAGTGGAGTTCTCGCCCCAGGGTACTCTCGCCGAAAGGATTCGTGCCAAAGGTGCTGGCCTTGGCGGAGTGCTTACCACAACCGGCATGGGTACTCTCGTAGCCGAGGGCAAGCCCGTGGTCAACGTGGACGGCAAGGATTATCTGCTGGAGAAGCCTCTGGGAGCCGATATCGCTCTGCTGGGCGCATCCATAGCCGATGAGTCAGGCAATCTGGTGTACAAGGGCACCACTCAGAATTTCAACCCCGTAATGGCCATGGCTGCCGACCTCGTGATAGTGGAGGCCGAGAAGGTGGTTCCCGTAGGGGAGATAGCTCCCGAGGCTGTTCATACCCCGGGCATTTTTGTGAATTATATCTATAAAAGGAAGTAACAATGGGCGCAAAATCACTTATCAGAATGCGTATGAGCTGCCATGACGCACATTACGGCGGCAATCTTGTGGACGGAGCCAAGATGCTCCAGCTTTTCGGAGACGTGGCTACTGAGCTGCTTATCATCAATGACGGAGACGAAGGCCTGTTCAAGGCGTATGACAATGTCGAGTTCATGGCTCCCGTATATGCAGGAGACTATATCGAGGCCGAGGGTGAGATCGTGTCGGTGGGCAATACCTCCCGCAAGATGGTATTCGAGGCCAGAAAGGTGATAGCACCCCGTCCTGACGTGTCGGATTCGGCAGCGGACGTGCTCGCAGAGCCTATAGTGGTCTGCAGGGCAAGCGGTACATGCGTGGTGCCCAAGAAGTGTCAGAGGAAATAACAACATCACTGTCTTTATATGGAAAAATTGATAATCACCGCCGCCATCTGCGGTGCCGAGGTGCTCAAGGAGCACAATCCGGCAGTTCCTTATACCGTGGAGGAGTGCGTCAGGGAAGCCAAATCGGCCTATAATGCCGGAGCATCCCTCATCCATCTTCACGTGCGTGAGGATGATGGTACGCCTACCCAGAGCAAGGAGCGTTTCAGAGTCATCATCGAGGCCATCAAGAAAGAATGTCCCGATGTCATCATCCAGCCTTCTACAGGCGGAGCCGTGGGCATGACCAACGACGAGAGGCTTCAGCCCACCGAACTGCTGCCCGAGATGGCAACTCTTGACTGCGGTACTCTCAACTTCGGTGGGGATGATATCTTCGAGAATACGGAGAATACCATCAAGTATTTCGGTCAGAGGATGATAGAGCGCGGTATCAAACCTGAGCTCGAGGTCTTCGACAAGTCCATGATCGAGATGGCCCTCAGGCTGCACCGCAAGGGATATATTCAGGCACCCCTGCATTTTGACTTCGTAATGGGTGTTAACGGAGGTATCGGAGGAGATCTCCGCGACTTCGTCTTCATGCGCGGCAGCATACCTGCTGACGCCACATATACTGTGGCCGGTATCGGACGCTACGAGTTCCCTCTGGCAGCAGCAGCCATCATAGACGGAGGTCACGTCAGGGTGGGCTTCGAGGACAATGTATACCTGAGCAAGGGTGTCCTGGCCAAGTCCAACGGAGAGCTGGTGGAGAAGGTGGTGCGTATCGCCCGCGAGTTCGGACGCGAGATTGCCACACCGGCCGAGGCACGTAGGATACTGTCTCTTAAACCTCTTGAGTAAATATTTAAAACGAATTAATCAACTATCTTAAAATCACAAATTTATGGCACAGAAACACGGAAACAAATACGGAGTTCACAGAGTAATTTCACCTAAGGGAGTACTCCCTCAGCCCGCTGACAAGCTGGACAACAATATGGACGAGATCTACGACAATGAGATACTCATCGACGTACAGACCCTCAATATTGACTCGGCTTCTTTCACCGACATCTCCAACCGCGCCGGCGGTGACCCTGAGAAGATCAAGGAGATAATGCTGGATATAGTAGCCAAGCAGGGCAAGCACCGCAATCCCTGGACAGGTTCGGGCGGAATGCTTCTCGGTACAGTCGAGAAGATAGGCGATGCCCTCAAGGACAAGATCGACCTCAAGGAAGGCGATAAGATCGCAACCCTCGTATCCCTGTCCCTGACACCTCTGCGTATCGACAGGATCAAGGAGATCCGCGCTGATGTGGACCAG
Organism: uncultured Bacteroidales bacterium; assembly: GCA_949297365.1. GTDB lineage: Bacteria > Bacteroidota > Bacteroidia > Bacteroidales > UBA932 > Coprenecus. The sequence goes on along the minus strand of CASFSL010000046.1, from coordinate 17,608 downwards.
GTGGACATCGACGGTAAGGCTATCCTCTTCGAGAGCGGTATCTACGCCAAGATTCCTTCGGACCTGCCTGAGAAGCTTGCGCTCTCAGCTCTCGATGTGGCCGGAGCTCCCGCCCAGACAGCCAAGCTGGTAAAGCCCGGCGATACAGTCCTGATCATCGGAGCCGGCGGCAAGTCCGGTATGCTCTGCTGCTACGAGGCCAAGAAACGCGCCGGTGTTACCGGTAAGGTTATCGGTCTCTGCCACAGCGAGAAGAGCACCAAGAGACTTCAGGCTCTCGGATTCTGCGACTATGTGTTCTCGGCTGACGCAACCCAGGCAGTACCCGTACTGGAGAAGATAGAGGAGCTTACAAAGGGCCAGATGTGCGACATCACCATCAACAACGTGAACATCCCCGACACTGAGATGACATCCATTCTCTGCACCAAGGACACCGGTCTGGTATACTTCTTCTCCATGGCCACCAGCTTTACGAAGGCGGCTCTCGGAGCCGAGGGTGTCGGCAGCGATGTCACCATGCTCATCGGAAACGGTTACACCAAGGGTCATGCCGAGATTACTCTGCAGGAACTCAGGGAAAGCGAGGAACTCAGAAAGATATTCACGGAACTCTACGCCTGATAGTTTGCTATGGAAGACCGTTCGCGTAGAAAAATACTGTTCCCCGAAGTTACGGACGAGCAGTGGAATGACTGGAAATGGCAGGTCAAGAACCGTATAGAGACTCTTGACCAGCTTAAGAAATACATTAAGCTCACTCCGGAGGAGGAAGAGGGGGTCCGCAAGACCCTCTCCACCCTCAGGATGGCTATTACTCCTTATTATCTGTCGCTGATTGATCCGGACGATCCTCACTGTCCTATCAGAAGGCAAGCTATACCTACGGCAGCCGAGACATTCCAGGCTCCCGAGGACCTGCTGGACCCCCTGCACGAGGACGAGGATTCTCCGACACCCGGACTGACCCACAGGTATCCCGACAGGGTGCTGATGCTCATCACCGACATGTGCTCTATGTACTGCCGTCACTGCACCCGTCGCCGTTTCGCCGGCCAGAAAGACGCAGAGTCTCCCGGAGACAGGATTGAGAAGTGCATCGAGTATGTGGAGAGGACTCCCGTGGTCAGGGATGTGCTTCTCTCGGGCGGAGATGCCCTGATGGTCAGCGATGCAAAGCTGGAGTACATCATCAAGAGACTGCGTGCCATACCTCACGTGGAGATTATCCGTATCGGCTCCCGCACCCCCGTCGTATGTCCCCAGAGGATTACCGACGACCTGTGCAACATGCTGAAGAAGTATCATCCGATATGGCTCAATACCCACTTCAACCATCCCAATGAGGTTACTCCCGAGTCAGCGGCCGCATGTGCCCGTCTGGCCGATGCGGGCGTGCCTCTCGGCAACCAGTCCGTGCTCCTGCGCGGAGTCAACGACTGCGTGTATGTCATGAAGCATCTGGTACACGAGCTGGTGAAGATGAGGGTGAGACCTTATTATATATACCAGTGCGACCTGTCTATGGGACTCGAGCATTTCCGTACCCCTGTATCGAAGGGTATAGAGATCATCGAGGGCCTCAGGGGACATACCTCCGGTTTTGCGGTGCCTACTTTCGTCGTGGATGCTCCCGGCGGAGGCGGCAAGACCCCTGTTATGCCCCAGTATGTCATATCCCAGTCACCGGGCAAGGTGGTTCTCAGGAATTTCGAGGGTGTGATTACTACATACACAGAACCGCCTGAGTATCATTCGGAGTGCCATTGTCCCGACTGTGAGGCCAAGGCCAGACTTGAGGGTGTGGCGTCGCTCCTGGAGGGCGAGAAGATGACTATCGAGCCCACTGTCCTTAAGAGAAGGGAAAGACATCACAGCAAATAATATTGACTAGATGCCATTTGTCCATGAACTGTTGAACTATCGGAGTGTGGCGGTCGTCGGTATGGAGAAGAACTGCGGCAAGACAGAATGCCTCAATTACATCATCCGCCGTCTGCCGCTGCATGAGCGCAAGGTGTGCGTGACATCCATAGGACTGGACGGGGAGAGGACTGATCAGGTCACAAGGACTCCCAAACCGGAGATAGTGCTCCGCGAGGGTATGTTCTTCTCCACATCCGAGACCCATTACAGGGCCCGCAGGATGGTGTCCGAGATTGTGGATATATCCGATGAGACAACGGCATTGGGAAGACTGATAACTGCGAAGGTGGTCTTGGAAGGGAAAGTCATCCTTTCGGGGCCTTCTTCGACAGCTTCCCTGAGAAGATGGATGAGCGGCATTGCCGGTTTCGGTATAGACCTTACGATAATAGACGGGGCGCTTTCGCGGAAAAGCAGCGCCTCTCCTGCTGTGAGCGATGCGATGGTCCTGGCGACAGGTGCCGCGCTTTCCTCCAGCCTTTCCACTATGGTGGACCTTACGGCGTTCTGCGTCGGGATGATACGTCTGCCGTTGGCTGAGACGCATCCGGACACGGCCCGTTCAGTGACCGTATCCTCCATGGCTCCGGACGTGGAGATATGCGAGGATACAGATAGGGTGGATGTAACGGGGGCTCTGACAGACAGACTGCTGGCCCGTCTGACACAGGACGGGGGCCTGGACAGATACGAGGTCGTGGTGGAGGATTTCACCAGGATATTCGTCACTCCGGGGCAGTACCGCAGTTTTGTACGTGCCGGCGGACGGCTGAGAGTACGCCGGCGCACAGTGTTGTTGGCTGTATGTGTCAATCCGCTGGCTCCCAACGGTTATCGTCTGGATTCGGAACTCTTGTGCGCAAGACTGTCCGACAAGTTGCAGATACCGGTGTATGATATAAAGAGACATGAAGCTTAGAGACATCATAGACTCACCCTGCGGTCTCAGGTATATGATAGAGACTCTTCCGGTCGCTTCCGGATACTCTCTCAGATACCTGATGGACTCATCATCCTGCTCCTGCGAGGAGGAGGTCCGGGATGCCTATGCGGTACTCGGGAGCTTTATGCCCGTAGCATCCGACGGCAATCTGACAGCCATGCTCCATACGGAGCTGTGCGGACTGAAAAACATATCCGGCACTCTCGACCGGACTGAGTCAGGGGCTACTGTGGATGATATAGAGCTCTTCGAGATCAAGCATCTCATCATGCTGGGCAGGAGAGTGTCCTCGCATCTAGCATCGGCTGGTCATTCAGGCCTCTTTCCTGAGATGCCGTCCCTGGAAGTTCCGCTGTCAGTGCTTGATCCGGACGGAAACAATATAGCTTCGTTCTATATCTACGATTCTTATTCGGAGGAACTTGCGCGTCTAAGGCTTCTTATCTCCAGGGAGAGCAATCCCGATACAAGGGAGAGACTCATGCAGCAGGAGCAGGACGAGGAAAGCCGTATCAGGGTCCGTATATGCGATGCATTGCGGCCTTTTGTTCCTGAGCTGAGAAAGCTGATGGAGTCCCTGGCTGTCCTGGACATCAGTCTGGCCAAGGCCGTACAGATGCGGGAGATGGGGCTGTGCATACCGGAGATATCTTCATGGACTACTTCATATAAAGGCATGTATCATCCTTATATTAAGTCTATCCTGGAAAAAGACGGCAAGGAATTTACTCCCATAGATGTCTCGTTCGGAGACAGACCGGTGGTCATAATCGGTGCCAATATGGGAGGAAAGACAGTCGTACTGAAGATGACTGCTCTGTGCCAGTATCTCTTCTCTTTCGGCATGGGCATACCGGCAGAATCGGCACGGATAGAGCTGAAGCGACAGGTCTTCTTCATATCCGGGGACGCTCAGGACATGACGGCCGGTCTGTCCTCGTTCGCCGCGGAGATGACCGCCATAGACAGTGCGGTCCGCGCTTCCGCAACAGACGGAGCCGGTATGGTGGCTATGATAGACGAGCCGGCGCGGAGTACCAATCCTATCGAGGGGACGGCTCTTGTCGAGTCGCTTGTGGCACTGCTGGGCCGCAGAGGAGCTGCGCTCCTGCTGACCACGCATTACAATGTTTCTTCCGGTGACTGTGACTGCCGCAGGCTGCGTGTGACCGGAATAGTGAATGGAAAAATGAATTATAGGCTCTGCCCGGCCCCGGACGGGGATGTACCCCACGAGGCCCTCAATGTGGCTGAGTCCTTGAATATTTCCCCTGAATGGATAGGGGAGGCAAAAAAACTGTTGAAGTATGAATAGCAAATTAGGATTAGATTCTAAGAAAGTGGCATACGCCAGGCAGCTCGCTGCCGGTGTTGCTGCCGATGTCCAGCGTTTCGTGGACGGTTATACCACTGTCGCAGTGGAGAGAACCCTGTGCCGTCTGCTCGGAATAGACGGAGTGGACGCCAACTCGGTGCCCCTTCCCAATGTGGTGGTGGACAGTCTCAAGGCTGCCGGAGTCCTTGGAGAAGGCGCGTTGTTCTATGTGGGCAATGCCATGGTAGTTACCGGGAAGACTCCCATGCAGATAGCAGAGGAGATCGCTGACGGCAAACTGGACATTACAAAATTGGAAATCCGCCCCAAGGCTGAGATAGACAAGGCTCTCGAGGCCCCGATAAAGGCCTCTGTGGAGAAAATCAAGGCCCGCAGGAAAAGGCGCGAGGACTATATCGAGAAGATAGGAGAGGGTCCCAAGCCCTACATCTATGTGATCGTGGCTACGGGCAACATCTACGAGGACGTGGTGCAGGCCGAGGCCGCCGCACGTCAGGGTGCCGACATCATCGCCGTCATCCGCACTACCGGTCAGTCGCTGCTGGACTATGTGCCCTATGGAGCCACTACCGAGGGCTTCGGCGGCACTTATGCCACACAGGAGAATTTCCGAATCATGCGCCAGGCCCTGGACAAGGTGGGAGAGGAGGTAGGACGCTACATCCGCCTGTGTAACTACTGCTCCGGCCTGTGTATGCCCGAGATAGCCGTAATGGGTGCATTTGAGGGACTTGACGTGATGCTCAATGATGCGCTCTACGGCATCCTGTTCCGCGACATCAACATGCAGAGAACGATGATAGACCAGTTCTTCTCCAGGGTGATCAACGGATTTGCCGGAGTGATTATCAACACCGGAGAGGACAACTACCTGACCACTGCCGATGCAGTCGAGGCTGCCCACACCGTGCTGGCCTCCGACATCATCAACGAGCAGCTTGCACTCATCGCCGGCCTGCCTGAGGAGCAGATGGGACTCGGACACGCCTTTGAGATGGACCCGATGCTGGAAAACGGCTTCCTGCTGGAGCTGGCGCAGGCCCAGATGGCCCGCGAGATTTTCCCCAAGGCTCCGCTCAAATACATGCCTCCCACAAAGTTCATGACCGGAAACATCTTCCGCGGCCATATCCAGGACGCCCTCTTCAACATGGTGGGTATCTGGACCAATCAGGGCATACAGCTTTTGGGTATGCCTACCGAGGCCATTCATACTCCTTTCATGTCAGACCGTTTCCTTTCAATTGAAAATGCCAAGTACATCTTCAACAATATGAAGAATATCGGAGACGAGGTGGAGTTCAAGGAGGGAGGTATCATACGTACACGTGCCAAAGAAGTGCTGGACAAGGCCATAGAACTGCTGGAGAAACTGGACAAGGAAGGTCTGTTCACAGCCCTGGAGAAAGGTATCTTCGCTGACGTGAAGCGCCCTCGCAATGGCGGCAAAGGGCTCGACGGCGTCACCCCTAAGGGGCAGAATTACATGAATCCGTTTATTAAGATAATGTTAGGAGGAAAATAATATGAGTGGCGGTTTATATTCAATGGAGGAGAAGGATTACGACAAGAATCTGAACCTCAAGGCAATCAAACCCTACGGGGACACCATGAACGATGGAAAGGTGCAGCTCAGCTTCACACTTCCGGTGCCGGCTGGAGACGAGGCCGTGGAAGCAGCTAAACAGCTCATCAAGGCCATGGGGCTGAACAATCCCCAGGTGGTATTCTATAAGGAGCTTACTCCGGGCTTCACGTTCTTCAACTGTTACGGTTCGGCCACTCAGACAGTGGATTTCACGGCCATTCATGTGCCTAAAGTCGAGTCAAACGTCATGGACATGCCCGCGACGGACGAGTACATCAGGGAGAACATAGGACGCAAGCTGGTAGTCGTGGGGGCAAGTACAGGCACCGATGCCCATACGGTGGGCATAGACGCCATCATGAACATGAAGGGATATGCCGGACATTACGGCCTGGAGCGCTACGATATGATAGATGCCTATAATCTTGGCAGTCAGGTACCTAACGAGGACTTTATCGCCAAGGCGGTGGAACTGCATGCCGATGCCCTTATAGTCTCGCAGACAGTGACCCAGAAGGACATCCACATCAAGAACCTGACCGAGCTGGTCGAGCTGCTCGAGGCAGAGGGCCTGCGCGACAAGGTCATCCTGGCTTGCGGCGGTCCCCGCATCACTCACGAGCTGGCCAAGGAACTGGGGTATGACGCCGGTTTCGGTATGAACACATACGCCGATGACGTGGCTTCGTTCATAGCCGAGGAATATGTGCGCAGACACAATAAACAATAATCACTAAATACATTTTACAATGGACAAGAATCAGATCAGAGAGGTGATAGCCCGCAGGGCTGCCCTCGAACTAAAAGACGGTGATGTCGTGAATCTCGGCATCGGACTGCCTACCATGATACCTGACTTTCTTCCTGAAGGAGTGTCGGTAATTCTCCAGAGCGAGAACGGTCTGGTCGGCATGGGACCTACTCCAAAACCAGGAGAGGAGAACCCCGACCTCATTAATTCAGGTGGTGGATATATTACCGCCGTTCCCGGTGCGTATGCTTGCAGTTCACTGGCTTCGTTTGAGATTATCCGTGGCGGTCATGTGGACGTGACTTTCCTCGGTGCTCTTGAGGTGGACGAGAAAGGAGACCTGGCCAACTGGATCATCCCCGGCAAGAAGGTGCCCGGAATGGGAGGCGCCATGGACTTGCTCGTGGGTGCGAGAAAGGTCATCCTGACCATGGAGCACACTGCCAAGGGCAATCCCAAAATCCTGAAGAAATGCCGTCTGCCTCTTACTGCCGCAGGACAGGTCAATATGATCATCACTGAGATGGGCGTTATGGACATTACCGATAAAGGCATCGTCCTGAGGGAGATCAATCCTGAGTTTACCGTGGAACAGGTTCAGGCTGCCACCGAGGCTCAGCTCATCATTTCCGATGATCTCAAACCCATGAGACAGTAACGGTTATGGAATATAAATTTTTGAAGGCAGAGACTCCGGAGGCTGGTATATGTATCCTGAGCATCTCGCATCCTCAGTCGCTCAATTCCCTGAGCAGACCAGTGCTGGAGGAGATCAACAGTTTTGTACTGGACTTGCCTGAAGGTACTGCCGTGCTGATAATCCGCGGAGACGGCCCGAAGTCTTTCGTGGCAGGTGCCGACATATCCCAGATGGCTGGATTTGATGCTGAGCAGGGGTTGGATTTCGGCCGTTTCGGAGCCGAGGTGTTCCGCAGGATAGAGGAGTTGCCGATACCTGTTATAGCGGCCGTGAACGGATTTGCTCTCGGTGGAGGCTGCGAGCTGGCGATGGCCTGCGATATCCGTATCGCCTCAGAGAAGGCCAAATTCGGTCAGCCGGAGGTGAAGCTGGGTATCATTCCCGGTTTTTCGGGCACTTACCGTCTGCCCAAGCTGGTGGGACAGGGCTATGCTAAGGAGATGATCTACTCCGGCAGGGTAATCAATGCCGCAGAGGCTCTGCGCATAGGACTGGTCAATCATGTATTGCCCCCCGAGGAGCTGATGGACTATGCCCTGGGACTGGCCCGCGACATCATGGCCAATGCACCCATAGCGGTACGCAAGGCCAAGGCCTGCATCAATGCCAATTACGACATGGATGAGACAACGGCTCTCGCAACCGAGAACCGCGCTTTTTCCGAGTGCTTTGCAACGGAAGACCAGAAAACGGGCATGAAGGCTTTCCTGGAAAAAGGCAAACCAGAATTTAAGAACAGATAAAACACTGACAGTTATGACAATAGAAAAAATTTCCGTAATCGGAACCGGAACAATGGGCTCCGGCATCGTCCAGGCTTTCGCACAGGCCGGACGCAAAGTCACAATGAAGAGCCGCAGCGAGGCTTCCAACGCCAAGGCTATGGCCAGAATCACCAAATCCCTCGGCAAGCTCGTCGAGAAAGGCAAGATGGATCAGGCCGCCATGGACGCGACTCTGGCCAATATTACTCTGACCACAGATTATAAGGACATCGCTGACTCCGACCTTATCATCGAGGCGGCAGTGGAGGAGATGCACTTGAAGATTGAGCTTTTCAAGGAGCTGGATGCTCTCTGCAAGAAAGAGACCATCATTGCCACCAACACGTCATCGCTCTCCATAACCGGCATCGCGGCCAATATCTCAAGGCCCTGTCACGTAATAGGCATGCATTTCTTCAATCCTGCGACAGTGATGAAGCTCGTTGAGATTATCAAGGGACAGAGGACATCACAGGAGGTATTCGATGCCGTATTCGCTCTTTGTCAGGAGATAGGCAAGACACCTGTGGCGGTCAACGAGGCTCCTGGCTTTGTTGTCAACCGCATACTCATCCCGATGGTAAACGAGGCTGTGGGTATTCTGGCAGACGGAGTGGCTTCCCGCGATGACATAGACGCGGCCATGAAGCTCGGTGCCAACCATCCCATGGGCCCTCTCGCCCTGGCTGACCTTATCGGTCTGGATGTATGTCTGGCAATCATGGAGGTACTGCACAGCGAGTTCGGTGACGACAAGTACCGTCCCCATCCGCTGCTGAGGAAGATGGTGCGTGCCGGACTGCTCGGACGTAAAACAGGAGAAGGATTTTATAAATACTAAATATTTAAGAATATGGATTTTAAACTCACACCTACGCAGTCGCTTTTCAGGCAGATGATCAGAGAATTTGCCGAGAAGGAAGTAAAGCCTCTGGCTGCAGAGATAGACGAGCAGGAGAGGTTTCCCATAGAGACAGTCCAGAAGATGGCGCCTCTGGGACTTTTCGGTATACCTCTTCCCGTTGAGTACGGCGGAGCAGGAGGAGACAATATAATGTACACCATCGCAGTAGAGGAGCTTTCGAGAGTATGCGCCACGACAGGCGTAGTGCTGTCGGCCCATACATCCCTCTGCCTGGCACCTATTTTCGAGAACGGAACGGAGGAGCAGAAGCGCAAGTACCTGCCCAAATTAGCATCAGGCGAATGGCTTGGAGCATTCGGCCTGACCGAGCCCAACGCCGGTACTGACGCGTCCGCACAGCAGACCACAGCTGTTCTCGACGGAGACGAGTGGGTGCTCAACGGCAACAAGATATTCATCACCAATGCCGGACACGCACATGTCTATGTAATCTTCGCCATGACTGACAAATCCTTGAAGAACAAGGGTATATCCGCGTTTATCGTGGAGGCCGGCACTCCCGGTTTCGAGGTGGGCAAGAAGGAGCTGAAGATGGGCATCAGAGGCTCAGCCACGGCCGAGCTGATATTCTCCGACTGCCGCATACCCAAGGGCAATCTGCTCGGCAAGGTGGGTGGCGGATTCGCCATCGCGATGAAGACCCTTGACGGAGGCCGTATCGGTATCGCATCTCAGGCCCTCGGTATAGCCCAGGGTGCTCTTGACGAGACTGTCAAGTACACCATGGAACGCAAGCAGTTCGGCAAGTCGCTCTCCCAGTTCCAGAATACCCAGTTCCAGATGGCCGACCTGAAGACCAAGGTGGAGGCCTCCCGTCTGCTGGTGCGTTCGGCTGCCTTCAAGAAAGACTGCAAGGAGCCTTATTCGGCCGATGCCGCCATGGCCAAGCTGTTCGCTGCCGAGACGGCGATGGAAGTAACCACCAAGGCGGTACAGTTCCACGGAGGCTACGGCTACACCCGCGAGTATCCCGTGGAGAGGATGATGCGTGATGCCAAGATCACCGAGATCTACGAGGGAACCTCCGAAGTTCAGAGAATGGTGATAGCAGCCAGTATGTTTAAAAAGTAAAATCAGTAAAGTATGAATATAGTAGTTTGTATCAAGCAGGTTCCGGATACTACCGAGATAAAGATCAATCCCGTTACCGGTACTCTTATCAGGGACGGAGTGCCCAGCATCATGAACCCCGATGACAAGGGCGGACTGGAGATGGCTCTCCGTCTGAAAGACAAATACGGTGCCCATGTTACGGTCATCACTATGGGACCTCCTCAGGCCGACCAGATACTCAGAGAAGCTTTCGCGATGGGTGTTGACAGGGCAATCCTTTTGACAGATAGAAAATTCGCAGGCGCGGACACTCTCGCTACTTCCAATGCTCTTGCCGGTGCTCTCCGGACTCTCGAATGGGACTTGATTATTACCGGACGCCAGGCCATAGACGGTGACACTGCCCAGGTGGGACCTCAGACTGCAGAGCATCTGGATATTCCCCAGGTGTCATACGTGTGCGGCCTTGAGGTGGAGAAAGGCGGCCAGGCTCTCAGAGTCACCAGGGAGACAGAGGACGGAGTACAGATACTCGAGGCTCAGATGCCCTGCCTTCTGACTGTGCTGTCTTCTGCTGTGAAGCCCAGATATATGAGTGCTCCCGGCATCGTGGAGGCCTACAATAAGAACGTGGAGATCTGGAGTGCCGACAAGATAGACGTGGACGAGAGCAAGCTCGGTCTGAAAGGTTCTCCGACCAAGGTGCTCAAGGCCTTTACCAAGGGTCTCAAGGCTCCAGGAGAGGTGTTCGAGGTCGATCCCGAGGAGGCAGTAGGCATCATCGTTTCCAGACTGAAAGAGAAATTCATTATCTAACACCGTAAATTTGAGCAATATGAATAATAAAAGTGATTATAAGAACGTATATGTGTTCGCGGAGCAGAGAGGCGGTGTTGTTCAGTCTGTCGCTCTCGAACTTATAGGAAAGGCACGTGACCTGGCCGATGCCCTCGGAGAGAAGGTGGTGGCCATCCTCGCCGGCTACAATGTAGAGCCCCTGATCCAGACTCTGTTCGAGTACGGAGCGGACGAGGTGGTAGTGACTGACCATCCCGAGTTGAAGGACTATGTAACTGAGGAATACGCCCAGGCTGTTTCCCAGATTATCGATGCGGTACGCCCCAACATAGTGCTTTTCGGAGCCACTACTATCGGACGTGACCTTGCACCCAGGCTTTCGGCCCGTCTGGCAACCGGTCTCACCGCTGACTGCACCAAGCTGGAGATATCCGAGGACAAGCAGCTGATGATGACCCGTCCCGCTTTCGGCGGCAACCTCATGGCCACCATCATGTGTACGGAGCACCGTCCCCAGATGTCCACAGTCCGTCCCGGTGTGATGCCCAAGCGTGACCCCGAGCCCGGCCGTACAGGCTCTATAGTACGTTTTGAGACCAAGTTTGACCACTCCAAGATCAAAGTGAGACTTATAGAGGAGATCAAGGAGGAGAAGAACAAAGTGGATATCTCCGAGGCCAAGATTCTCGTGTCCGGAGGCCGTGGTGTCGGTTGCAAGGAGGGATTTGCCAAACTCGAAGAGCTTGCGGATGTACTTGGAGCTCAGGTGTCCGCATCCCGTGCGATGGTGGATGCCGGTATCATGCCTCATGACCGTCAGGTGGGCCAGACTGGAAAGACAGTCCGTCCTGACCTTTATCTTGCCCTCGGTATCTCCGGTGCCATCCAGCACCTTGCCGGCATGGAGGAGTCGGACTATATCGTAGCGGTCAACAAGGACAAGTTCGCGCCTATATTCAGCGTGTCCGATGTGGGTATAGTAGGGGATGTCAACAAGATAGTTCCTCTGCTGACTGAAAGACTCAGAAAAGAAATGCAAAAATAATGAGAAAATCCATGTATACCGTGCTTGCAGCGGCAATGGCTCTGATGCCTGTTGTCGCGCAGGCTGACGACAATATCGAAGGAGGGACTGCCGGAGCAGTTCCCTCTTTTGCTTTCGGGCTGTTTCAGGAAGTAGTCTCCAATGACGGTTCGGACGTAGTATTCATATCTCCCATGAGCGCCTCGCTTGCGTTGTCCATGACAGCCAACGGCGCATCCGGGAGTACTCAGCGGGAAATGCTCTCCGCTCTCGGATTTGATTGCTCCATAAAGGAACTCAACGAATACAACCGCAGTGTTATGGACCTCTTCGCGTCAGAGCCGGACGGAGTGGAGCTCAATGCAGCCAATTCCATCTGGGTATCCGATCTGTTTCCCCTGAAGAACAGTTTTTTCAGGAAAGTCAGGAAAAACTATGATGCGGTGGTGACCAATCTGGATTTCTCTGACCCTGCGTCTCCGTCTGTAATCAACCAGTGGTGCTCCGACAATACTGCCGGCCGTATCGACAAGATGATAGAGGCCATTGATCCGACGACACAGCTCTATCTGCTCAATGCACTGTACTTTAAAGGGCTGTGGACGACACCCTTCGATGCAGCCCTTACCCGTGAGGATACTTTCCACGGGGACAGCAACGACTCGCAGGTCAAGTTCATGCACAATAAGGCCCATTTCCCTTACTATATGGGCTCAGAAGGTTCCATGGTCGAGCTTCCCTATGGTGAAGACAGGAATTTCGTAATGGACGTGATTATTCCGGCTGACGGGGTCTCTGTGGATGAGTTTGTCGCCGGACTGGACAATGAGTTGCTCGGCAAGTTTTCCGCCGGTCTCCAGACCGGTGAGATAAGGCTGATGCTGCCGTCTTTCAAGGCCGAATATGAGATCACCCTCAATGATGTCCTGCAGAGGCTGGGCATGAAGGAGGCATTTACCTCATCGGCGGACTTCTCGGCTATGTCCAAGGATAATCTGATGATCAGTGAGGTTAAGCAGAAGACATTTATCGAGGTCAATGAGGAGGGTTCGGAGGCTGCTGCCATTACATCCGTAGGCATGATGCGTACCTCATTAGGTCCAGAGCCTTTCAGTTTTACTGTTGACCGCCCGTTCGTGTTCCTTATCCGCGAGCGTACCTCCGGCACACTCCTCTTCATGGGAATCGTCCGCAATCTGTAGCGGCTTCAATCAATGTAGAATCTATAGAATTGACTTCGTGGTTTCGCAGTGCACCACGAAGTCAATTTGTTAAAGAAAGTATGAGGAATATTCCGCGCATTGTCATAAAATTTGCGTAAGTTTGTAAGATAGTCGCTAGTTGCTATGGAAAAACGCATCGATATCGTACAGAGATTTTTGAAAAGCAGGGCAGTCCGCTTTATTGCCATGTTGTTCATATTGCTTTCAATCACATCAGTAGTGTTCTCTTCCTTCAAGGATTTCCAGCAGTATGGCTGGTTGTTCCAGAGTTTTATACATCTCGCGTCACTGGTATTCCTGATTGAGTACATGCTCCGGATTTATTCCGCGCCTGCGCTGCATCCAGACTTGCCGGCGTACCGCAGCCGCCTGAAGTATATTTTTTCTTTCTACGGGCTTGTGGACTTGGTTGCAGTCATCCCCTTTGTAATGACCTACTTTTACTGGGATACCGAGATCGTCCATATCATCATACTGCCGTATGTGTTTGTGGTGTTCAAGCTGATACGTTATTCCACGGCCTTCCAGCTCATACTCAAAGTGATGAAATCCGTGCGTTCCGAACTTTTGACCGCGTTCACTGCCTGTCTGATCATCATCTGTTTCTCCGCGATACTGGTCTACTTCGTGGAGAAAGGAGCGCAGCCGGAAGTATTCAAGAATATCGGTGACAGCATGTGGTGGGCTGTCATCACATTCACAACGGTCGGCTACGGTGATATCTATCCGGTCACTCCCATAGGCCGCATTCTCTGCGCCTTCATCAGCTTTGTCGGCATCGCCATGCTCGCCATCCCCACCGGTATCATCAGCTCGGCCTTCATCGCTTCCATGAAAGACCGCCTCAACAAAAAAGACTGACCCGGCAAGGTCAGCCTTTTGCGTAGAGCATCTGTGCTGCCGATTATTTGAGGCGGCGTCCGTCCGAAAAGGCGTTGCCGACTTTCTCACCGACTTTCAGGTAGATGTTGTTGAACGGGTCGAAGATGACGGGGGAGACCTTTGCGGGATCCACCTTGCCCTCGGGGGTGAGGACTCTCTCGTCCACGCTGACGTTGACTATCTCGCCGCGCAGGATGCAGGTCTCTGGATTGTAGTCCTTCAGGCGGCATTCCACCGCTACGGACAGTTCCTCGATCAGAGGTGCGTCAACGAACTCCGACATGACGGCGTGGAAACCGGCCTTAGTGAATTTGTCCGGGGTGTTGTTGCCGGATACCAGACCCACGTAATCGCAGGCGGTGATGTGTCCGGCCTCGGCCATGCTGACCGTGAATGCTCCGCGTTTGAGTATGTTCTTGACTGTCTTGTGGCCCGCGCTGAGACACAGGCTTATCTCGTTCTGCTCGCTGATGCCGCCCCATGCTGCGTTCATGGCATCGGGTGTGCCGTCCTCACCGTATGTGGCGATAATGTACACCGGCTGGGGATAGGTGAGGGGCTTGGCTCCGAAATTCTTTCTCATAATGGATGATTCTATGGTTGTACGGTTATTTGACCCAGGCTTCGATATCGGCCTTGGAGGGATTGTTGAGCAGCTTGCCGCTCTGCCAGTTGATGTCGGGGTACTGCTTCTTGAGCTGGGCGGCGGAGTTGGTGATGCCGCTGCCGCCGGATGTGGCGAAGGGTATCACTGTCTTGCCCTCGAAGCCGTACGCCTCGATAAAGGTATTCACCACTGTGGGGGCAAGGTTCCACCAGATAGGGAAACCGATGTAGATAACATCGTAGTCTCCGGCATTTTCCAGGTTCCTGACTATCGCCGGACGGAACGACAGGTCGTGCATCTCCACGCTGCTGCGCGATGATTCGTCCCGCCAGTTCAGGTCCGCGTCAGAGTACTCCTGCTCGGGAGTGATCTCGTAGAGAGTGCCTCCTGTAGCTTCGGCAATCATCTCCGCAACCTTCTCAGTGATTCCGGTGGCTGAGAAGTAGGCCACAAGTGTGTTTTTACCATTCATAACTTTCTGGTTTTGAGCAGCGACAGATAAACAGACAACTGCTGCTGCCGTAATAAGTAAAAATATCCGTTTCATCTTATTTGAAATTTGATGTAAAATTACACTTTCTTCAGATGAATAATGTACCAATATTACAGAAGAAACAGCAGATTTTACCTGAAGTCATGCTTTCCCTCCAGGAATCTGTTATGATATGAGGAATTGATGAAGGGCGGTACCGCCGTCAATCGAGGGGCAGAACTCTTCCAGAACATGGAACATTGGTGCCCCATACGTCTCTATGCCGCCCTTGAGTGTGCTGAGTACGCAGATGTCACCGGCGATGCCGCACATGTCTATGCGTCCGATACCGAGCCTGTGCATCAGATAATCAATATGTCTTCTGGAGGTCAGGTTTCTGAATATGGAATATTCCTCTACGTTTTTCTTATCTCCTTTCTTGAATATCTTGACTTCTCCGGCCGTCCTGTACAGCGGCTCGACCATAGGAGGGTAGATACATGAACCGACAGTATGCTGTACGCAGTGCATTGGCCACTGTCCTCCGTTCTCCTCAAACGAGCAATGATTGAACGGATGCCAGTCTAACGTCACGGCCTTGCATGCGTATTTTCCGTCCATTTTCTCAATGTACCTGATAAGTGCATCCATCTTCTCCTTAGCACCTTCAACTGCCATTTCCCCGCTTATAAAGTCTATCTGCGGATCTATAATCATCAACATTCGTTTCATATGCAATAAAATTTGGAATAAAGATATTGCAAAAATTGTCTCAAAATAATAAAATGTTTATGAAATAAAATATTTTTTTATCTTTGCAGCCGCATTCGGGAAACAGGCGACGTATCGTACCCAAAAGAGTACCCAAACGTGCGAGCCCATCCGAATGACTATGGTCCGGTAGCTCAGCTGGATAGAGCAACAGCCTTCTAAGCTGTGGGTCTTGGGTTCGAATCCCAACCGGATCACAGATAAACATGATGCGCCTGACCGGAAGGTCAGGCGTTTCTGTTCTGAAACTGACATGACATGAACTTGTTCACGGAAAGGAAGTTACAGAACAGAAAGACGGGCGGAGCCCGGCACAGCATGTGCAGTTATGTAGGATCGCCCGTGGCGCAGGGCAAGGGAAAAAGCCTTTAGGCTTAATCCCAACCGGATTGCATGCTTTCTGATAATTGATTAATGGCTATCCGCAAAAATACTCCTAGGTCGCAAGAAACCCAGCACTCCTTCCGAAGGAGTCGCGTTTTCCGGCATTTCCCCACTCATTCCGAAGGAGTAGGGGACGCTTACCCTCGCTACGGATACCCGGACAGCCATTTTCATTTTAACGGATTTACTTCGGGGTGCACCCCATCACCTGCCAAAATCAAAAGTTTGCCCTGATTTGCCCCTGACTCCATATCCTCAGCCTTAACTTCCCGCACCGCCTGCAGTCTGTAATTGGTTGTTTTGGATATTCGCCTAAATAACAGTCAATTACTGGGTTGTTGGGGCTACAGACTGAACAGTACACCGCGGCTTGTACTTCTCAGAAGCATGCTCAGAATGCGCTGTGGCAGGGCCATGATGCCGTCATGTATTTTCCCGCGCGTGAGTCTGTAATAAGACGATTTGTGTTTGGTGCTGTCAGACAGGAATATAAGCGGAAAGCCTGATAACAGACAATGGAGGGCTGTCCCCAATCTGTAATCTTGCATTTTTAGTAAAGTTCTATGGAATAAGAGAATGCGCAGAATCGGGCGATACAGACTGCGACTGCAATTGCAATTGCAACTGCAACACAACAAAAGGCATCTTTTGCATAGGGGTACTTTTGCGGATAATCACATTATCCATTATGTTGGGATATCTTGTGCTTTGTTATATTAATGTTATATATTTGCATTATTAAATATAACAAAATATGGATACAATAGCATCGGATAGAAAGCAGACTGCCTTCAGGCTTAGGAAGGACCTACTTGAAAGGCTTAAAATTGAGGCCAGAAAGGAGAACAGGAGTCTTAACAATTACGTGGAAAGTGTCCTGATGGATGTTGTCTACAGACTTCCTAATGATGAGACTCTTGCTGCCATGAAAGAAGCCAAGGAGGGCAGGAATCTGGAAAAACTCAATTTGGAAACATTAGGGGACTATGTAAAATCCTTGGAATAGCGGGATATGTGGAAAATGATTTACTACTGATTTGGCTTGATAATACTGAACATATCATCAAACTGGTAAGGTTAGGCACTCACTCTGAACTGTTCAGGTAAGATGTTCATGCAACATTATAGGTTTTGCCGTCAGCAGCAGTTGTTGCAATACACAAACAGAGGCGGACCGACTGGCGGCCGCCCCTGTGTTTTCCGGTAAGGCAGGGATACTTAGAGCAGGCTCTTGCATTCGCCTATCTCGGCATCTTCAGCCGTGTACTTTTCAAGACTGCCGCTCTTGGCCTGTATGCAGATATAGGTCATCGGCTCGGTAGAGGTGCATTTGAGGTTGCGGAAGCATCCAGGGGAGACGCGCACCACTGACCCTTCGGCGATGTCGAAAACATCATCATTTACCTGAAATTTTCCGGCACCTGAGAGGATGATATAGTTCTCCTCGTTGGCCTTGTGGCT
>CASFSL010000045.1 GCA_949297365.1 uncultured Bacteroidales bacterium | reverse complement strand
CGATGGTGACGGTGTTGGCGTCCACCTTGAGGGTGGAGGACTTGTCCCTGAGCAGCAGCCAGAGGACGAATATTACGAATACTCCTGCGAGGAAGTACGGGATGTTCTTCTTGCGGAATACGGCGCGGATGCCTTTTTTCTTTTCAATGACTCTATCCATGATTGTACTGTTTATTCCTGATCCAGATATGTTATTCCCTTATAATACATGACCACTCTTTCCTTGAGCAGATACTGCAGGCCGCAGTTGAGCCTCTGGGCCTTGGCCTCCAGCAGGTCGTTGGAGCTGGTCTGCAGCTCGATGACCGTCATCAGGCCTTCCTCGTACTTGCGGGTGTTGGCCTGGTGGGAGAGACTGAGCGCGCTGACCTTCTTGTCCGCCGAGACGAATTCCTTGGCTGCGCCCCTCATGTCCTGCACTGCCTTGCGGATTTCCACCTCGACCTCCTGGAACTTGATGTCCCGGTTGGCCTCCGCAGTGGCCAGGGCATTGCGCTTGCGGGCGATATTGTTGTATTTGTACAGCCCGTTGAAGATAGGGATGCTGATGCCGATGCCCACGTACTGTCCCTGCTTGTCGTTCATCTGGTTCCAGAAGGGATCGTTGACGGCGTATGAGCGGTCGTAGACGTAGCCGGTGGAGTATCCGCCCTGAGCGTAGATGTAGGGTACGAGGCTCCAGCGGGCGGTCTTGAGTTCCAGTTCCGCGTTGCGTACCTTGTATTCCTCGGCCTTGAACTCAGGCAGGAAACTGCGGGCGGCCGAGGCTATGCTGTCGGCATTGCCCTCGTATGAGAACTGGCTGAACAGCACGGACGGCTCGATGACCGAGATCTCCAGGTCATCGTCCAGAGGGTAGTACATCACGCTTTTGAGAGTCAGGACGGCCTGCTCCAGGGTATTCTCCATCTTGGTGAGATTGAAGTCCTTGGAGGCCAGGTCGGACTCTATCTGCAGCACGTCCGCGCTGCTCTTCAGCCCCAGCTCGCACTGGATTCTGGCCTGCTCCAGGGTCCTGCGGGTCTCTTCAAGCTGCTCGCGGGCCAGATCCGCCATGCCCTGATTGTAGAGCACGTTGTAGTAGGCCTGGATGACTTCGAGGCAGATGTCGTCCTTGGTCACCTGCTCTTCCTCAATGCCCAGCAGCAGGGCGGTCTTGGCTATGCGCAGGCTGTTGACCGCCGAGAAGCCGTTGAAGATGTCCATTTCGGCCGAGAGACTGTATGAGTTGCTGAATGTGGTCGTGTTGGTGTAGACGTTGGTCTCGGGGTCGATACCTCGGCCGAAGCTTAACGAGCCGGATGTCCCTGCCGATATCGTGGGGAGGAATCCGAAAGCGGCCTCCCTGCGGTCTATGCGGCGGTCGTCATTGGTGGCCTGCTGCACCCTCATCTTCGGGGAGTTGGCCACGGCATACCGCATACAGTCGTGCAGGGTCCATGTTTCCGCCGGTTGCTCTGCCAGGCCGTTGTTATCCTGTTCTGAGTTTGCGGTGTATGCCGCGCTTAGAGTCCTGGTGCCGGTATCCCCGCTGTATGTTCCGGTCAGGGAAAAGTCCGCCGGGATGTCCGTGCGCCACTGTGCGTCGGCTTTGAACGGACCCGCAGCCAGTCCCGCTGTCAGAATCAGCGTCGCGGCCAGGGCTTTATTATAGAAGGTGTGTCTCATTTTCAGTCATTGTTGAGTTATGCCTGAGATACTGCCACAATGATGCCAAAATAATTAAAATACTGTGAATCAGAATATTGATAAATTTGTCCGTATTTTTCATGTCAAATTTTCATACACCCTGTGTCCACTTTTTTGATATATGTCCTACATTTGCCACAAACTTTAAGACAATGAGCAAGAAACAGAGTCCGGACGGACGTGTGCTGGTGGTGGATGACAACAAGGCCATACTTTCTGCCCTGAGACTTCTGCTGCCGTCCTATTTTGCGGAGGTGACCCTGCTCTCCTCTCCCAACGACCTGATGCACAGCATCGAGACGAAGCGGCCCGAAGTGGTGCTGCTGGACATGAACTTCACGGCCAAAGTGACTACCGGCAACGAGGGCCTGTTCTGGCTCGGCGAGATAAAGAAGGCCTGGCCGGAGCTGCCGGTGGTGCTGTTCACTGCGTATTCGGACGTGGCCCTGGCCGTGGATGCGATAAAGCGCGGGGCATTTGACTTCGTCATCAAGCCTTTCGACAATGCCAAGCTGCTGTCCACCCTTCAGGCCGCCCTGCAGCTCAGCCGGAGCCGGCAGGAGGTCAAGCAGCTGCGCGAGATCAAGAACGAGATACGCAGTGACGGGCAGATGTACTGGGGAGACTCGCCCAAGATGAGGGAGCTGCGCTCGATAGTGCAGAAGGTCGCCCGTACCGATGCCGGCATCCTCATCACCGGGGAGAACGGCACCGGCAAGGACATGCTGGCAGGGGAGATACACCGTATGTCCCGCCGCAGCGGCAACAGCATGGTCTGCGTCGATGTGGGCTCGCTGCCCGAGAGTCTGTTCGAGAGCGAGCTGTTCGGCCATGTCAAGGGGGCTTTCACCGATGCCCGCGCTGACCGGGCCGGCAAGTTCGAGGTGGCTTCCGGAGGCACGCTGTTTCTGGACGAGATAGGCAATCTGCCCCTGCATCTGCAGATGAAGCTGCTGACGGCCATCCAGACCCGGAGCGTGACCCGGGTGGGCAGCAATACTCCGGTCCCGGTGGATATCCGCCTGATCTGCGCGACCAACCGGGATCTGGCGCAGATGGTGGCCTCGGGGGAGTTCCGCGAGGACCTGTATTTCCGCATCAATACCATCCACCTGACCCTGCCGCCCCTGAGGGAGAGGCCCGGTGACGTAGCTCCGCTGGCGCAGATGTTCATGCGCAGATTCGCGGCCAAGTACGGCAAGGATGTCGGCGGTATCTCCGAGGAGGCTCTGAAGGCTCTGGAGGGCTGCGTCTGGAAGGGCAATATCCGGGAGCTGCAGCATGTGGTGGAGAAAGCGGTGATCCTGGCTGACGGTCAGGTGCTGGATGTCAGTGACTTCTTTCCGGAGGGCAATATGCGTGCGGCCTCATCCGTACCGTCTCCGGCGGTTGTGGCCGGCAAGGTGATGACTCTGGACGAGATGGAGAGCGAAATGATCCGGGAGGCCCTGCGCCGCAATGACGGCAATATGTCGGCAGTGGCCCAGCAGCTCGGCATCACCCGTCAGACTCTGTACAACAAGCTCCGCAAATACGGACTCTAGCTCTTCTGCACCATGGGTTACAGGCATCTCATAATATCGCTCGTGCTGCTGGTGCTCTCGGCAGGGGCGGCAGTGTGGCTCCTGCTTTCGGGCCTGTACTGGGGTGCCGGCGGGGCTGTGCTCTGCGTACTCTTCCTGGTCTACAGGGTGATATCCATCTATACGGGCAACCTTCGGAAGCTCAATTATCTGCTGGGAGCGTTTGAGAACGGGGACCTGGCCTTTCATTTTGCGGAAAACTCGACCTTCCTGCAGGACAGGGTGTTCAATATCCTGCTCAACAAGGTCAGGGATTTTGTCTCGGAACAGCGCAGTATGCGCGGTGCCAACGAGGCTTTCCACACGGCTGTGGAGAGTCTGTCCAGGACCGGTATCCTCGGGGTGCTGCCGGCCGGGGAGGTGCGGTGCAGCAACAGGGCGGTAAGGGCCATGCTGGGAATGCCGGAGATCAGGCATGTCTCGGACGTGGACAAGGTGCTGCCCGGACTGTCCCTGCGCCTGAAGGCCGTGGAGGACGGAGGTGTGCTGGAGATACCCGTCGGCTCGGAACAGCGGGTGTACAATGCTCTGATAGAGTGCCGCACGGTGATGGACGGTCAGACACCCGTGCGGATATATGTCTTCGAGGAGAAAACCGACGATGCGGCCGAGGCCCGCTCGCAGGAAAATGCCCAGTGGCAGAAGATGACGCGCATCATCTCCCACGAGGTGCTCAATACGATCACTCCGATCGTCTCGCTCAGCGATACCCTGCTGGGCATGACCGGGGAGCGCAGTGTCCGCGAGGGGATAGAGGTCATCGGGGAGTCGGCCCGTGGCCTGCTCGGCTTCGTCAACGGCTACAGGGCCTTGTCCCGCGTACCTGTGCCTCAGATCCATCCGTTCAGGTTCAGGGCCATGCTGGACTATGTGCTCCAGCCTCTTATGCCGGATGTCGAGGCTCTGGGGGGCCGGGTGGACATCAGCCTGGAGGACGAGGGGATGGTGCTCTTCGCAGACGAGCAGCTCATGCGCCAGGTGTTCGCCAACATCCTCAAGAATGCCGTCAATGCCCTGCGCGACCGCTTCGGGGACGGCACCGCCGCCGGTGACGCGCCTCTTATCCGTATCTCTGCGTTTGTCAATGCCTCCGACAACACCGAGATCCATATCTCCAACAACGGCTGGCCCATTCCCGATGCTGACGCGGAACATATATTCGATCCGTTCTTCACCACCCGCGCCGAGGGTACCGGCGTCGGCCTGGCCCTGTCGCGCCAGATCATGCGTGCCCATTCCGGCACCATCCGCCTCGACCGCACCGACCCCGCCCTCACCACCTTCATCCTCACCCTCTAGCCCCGCATCTTCGGAAAACGCACATTTTTCACAACTTTTTTAATGATTATCCGCAAAGATGCCCCTTATAACTCTCCCTCCTTTGCCAGGCCTTAGACTTAAGATAGAGGAAGAGCTGCAGGGTGGGGAGTCCCGACTTTTCCCAACGGCTTTTATCCAAGTCCATGGTCATATCCGAACACCTATCCTGCACAAGGTGATGACAAATCACTAGTACTCAGGTATATATGCGAATAGGCCCGAGGATAGGGGTGGCTGATTTCGGACATTTTGACGGTTTTCGGCTACCCCTATCCTCCGCACTGTTTTACATCCGCCTCGTTATCAGGCACTTCTCAAAAACAGCAGAGGATAGGTGCCGGAGGTTTGGAACAACGGCTCTGGATGTGCGGAAGCAGAGTGATTCTTTCGGTGTTGGTCCTGCTTGGTCCGGCATTGTAAGTCACTCGGAGATGCTGATGATGTCGTTCGGATAGATGTATGTACATTGTTCAGGCATGATATATTTGAGAAGGCGCTCATTGTTTTTCCGGTCATGGTTGTCCAGGAATATCCTGTAGTAGAAAACAGGACGTTTTATGAATGTGATATGTGAAGACATTGTGGAAGTGGATGTTCCTGAATAAGAGTTGATGATACTGGAACCCGTCAGGCAGTATTGTGTACAGTATCGGGTCAGCATCTCTATGTTACCGTAAAGCAGGGAGATGGAGATGGGATCTTCATTACTGCAGAAATGTAGAGTATGCGCATTTATGAGTTCAGATGTGTTGTCGCTCCTGGGCCGCATTATCTCCGAAGTCGCAGCAGGTAGTCTGTAGGAGTTTGGCCGGGACGAGTTGCTGTACACATAGCCATCGGAGGTCTGTATCAGTTGAAAATTGTATGTGGCTGTTTTCTTGATGCAGAGAAGTTCCGTCCCGAATGATAGATTAAAAGTGATGTTGTAGGATATAGAGCGGCCTACTGACATGGAGTCATACATTAGGTCGGCTTTAGTCTGTTTTGTGATAGAAGAACCTTTACGTATGGCCACGGCATATTCTCCGCTTGGCAGTTCAGTCTCTTTCACTATGTCATAATGAAGTGTTGTAGGTTCTATTTTTACAGTTAATACGTTGTGGCCGTAATCGTTGGAAAAGTCATCGTTTGTGCCCCATCTGCTTCTTGACTCAAGCGCGGCGTCAACGGTGTCTTGCTGTCCGAGGTACATGGAGAACTCGGCAAAGGCCAGGGCCTGCTCTCTGCCCTCTCCGGGGAAGGAGATGCCGATGAAAAGTCCTTCCTCCGGCTCCAGAATCCAGTCCGGAAGCTCAATACCGTTGTTTCCCGATTTCGCGTCAGCTGCGATTGCCGCCATTAGGCAGAGTGCTATAAGTGTCAGTCTCATAATTCACAATTTGTTTGAATGCAAATATATTAATTAAAGCCGGATGTATGCCGGTGGTGAAGATGCAAAATTTTGCAGGAAAAATGCACCGTTCCTGAATTAAACCGTTACATTTGTAAATTGAGAAAGAATGTTTGTAAGTATGAAAAAGAACGAAGTGCTTGAGTGTCTTAAGACAAGACGCAGCATCAGGGCATTTGAGCCGGATAAGATGCCTTCAAAGGAACTTGTGGCCAAGGTGGTCGAGGCCGGGACTTTTGCTCCGACCGGTATGGGCAAGCAGTCACCTGTGATAGTGGCGGTTATGGACAAAGCCATGCGTGACCGTCTGTCAAAGATGAACGCCGATGTGCTCGGTTCGGCATCGGATCCGTTCTACGGTGCTCCGGTGGTGCTGGTGGTGCTGGCGGATCGCAGCCGTCCTACTTACCTGTACGACGGCTCGCTGGTGATGGGCAATCTGCTCAATGCGGCCCATGCTCTCGGGCTGGGCAGCTGCTGGATTCACCGGGCAAAGGAGGTCTTTGACTCCGAAGAGGGCCGCGACTTGCTGAAACAGTGGGGCATAGAGGGAGACTATGAGGGGATAGGCCACTGTGTTCTCGGCTACTCAAAGGACGGAAAGGAGCCTCAGGCCGCTCCCCGCAAGTCGGATTATGTGCGTTATGTCTAAGGACCGCCGTAGATATTTTGACCAGCTTGCCGCTACCAGCCGGAAATATTATATGCCCTGGCTGTCCTCCTATATGAGGATAGGCGAGGGCATAAGTGTTCTGGAGATAGGCTGCGGTGAGGGCGGCAATCTGCTCCCCTTTGCCCAGGCGGGATGTTCAGTTCTGGGCGTGGACCTGGCCGAGGGTAAAATACGGGCAGCGGAGCAGTTCTTCGCGGAGGAAGGTACACCGGGCCGCTTCCTGGCTTCGGATATTTTTGAGGTAAAGGAGATGGAAGGGCGGTTCGACCTGATAATCTGCCACGATGTGATAGAGCATATCATGGACAAGGAGGAGTTCATGCGCAGGGTAAGACGCTATCTTGCCCCGGACGGCCTGGCCTTTTTCGCATTCCCGGCCTGGCAGATGCCTTTCGGCGGTCATCAGCAGAACTGTCGCAGCAGAGTGCTTTCGCACTTGCCTTATTTTCACCTTCTTCCGAAAAACATATACAGATGGGTCCTCAAACGCGGCGGTGAGTCTCCTGAAGCCATAAAGGAATTGTTGGAGATCAAGCAGACAGCTACGCCCATAGAGCGTTTCGAGAGGATAATACGGGACGGAGGCTTTCAGAAGGTGGACAGGCGTCTATGGCTGATAAACCCTCATTATGAGGCTAAGTTCGGACTCAGGCCGCGCCGGCTGTTCCGTCTTCCTGCCGGTATACCCTGGCTGCGCAACTTCTACACCACTTCCTGTTTCTATCTTCTGCGGTAATCACTATAAATAGGGGTTGTTTTTGTGGGGAATATGAGTTAATTTTGACGATTGAATTTTAAAAAGCCACAGCAAAATGTTCGCAAAAGAAGTTTATATCAACCGGAGGAATGTCCTGAAGACCAAGGTTGGCTCCGGTATTCTTTTATTCCTGGGCACAGGCGAGGCTGCCGTAAACTATGCCGGCAATGCCTACCGCTACCGTCAGGACAGTACCTTTAATTATTATTTCGGCCTGACGGATCCTGATCTGGCCGCCATTATCGACCTGGAGTCCGGCGAGGAGATTATTTTCGGCAACGATGTCGATATCGACGATATCATCTGGATGGGACCTCAGCCGCTGATCAGCGACAAGGCTGCCTCGGTGGGTGTCTCCAAGTCATTCCCGTTCGCGGAGCTGGAAAAATATGTCTCCAGGGCGAAGGCTCAGGGCCGCAGGGTGCACTTCCTGCCCCCGTACCGTTACCGCAATATGATTCTCCTCAACCAGATGCTCGGAGTGCCTTTCGACAGGATGCGCGCAGAGGCTTCGGAGGAGTTCATCAAGGCGGTGGTGTCCATGAGGCTCATCAAGGAGCAGCGCGAGATAGAGGAGATAGACAAGGCCTGCAACATCGGCTATGCGATGCACTTTACGGCCATGAAGATGGCCAGGCTGGGCATGGTGGAGCAGCAGCTGGTCGGTGTGATGGAGGGCATCGCTGTCTCCGAGGGACTTATGCCGTCTTTCCCGACGATTCTCTCGCAGCACGGCGAGACCCTGCACAACCACAAGCACGACGGAATCCTGACAGACGGGAAACTGATAGTCATAGACGCGGGCGCGGAGTCCAATACCAATTACTGTTCGGATTTTACCAGGACGATACCGTCTTCAGGCAAGTTTACCACGAAGCAGAAGGAGATATACGACATAGTGTCGGCAGCCAATAATCTGGCGCAGAGTGTGGCGCGGCCCGGTATCACCTACACTGAGGTACATCAGGCAGTGTCCCGTCTGATGGCTCAGGGGCTGATCAATCTCGGTATTCTCAAGGGCGATCCGGACGAGATAGTGGCGGCAGGAGCGCACTCGGTGTTCATGCCTCACGGTCTGGGCCACAATATGGGTATGGACGTACACGATATGGAGGATCTCGGAGAGGATTACGTAGGATATGACGATACCTACAGGCGCAGCAAGCAGTTCGGTCTCGGCTCGCTCCGCATGGGCAAGATGCTCGAGCCCGGTCATGTGGTTACAGACGAGCCGGGTATCTACTTTATACCTGCCCTGATTGAGAAATGGAAGAAAGAGGGTATCAATACCCAGTACATCAACTTCCCTCTGCTGGAGAAAGAGTATTACGATTTCGGCGGTATCCGTCTGGAGGACGATATCCTCATCACCGAGAAGGGCTGCCGTCTGCTCGGCTCCAAGCGCCTTCCCATCACCACTGAGGATGTGGAGCGCGAGATGGCCGACAATTCTCTGTAACGGCGTATCTTGCGCAGAAATGAAACAGCCGGGCTGTCGTCACGACACTCCGGCTGCTTTCATTTTCCGTCGAGCCATCTCTGCCCGCGTTTGGTCCTTAACCAGACATAGAAGATGATTGCTATTCCAAGGGCAACAATCATCGCTGTTAACAAAAGATCCATAATATCAGTATTTCATTATGTAGTAACTAATTGAGGCCAGTATGCAAGTCAGGCAGAATCCAATTATCACAAGCAGACCTTGATTGTGAAGGCGCGTGTCTGTTATAAGTGAGATTACACCGGCAAGAAATACTGTTCCGAATGTCAGTTTTGCCAAGTCAAAAAAGAACTTGCCAAACATCTCGCGGCTGACCCTCCGCCTCTCTTTGTCATCCCTCCTGCGTTCCTGCTCTTCTGCCCACTTACTCATGCCCGTCATTGATTCTGTTCTGCACAAAAGTAGGGATTATTCATCGGACATCCAATAAAAACTGTCTGTCAGACAGAAAGTTTTTACGAAAGTGGTAAAGCAGGAGCAGCCGGGCTGTCGTGGTGACGGTCCGGCTGTTTTCATTTTCCGTCGAAAAAGTGTAGCAATAGGGGCGGCATTCGCTTGAAAAAATGTAGTAATTATTGTTTATTCGCTTGAAAAAATGTAATTTTGCTGTCGGAAGAACGGAATAAGCCTATGCTTAAGAGAAAAATAGAAACGTATCTGGCCGAGTGGAAGAAGTCGGAGACTAGAAAGCCACTTGTGATAAAAGGTATGCGCCAATGCGGAAAGACATACATTGTACGGAAATTCGCAAATGAGAATTACGAGAATGTGGTGTATGTGAATTTTATTCTGGAGCCGGACAAGAAATCCGCTTTTACAGGCAATATTGATGTCGATACCATCATTCTCAATCTTTCCGCTATGATTAAAGGCAGTCGCTTTATAGAGGGAAAGACCTGTATCATACTTGATGAGATTCAGGAATGCAGGGAGGCGAGGACGGCATTGAAGTCATTTCAGATAGACGGTCGTTTCGACATCATAGCCACAGGCTCGCTTTTAGGAGTGAAAGGCTATGGTAAAAGCAGGAAGAAAAAGGATGAGAGTGAAGGACAGGACTCTGTCCCGGTGGGATATGAGACTGTGATAGACATGTATCCACTGGATTTCGAGGAGTTTCTATGGGCAAACGGAATCAGTGATGCGGTCATTGATGCCGTCAGGTCATGCTTTGAGAGTGAGAAAGCAGTCCCGGACGGTATTCACAAAGTGATGATGGATCTGTTGTACAGATATATCATTGTCGGGGGACTGCCGGAAGTGGTGAACTGTTTCCTTGAAACCAGGAACATTGAGCAGATATACAAGCTCCAACGTAGTCTGATAACTGAATACGAGGAGGATATGGTAAAATATGCGGATGAGGCCGATAAACCTCATATCCGGGAATGTTTTGAGTCTATCCCGAAGCAGTTGGCGAAGGAGAACAAGAAATTTCAGTATTCGGTGGTCAGGAAAGGAGGACGGGCCTCGCAGTATGCCGGCAGCATTCAATGGCTGGAGGATGCAGGGATAGTCCGCA
This sequence comes from uncultured Bacteroidales bacterium, assembly GCA_949297365.1. Taxonomy (GTDB): domain Bacteria; phylum Bacteroidota; class Bacteroidia; order Bacteroidales; family UBA932; genus Coprenecus. The sequence continues at coordinate 3,172 of CASFSL010000045.1, read as the reverse complement.
GGTGCTATAATACGCGGATTACGGAACTTCCGTTAGACGGCAATGCCGTTGAGGATTGCTTTAAAGTGTACGTCACGGATATCGGTATCCTTGTAGCCATGCTTGACTATGGCACTCAGGCGGATATTCTGAAAGGTAATCTTCTTGGATACAAAGGGGCTGTATTCGAGAACCTTATGGCTGATTTCCTGTGCAAGTCCGGGCAGAAACTGTATTATTTCCATAAGGACAGCGGTCTTGAACTGGACTTTCTGGTGAGACTCAACGGTGAATGTGTTGTCCTTGAGGTCAAGGCCAGGACTGGCAAGTCAAAAAGCATGGCGACAGTTCTCAGGAACAAGGATGTCTATCATGTCAATAGCGCAATCAAGTTGGGTCAATACAATGTAGGACGAGATGGAGAGGTGCTCACAGTTCCGCTTTACATGGGATTCCTTGTCAAGGATAAACTTGCGGATGTCATTATCCCGGATATTGATTTAAGTCTGTTGGTATGAAACAGGAGCAGCCGGGCTGTCGTCACGACACTCCGGCTGCTTTGACTAATCATTAACCCTGTTCAATATATCTACTTCATGTTTCAGACATCAATTATTGCAGAGCAGGGCGATATGTGACACGGATTTTATATAAATCTTATATCGAAAGGATGTGCGAGATGTCGTACCACTTGGTGTTGATCTCGTTGTGGCGGCTGCATGCCTCGGCAAAGGGTGTGAATACGGTCTCGTTCTGCATCTGGCCGACCATGACGGCTGTGCGTCCCTCGAGCAGGGCCTTTACGGCCTCGCATCCCAGGACGCTGGCCAGAACGCGGTCGTTGCAGGTCGGCGAGCCGCCCCTCTGGATATGTCCGAGAGTCGTGACGCGGGTCTCGTAGTCAGGTATGCGCTCTTTGACCTTGGCGGCTATGTCCATCGCGCTGCCCAGGTCGCCTCCCTCGGCTACGATGATGATGCCGGAGGTCTTGTTCTTGCGCCTCTCGAACTGGAGGTATTCGCACAGGCTCTCGATGGTGGTGGGTATCTCGGGTATCAGAGTGGCCTCTGCACCGGTCGCGATAGCCGTGTTGAGGGCGATGAAGCCGGCGTCACGTCCCATTACCTCCACGAAGAAGGCCAGGTTGTGGCTGTCGGCCGTGTCGCGCAGCTTGTCTATGGCCTGTACGGCAGTGTTTATCGCCGTGTCGAAACCGATGGTGAAGTCGGTTCCGTAGATGTCGTTGTCTATGGTGCCGGGGACTCCGACTATGGGGAGTCCGTACTCCTTATATAATAGGTCTGCGCCGCGGAACGAACCGTCGCCTCCGATGACTACCAGTCCGTCGATGCCCAGTTCCCTGAGATTCTTGTAGGCCTTTTCCCTTACGAGTCTGTCCTTGAACTCGGGGAAACGGGAGGATTTGAGTATCGTGCCTCCCTGTGATATGATCTTGGATACGGAGTGGGACTGCATGGGCACGAAGTTCTTGTTTACTATGCCCTCATATCCCTGATAGAATCCGTAGATCTCCTTTCCGTTGAAAATGGCCGTTCTTACTACCGCTCTGATGGCTGCGTTCATACCCGGTGCGTCTCCTCCTGATGTCAGGACACCGATTCGGTTGATTTTACTCTTGATTGCCATATTTATATTTCCTCAAAATTTTAAATTCGGCGCAAAGATATGGTTTTCTGTAATTATTTTTACTTTTGCCCCTGCTTTTTAGGTTACAATAAGATTACAGGATGAAGATAGGAGACCTTGATCTCGGGGACAGGCCCCTGCTGCTGGCACCCATGGAGGACGTGACCGATCTTTCTTTCAGATATGTCTGCAAGAAGTTCGGAGCGGATATGATGTACACGGAGTTCATATCCTCGGACGGACTGATACGCGATGTGCCGGGGTCGCTGTATAAGCTGAGGATATTTGACTATGAGCGTCCGATCGGTATGCAGATATACGGTCACATACCAGAGGCGATGGTGGAGTCGGCCCTGAGGGTGGAGGCTGCCCGTCCTGATGTGATAGACATCAATTTCGGCTGTCCGGTCAACAAGATAGCCCGTCGCGGCGCAGGCTCCGGCATGATGCGCGAGCCGGACAAGATGGTGGAGATTACCCGCAGGGTGGTGAATGCGGTCAAGCTGCCTGTTACGGTCAAGACCCGTCTGGGCTGGGACGAGGACAGCAAGATCATCGTGGAGCTGGCGGAGCGGCTTCAGGACGTAGGCATCAAGGCTATAACGATACACGGCCGGACCCGCTGCCAGATGTACAAAGGCGAGGCGGACTGGACTCTGATAGGGGAGGTCAAGCGCAATCCGAGGATGAGGATACCGGTCATCGGCAACGGTGACATCAAGACTCCTCAGGATGCGGCCAATGCTTTTGAACGGTATGGGGTGGACGGTGTGATGGTGGGACGCGCCAGCTTCGGGCATCCGTGGATCTTCCGGGAGATGAGGCACTATCTGGATACAGGGGAGGAACTTCCGCCCATGAGTGTAGACGAGCGGGTGGCTCTGGCAAAGGAACATTTTGCCAAATCACTGGAGTTCAAGGGCGAGCGGACGGGAGTGCTGGAGATGCGCAGGCATCTGTCCTGCTATTTCAAGGGACTCCCGGACTTCAAGGAGACAAGACTGCGTCTGGTGACCGAGAACGATCCGGCCAGAGTGCTGGAGATACTTGACTATATAGGTGAGCGCTGGGGCGGAGCGGACGGGCCTACTCAATCTTCTCCCCTGTCCACGACTCTATAAGGGCCTTGCAGGTGACGGCTCCTACAGGAACGGCTATTACCAGACTGCTGAAGATGCGCAGGAAGTCGGAGTTCATGTGCAGCCACTCGCGGCATATGTATGAGATCAGGATGTATGTCACTACTGCGAGTGCGATGCAGATAGCCACGGCGGCTATTTTTCTTTGCAGAGAGATTTCGATTTTCTTCATAACGGATACAAGGTTAATAGGTTTTGTGCCTCAAATATAGCGATTTTTTCTCCACGGTACAATCTTCTAATTTTGCAACGTTGAAAATTTTGTATATCTTTGCACCCCCTTATAATAGGGGGATTGCAACAAAATTTAATGTATTAACTTAAAAATCAACACAGTGGACACATTAAGCTACAAAACAGTGTCGGCTAACCCGAACATGATCGAGAAGAAATGGGTAGTGGTTGAT
>CASFSL010000044.1 GCA_949297365.1 uncultured Bacteroidales bacterium | reverse complement strand
CTCTGCGTATCCATCCAAGGCATTTCATCAATGAATATGACTTTTTTCCGGTCTGAAGGCAATGTCTCCAGATAATCTTCAAGCGCATTGAAGGCATCATACCATGTCCCGGCTTTCGGCTGTCTTCTTTTCGAATGACGCCGGATGGCTCTCATGAAATTCTGTATCTGCACCGAAGCCGGAGTGTTGTGCTCGCCGACAAAGGTGAAATCATATTTATAGTTGAAGAACTTGTCTATGAGATATGTCTTGCCGATACGCCTCCGTCCGCTGATGATGACAAATTCGGAGCGGTCTGATTCCAGACAACGCTGCAGTTCGTCACATTCCCTGTTTCGTGAAACCAGTCTGTCCTGCATAATATTTCCGTTTCCGCAAAAGTACTCAATCCATATGTATCTGCCAAATTTCAAAGAGTGAGTTTGTACTTTATCTTATAAAATATTTGAGTAAAAGTACAAACTTGCAAATGCAGCATAATACCGAGTTACTACTTTATCTATGATTTTTTATGAGATAAAGTAACGGTTCAGTATATGACAGTATCCCGTGTCATCAGTTGCGATTTTACCGAAAATAAAGGGAGCGTCCATAGGCCATGTATGTTTCCGATGCAAATATAACAAAATGCGATATAACTAAAAATGTTATTACATAGAGTCGTTTCTACTTCGTCGCGATGGTGGAATCCGGCTGGACTGGAGTTGGTGAGTGAAGTTATTTGGCGGAGCCGGCGGTGGCTTCGGTCTCTTCGTCGGAGGGGACGGACCAGCCGCCGCCGAGGGCCTTGTAGAGGTCGATGATAGCCAGGAACTCGTCACGGACGGAGTTGGAGTAGTCAATCTCGGAGTTGAAGTAGCTTCGCTGGGCATCGAGCACGTCGATGTAGCTGATGTAGCCGTTCTGGTACTGGAAGAGGGCCAGCTCCACATACTTGCGGGAGGCGTCCTTGAGGTTGCCCATCAGGGTGACTTTCTCGCGGGCCGAGCGGTAGGATGTGACGGCGTCATTGACTTCCTTGAACACCTCCAGGATCTTCTGCTCGTACTGGTAGCGTTCCTGGTTGTATGCCTCGATGGCGGCCTGATAGCGGGCCTTGTTCTTGCCGAAAGCGAAGAGCGGTGAGGTCAGGCTCATGATAGGATACCAGTAAGGCCCGGTGAAGAAACTGGTGAAGGTATTGTTCTCGACTCCGGCGGCGAAGGAGATGGACAGGCTGGGGAATCTCTCGGCCCAGGCCACGCCGACCTCGCTCATGGCGGCCTTGAGGTCCTGCTTGGCGGCCATCAGGTCAGGTCTGCGCTGAAGCAGGTCGGATGGTACGCCCACGTGCATCAGGTCGGGGAACTGGTCGTGGGTGTTGAGCAGCGAGCGTTCCACGGCTGACGGAAACTCTCCGGCCAGCAGGGATATCTCGTGCTCTTTCAGGGCGATGTCCCTCTGCAGGTCAGGCACCAGGGACGCCGTGCTGGCGTACTCCACCTGTGCCTGCTGGTAGGGTATCTCGGTAGTCAGACCGCCGTCGAAGCGGAGCTTGGCCTGACGGACGCTCTCGCGCCTGGTATCCAGGGTACGGAGGACGATGTCCAGCTCGTTGTCCAGGGCAGTGAGCTCGAAGTATGCCGTAGCGACTGCGGCCACGAGGGTCATCTGCATGGCTCTCTGGGACTCGATGGAGGAAAGGTACTCGGCCATGGCGGCGCGGCTGGCCCAGCGCAGACGGCCGAACAGATCCACTTCCCATGATACGGAGGCTTTCAGCCCGAACTCATTGTCCTTGACCGGAGCCTCATCGGTATATGTGTAGTTTTCCTGGTTGAGGTAGCCTCTGGCTCCGAACTCGGGGAACTGTTCCGCGCGGACGATTCTGTGCCGCCTTTCCAACTCGCGCACGCGGGCCGAGGCGGTGAGCATGTCCCTGTTGTTCTCCAGTGTCTTTTCTATCAGGACTTTCAGCAGCGGGTCGGAGAATATCTCAGACCATTCCAGGTCTGCCAGGCACAGTGAATCGGCCTCTTCACCCGGGACGATGGTCTGGGGAATGTCCACTTGCGGATCCACGCATTTGCGCACAGCCGCGCCGCATCCCTGGAGCAGCACTACGGCTGCGGCGAAAGCCAGTGCCGCCGATATGTATTTTACAGTATTTCTCATGCTTTGAGTTTCTTTTTCTTGGAGAAACGCTCTTTCAGCCTGTATATCCAGACGAAGAAGAACGGTACGAATACTATCCCTATGGTCGTGGCGGCGATCATTCCGAAGAACACGCACACGCCGATGCCCTGACGGCTGGCGGAGCCGGGACCTGAGGCAAGCACCAGAGGCAGCATACCGAGGATGAAGGTCAGGGAGGTCATGACGATAGGCCTGAAGCGCAGTTCGGAGGCTGTGATGGCGGCTTCTACGATGTCCTTGCCCTTGGCCACCTCGTCCTTGGCGAACTCGACGATCAGAATCGCGTTCTTGGCGGCCACACCTATCAGCATGACGAGTCCGATCTGGAAGTAGACGTTGTTCTCCATGCCCAGGACTGTAATCGACAGGAATGCACCCACGCAGGCCACGGGCAGGGAAAGGATGACGGCTATGGGCACCGACCAGCTTTCGTACTGGGCGGCCAGGAAGAGGAAGACGAAGAGGAAGGCCAGGGCAAGGACGAGTCCTGTCTGACCGCTCTGCTGCTTTTCCTGGTAGGACAGGCCGCTCCACTCGATGCCTACGTTGGCGGGCAGTTTCTCGCGCACTATCTCCTCCATGATGTCCATGGCCTGACCGGAACTGTAGCCGTGGGCAGCCTCACCGGTGATGGTGGCTGCGTAGTACATGTTGAAACGCTTTATGGTGCCGGGGCCGGTGGTGTACTCGGTCGTGCCTATGGATGTCACGGGTATCATGGCTCCTCCGTTGCCGCGCACGAAATACATGTTCATGTTGTCGCGCCAGCGGCGGTAGGGTTCCTCGGCCTGGATGTAGACGCGGTAAACGCGGTTGAAGAGGTTGAAGTCATTGACGTAGACGGATCCGGTGAAGGCTTTCATCGTGGTGAACAGATCAGATACCGATACGCCCAGAAGCTTTGCCCTGTCACGGTCCACGTCGTAGTACAGCTTGGGTATATCGCCCTGCATCGAGCTGCTCACGCGGGTAAGTTCCTTGCGCTGCGAGGCATAGTAGACCAGTGTGTCCGATGCTCTCTGCAGTTCTTCGTATGTAAGGTCGCCCCTGGCTTCCAGAGCCATCTCGAAACCTCCTGATGTACCCAGACCCGGTATGACGGGCGGCGTGCTCAGATAGACCTTGCTTTCGGGATACTGGGAGAACTCGTCCATGGCCTCGGACATGAAGGCGGGCAGGTCCGGATTCTCGCGTTCTTCCCAGGGCTTCATGATCACGGTCATCTGGCTGCGGGACTGGTTGGTGCCGACGCGGGGGCTGGAGCCGGTGACGTTGAGCACATAGCGCACGTCCGGCTGTTCCAGGAGCCATGCCATCGCCCGGTCGTTGATCTCGCGGGTCCTTTCGAGGGTCGCGCCCTCGGGCAGTTCGAACTCTACGGTGAAATATCCCTGGTCCTCCTGCGGCAGGAAGCTCTGGGGCACGAGCTGGGCCATGGCCCAGATACCGACAAGGCCTATGCCGAATGCGGCGAATGACCGTTTGGAGTGGCCCAGGAAGCTGCGTATGGCGCGGATGTACACTGCCTGTCCCTTGCCTAGCCAGCGGTTGATGGCGCGGAAGATAAAGTTCTTCTTCTCCTCTTCTCCCTCTTTCTTGGGCTTGAGGAACTGGGCGCACATCACGGGGCTCATGGTCAGGGCCACGACAGTGGATATGATGACGGATACAGCGATCGTAATCGTAAACTGGCGGTAGAGGGCTCCGGTGATGCCGGAGAGGAAGCTCACGGGGATAAATACGGCGCAGAGCACAAGTGACATGGCTATCAGCGCGCTGCCCAGGCCGTTCATGGCTTTCTTGGTGGCCTCGTAGGCCGACAGCTTCTCCTCGTTCATGATGCGGTCCACGTTCTCGACCACCACTATCGCGTCATCCACGACCGTACCTATCGCCAGCACAAGGCCGAGGAGGGTCAGTGTGTTGAGGGAGAATCCGAATATGAGCATCACGCCGAAAGTACCGATAAGGGATATAGGCACGGCTATGGCCGGGATGAGGGTCGCTCTCCAGCTCTGCAGGGAGAGGAACACCACCAATATCACTAGGAAGAGGGCCTCGAAGAGGGTCTTGTACACCTCGTGGATGGACTGGGAGATGTATTCGGTCATGTCGAAGGGTATCATATAGGAGATACCTTCCGGGAAGTTGCGGCTGATCTCGTCCATGGCCTTCTTGACGGACTCGGACACCTCCATGGCGTTCATGCCGGGAAGCATACGGATGTCCATCACTGCGGCATTGCCGCCGTTGATACCGCTCTCGGTGTTGTAGGACTGGGCCTCAAGCGATACGCGGGCCACATCGCGCAGACGGATGATGGAACCGTCCGGGTTGGCCCTGAGGACTATGTCCTCGAACTCACTCACAGTGGACAGACGGCCCTGAGCCACGATAGGCACGGTCACGTCCACTCCGTTCATGGGCTGCTGGCCGAGGACTCCGGCGGCGGACTCGCGGTTCTGCTCGCGCAGGGCTTTCTGGATGTCCTGCACTGTCAGTCCGAGACTGGCCAGTCTCTCGGGCTGTACCCATATCTGCATACCGTAGTAGCGGCTGCCGACATTGGACACGCGGCCTACGCCCGGGATACGGCGGAGCATATCGAGCACATTGAGGGTCGCGTAGTTACTCAGGTACACCTCGTCAAACTTGGGGTCGTTGGACAGCAGGGTGATGGTCATCAGCTTGTTGGAGGCCTGCTTGTCCACCGAGATACCGTTCTGGATCACCTCGGCCGGAAGTCGGGCCTCGGCCTGCTTCACTCTGTTCTGTATCTCTACGGCCGCCAGGTCGGGGTCGGTGTCTATGTCAAATGTAATCGTGACGGTAAAAGAACCGGTGTTGGTGCTCCTGGAGTCCATGTAGAGCATACCGGGGGTACCGTTGAGCTCCTGCTCGATGGGGGTGGCTACGGCCTGGGATACGGTCTCTGCGTCAGCTCCGGGGTAGGAGGCCGAGACCTGCACCACCGGGGGAACGATCTCCGGGTACTGGTCCACAGGCAGCAGGAAGAGGCCGATGAGGCCCACCAGCACTATGACGATGGAGATGACCGTGGAGAATATCGGCCGGTCTATGAAGAAATCACTTTTCATTCTCTGCGGTCACTTTATTTGTGGAATCAGTCAAGACGGCACTGTCGGCCGGTATGGGATGGCCGGTCGTATCGGCTGATACGGCTGCGGATGCACTGTCCGCTCCCAATGAATATCTGCCATCGCTGTCCTGTCCGGCGGATACCGGCTCGGGCTCCACTATGATGGGTGCGACCTTGATGCCGTGACTTAGCTTGTGGAAGCCCTCGACGATGATCCTCTCATCCGGGCCGAGTCCGCGCTCGACCACTACGTTGTTGCCTATCTCGGGACCCAGCTCGATAAACCTCTTCTCCACCACGCTGTCCCTGCGGCAGGCATAGACGTATGCACCGCCTTTTTCAATGACCAGGGCCTTGGTCGGCACGATGATGGCGTCATCGCGCACGTCCAGCAGCAGGCGCACTTTGGTCATCTGGCCGGGAAGGAGTATATGGTCCGGATTGGCCATCTCGGCGCGTACCGAGAATGTACCGGTGTTGGGGTCTACCTGAGGATCGGCGAAGTCCACGAATCCCTTCATCGGGTATTCGGAGTTGTCCGCCAGAGTGATGGTCACGTAAGGGTTCCAGTTGCGGGCGGTGTCCTGCTGGCCGAGATTGACGTTGCGCTCGCGGCTCTTGAGGTAATCCAGACTGGTCATGCTGAAATCCACCTGCACCGTGTCGCTCTTGACCATCGTGGCCAGAAGAGACTGGCCTCCGGGACCCACCAGAGTGCCCAGATCTACGTAACTCTCACTGATATATCCGGATATGGGAGAACGGACAGTGGTGTATCCCAATGCTATCTCCGCTTGAGTCAGGTCGGCCTCGCTCATGACCACCTCGGCTTTCGCGCTCTCGTATGCGGCTATGGCATTGTCCAGGTCCAGACGGCTGGCTGCGTTCTGCTCGAACAGGGGACGGATACGCTCCAGGTCGCGCTCTGCCTTCAGCTCCAGGGCCTTGTTCTTGTTGAGCTGGGCCTTGGCCCTCTCCATGTCGGCCTGGTAAGGTTTCGGGTCGATGATGAACAGTATCTGACCTTTCTTGATGTATGTGCCCTCTTCAAAGAGCATCTCTTCAAGATAGCCCTCGACTCGGGCGCGGATCTCCACGAACTGCTGTGCGCTGATCCTGCCGGCGTAGTCTCCGTAGATCTCCACGTCGTCGATGACCACCGGCTGCGCCTCCACTATCGGGTAGTCGGGTTTCGGCGGCTCCGGCCATGTAAGTATGATCCATACGGCAGTACCGGCGACTATCAAGCCGAGTACTACAAACCATGCCCATTTGGGCCATTTGCGGATTTTCTTGATTCTGGAGGCCGCTATATGGCCCGCCCTGGAAATCTTCTCTGTAGGTATATTGATCTGCATAACGGGTACAAAGATAGGCTAAACTGACCTTGTTATGCAAAAATTGTACCCTTTCACTAAGAAAATGCGCATCCTGCGGCAAACAGCAGGGACAGCAGGAAGAAATTGCGGGATGTCTTGCCCAGGAAGGGGTTAAGGGCGGCTCCGTCGGCGGTGCTCATGCGTCTGGCCGTGACCAGATGCATGACTGCGTACAGCAGCAGGGGAGCGGCGTGCCATGCCGGTTTGGAAAGAGCGACGGCGGCTCCGGCGAGCAGGGTGGCGGCCAGTCCGAGCGCGTAATACAGGATGACGGCCCAGTGCCCGCCCAGGCGCACGACGATGGTCTTCTTGCCTTGTCCGGCATCCTCGTCCCGGTCGCGGTAGTTGTTGACCATCAGCAGGCAGTCCACGGCCAGACCGCAGCCAAGTCCGGCGAGAGTAGCCTCTATGGTCCAGACTCCGGTCTGAAGGTAGAATGTGAATCCCACCGGAACGATGCCGAAGAATACCAGCACCAGCACATCGCCCAGCCCCAGGCGGGAGAACTTCGTGGTGTAGAGAAAGCAGAACAGCACGCAGGCGGCACCTACGGCCAGCATCCACGGACCTCCTTTCCAGATCAGCGGCAGACCTGCCGCGCAGGCGAGAACCGTCGTGACCAGAATACCGGTCTTCATGGCTCCGGGGGTAATCCACCCTTGTGCGCAGGCCCGTTTCGGCCCTAAACGCCGCTCGGTATCACAGCCTTTCTTGAAGTCAAAATAGTCGTTTACGAAATTTGCGTCTATCTGCATTATCCAAGCGAAGAGCATACACAGTGCGAATGCCGCCCAATCAAACGCCTCTGCCGGCAGCATCACGTTGCTGTTCAGCCACATCCACGCGCAGGCTCCGCCCATGATTACGGGCGCGGCGGCTCCGGCCAGCGTCTTCGGCCTGGCCGCCAGCACCCACGCCCTCACCGAATTTGTTTTCACCGCACCGCTCATAATCTATACTCCTAGGACGATATCGGCATCTATGTTGAGTTTACGGCTTATCTCGCGGGCCACCTTCAGTGTCGGCTCGCAGCGTCCGGTAAGGTAGTCGCTGACTCGGGATGTACTCACTCCCAGCAGTTCGGAAAGCTTGGTCTGGTTCAGCCCCATCTCGTACATCCTGAGTTTGATAGCCTCTATCAGTGTCGGAGTCTTGATAGGGTAATGCTCTTCTTCGTATTCCTCTACTAGACCGGAGAGCAGATCCAGCTCTATCAGGTTCCGGTCGTATGGCGGAGTGTCCTCCTGTACCACAGGAAGCAGTTCCTCTATCCTGTCCATTGCCGCCTTATAGGCAGTCTCGCTCTTTATTTTTACCATCTCTATATACTCTTTGCGTCTATCCGGTCGTATTCAGCATATGTGCCGATGAACCGGATAAGAACAGTCTTTATAGTGAACTTTATTACAACTATGAGTCTGTGACTATTGCCTTTGATGTTGAACACATACCGTTGATTGCCGATGCTGTCGGCACTTCTGAATATTTGCTTGATATCGGCGAAACATGTCCATTCGGCATTCCTGACTTTGTGGAACCAGTCTTCCAGCGCAATCTTGCTGTCAGGTCTGAAAGTATAATATTCAACGATCTTACTCCGCGCAATAATTCTCATACCCGTCTTTTGTCTGCAAAATTATACCTTTATTTTGTATTTCAAAATATTTTATTGAAAAATAAAACCAGCCTCGCGCAAGGCTGGTTTATGATTGGCTGTATGCCGTGAATCTGCTAGATGGTGATGAGGTCGTACTGGCGGGTGCCGATGCCGATCTTCTCGGCGTGCTCGAGGCCGAACTGCCAGTTGGTGTCGGGGTGCAGGATGTGGAACTTGTCCTCACCGCAGAGATGCTCGTGCGGACGGGTCTTCTCCAGCTTGCTGCCGGGCAGGGCGGGAGCGGCCATCACCATGTCGGCGCAGGCCTGGTCGAGGGCCACAGGGTCGAAGGAGGCGGCGATGCCGAGGTCGGGCACTATGGCCGCGTCATTGTGGTTCCAGCAGTCGCACTCGGGCGATACGTTGACGATTAGGTTGACATAGAAGCAGGGACGGCCGGTTACGATGGCCTTGGTGTATTCGGCTATCTTGCCGTTGAGGGTCTCGGAGGTATCCCAGTCCTTCAGTACGGCGGACTCGTATTGGCAGAGGGCGACGCACTGGCCGCAGCCCACGCACTTGGTGTAGTCGATGACGGCGGCGATGTGCTTGCCGGCGTAGTTTGTGCCCTCGACTGTCTCGAGGTGTATCGCGTCATGGGCACAGTGCTTCACGCATATGCCGCAGCAGCGGCAGTTCTCGACCTTGACTATGGGCTTTGACGAGGAGTGCAGCTCCAGCTTGCCGGCCACGCTGGCACAGCCCATGCCCATGTTCTTCAGTGCACCTCCAAAGCCGGTCTGCTCGTGTCCCTTGAAATGCGAGAGAGCGATGAGCACGTCGGAGTCGGCGATGGCCGTACCGATCTTGGCGGTCTTGCAGTAGGTGCCGCCCTCTATCGGAAGCTCGCGGCAGTCAGTGCCCTTGACACCGTCGGCGATGATAACATCGCAGCCCGCGCTGAGACGGTTGAATCCGTTGCGGCAGGCACTCTCGAGGTGGTCCACCGCGTTGGAACGGCCGCCGGAGTAGAGCGTGTTGGCGTCGGTAAGATAGGGCTTTCCGCCCAGGGAACGTACCAGGTCGGCCATGCCGGCGGCATAGTTGGGTCTCAGAAATGCCAGGTTGCCCGGCTCTCCGAAGTGCATCTTGATGGCGACGAACTTGTCCTTGAAGTCTATCGTCTCGATGCCGGCGGCCTTGGCTACGGCTTTCATTTTCTCCACCAGGGGAAGGCGGGTGGAGGTGTGCAGGTCAGTGAAATAAACTTTTGCTTTTTCCATAATGTATGATGTGTATGTCTATTGTTTCTGAGCGGGATCGGTCTGCAGGGACTCGCGGCGGATCTTGTTGATGACCATCACGTCGTTCTTGTGTATGACGGTGTTACCTCTGGGGATGATGGCCCGGTTGCCTCGCTTTATGAGCACTATCAGCTCGTTGCTGTCCGGTGAGTACTGGAAGACTTTCTTGCCTATCCATTCGCTGCCCCGTTCTATCCGCCTCTCGGAGAGTTGCATGATGTTCTCGTCCTCGAAGTCGCGGGCACTCATGATGATCTTGTCACCGGGCAGTATCTTGGTTCTGCCGCTTGGGATTATGGCCTTGTCGTCGCGCAGGATGGCGGCCACGAGAGTGTCGTGCGGTATGGGCAGGTCCTTGATGACCTTGCCGTTCCAGGAGTCCTTCTCGGAGATGTCCATCTGTACGAAGCTCACGTCCATGTTGTCCGAGTAGTCGGTGAAGGTCTTGAGGATATCCTCCTCGCTGGAAGTCATCTTCAGGCTGCGGGCTACGGCCGGGATGAGCGAGCCCTGCAGGGATATGGACAGCAGGACTATCATCAGCACTATGTTGAACAGGTCGTGCTGGTTGCCGGTGAGCTGCTGCGCCGCAGGCATGGCCATGATGGCGAATACGACCGAGGCCGCACCCCTGAGTCCAACGAAGGACACCAGCACCTGCTGCCGCCAGCGGCTCTTGAAGGGGGCCATGATGGCAAATACCGACAGGGGTCTGGCGACAATGGTCATGAACAGGGCTATGAGTATGGCCGGTACGGCAATTGACGGGAGCTGCGAGGGGAACGACAGCAGACCCAGCAGGAAGAAGATGATGATCTGCATCAGGTTGGTCAGGCCGTCGAAGAACGGTACCAGGGACTTCTTGCCTCGTATGTTGGCATTCCCTAGGACGATGCCGACGATATAGGCGCTCAGATAGCCGTTGCCGCCGACCAGGTTGGGTATGGCATAGGAAAATATGGCTACGGCCAGGATGAACAGGGTGTCGAATCCGGCTGTGGACGAGCGGAAATGCTTCATCAGCCATACGGTAGCCACGGCAATCACTGCACCTATGGCAGCTCCGTAGGCTATCTGGGCAAATATCATGTAGGCTATCCTGCCTCCGGATGTGGTGCCCTCGATTACGGCCATCATGATGACGGTCAGCATGTAGGAGCAGGGGTCGTTGCTTCCGCTCTCAATCTCCAGCAGGGATGCGGTGTTGTATTTCAGACCCAGCTTGCGGGAACGCAGTATGGAGAAGACCGAGGCCGCGTCGGTGGAGCTGAGCACCGCTCCGATCAGGAAACCGAAGGCCGCCGGCATTTTCAGTACGTAGTGGCAGAACAGTCCGGTAAGACCCGCCGTCAAGGCCACTCCGAGGGTAGAGAGGATGCCGGCCTTGACCACTACCGGCCGTGCCTCTTTCCACCGGGTACCGAAACCGCCGTAGAACATGATGAAGATCAGTGCCACGGAGCAGATGGTCTCAGTGACATCGAAATTGTCAAAGGCGATCTTGACCACCCCGTCCGAGCCGAAGGCCATGCCCAGCAGAATGAACGCCAGCAGCATCGGGATTCCGATCTTGTTGGAGACGTTGTTGAGTATCACGCACAGGACGATGACTATTGCGGCTACCAGCAGGAAGAGAGTTACGGCCATAGAAAAAAATATTGCGGTTCAACACTGAGTATCGAACCGCAAATTTACTAAATTTTTCCGAGTTGCTAATGCTTGTGGTACGTGGTGCCTATCTTCCTGGTGACTGATTCGGAAAGGGCAAACTCCCTCCCGCATTTGCGGCACCTCAGATAATTTTTGAAGGAGCGGGTCTTGTAGTGATCTGTCTTGATCTTCTCTCTGTCCACTTCTCTGTCGCCTATCTTTGTCACTTTGGACGTAGTAGTGTCAGTATAGGATGTACCGGTGTGTCGGGAGTCTGTGATCACAAGTGCGTTCATGCGCCCGCAGGCATGGCACCTGTTGTACCTGATGAAGCCTGTCATCTTTACGACGATGTAGCAGTTGGCGACAAACAGCACTATCAGGAACCAAAGCTTGCCCATGTCTCCTACGCTGTTGCCGCCTATGAAGGGGCCGAAAGCGACGAACAGCACTTCCGTGGATACGAAGACCATGCACAAGGCCAGCAACTGGAAGAAGATGTTGGGTACCAGCGGGATGTACAGCAGGGGGTAGAGCAGCATCGGGACGAACAGCAGCAGGTCTATGACAGTGTAGATCAGCAGTCCCAGCAGGAGTACCAGGATGATGATTTTGAGGATTACAGATATAAAGCGGGGCTTGATATTGTCAATATTGATGCTCTTTGCTATGTCTTTCTGGGACTCGGCATAAGTCTTGGCCACGGGTTTGTGCCAACTTAGATCCCGTATCACCGGCAGACCCATAA
Organism: uncultured Bacteroidales bacterium; assembly: GCA_949297365.1. Classification (GTDB taxonomy): domain Bacteria; phylum Bacteroidota; class Bacteroidia; order Bacteroidales; family UBA932; genus Coprenecus. The sequence goes on along the minus strand of CASFSL010000044.1, from coordinate 114,969 downwards.
GTGCTTCGGTAAAAGGCAGTATCCTGAGAGCAACGGTGTAAGGCTTTGTCTTTACGGTGCCTGTCTCCACGCTTTCCAGCACACCGTCGGCGAATACGGCCCTGACACCTACATATACGCTGTCGGCCTCATCGCTGAACACTGCGTACTCGTAATCGGCTATGAGTCTGCCTCCCTCATTCTTTATGCTCTCAGCGTAAAGAGGGTGCCCCTCGATTTCATCCATAGGCTTGCCGGCCTGGAATGTCTCCATGAATTTCGTAAAGGCGATGTGGTATGTGTTCCGATGCTTGTCCGGCAGTCCGAGGGCTCCGGCATTGAAGATGATCCGGCCCGGGTAATTGGTCTCTCCGACAGTCCCGTCATCTGTGCGGACCTTGTAGTGGAACTCATCCACCTTTTCCAGCAGCGTGACTTCTGTGCCTTTTTTGTACATGGTCTCGCCCAGTTTCTCGTCATCCAGGAGAAAATATCTGTCTCCAAGCAGAGATACGGGGACGGCACCGCGGTTGCCGTGGATATCCTCCGCCCATAGTTCATCCTCACCGATGGTAGCGTATATCTTGAGTGCCGAACCGGCAGGGATATGTGCGATGATGCGGTCGTCTCCGCCTATGACTCCGCGCATCTCGACAGCCTTGTCAGTGGTTATCTCTGAGGCCGGCGAAAGTTTCTTGTCGCCCTTGGGGACAAATACAAAGAAAGCGAGAACCGCGACAACCACTATGGTAAGGTATCCCAGCGGCTTGAATTCCAAGTCATACGGTTCTTCAATCAAAAAATCCAGATTCTGTTTCAGGAAACTCATGATGTTGTAGTTTAAGTGGTTAATCCCTCAAATATAGCAATAATTTATGAAAAACCAAATCCCTGCCGGGCAGCTGTCTCTTTTCCTTGTACAGGAGTGTAGTTTGCTGCCCTCCTCAATCCAATGAACCAGTCCATCCAGGTCACAGCTTTTACGCAATTTCAGCAGTGACAGGCTCGTGGAGTTCTTTCAGACCAATCAGCCAGACTACGGCTATTACTTTACGTGGTTCAAGACAGGGGAAAATCCGTTATCGTCAAGGTATTCCCGACTTTCATCCAAGTCCGTGGCCATATTTACGAGACCTGTCATCTGTGCCGTGGAAGCAACTCGTTGTCTCCCAGGTATATGCTAGAAATGAACTGAGGATAGGGGTGGTGGATTCCGGACATTTTGACGGTTTTCGGGTACCCCTATCCTCCGCACCATTTTGCATTTGCTTCGTTATCAGACACTTCTCAAAAGCGACAGAGGATAGGTCTCGGCAAGCATTGGAACGTTGGAGGCAGGCAGCAAGTATTTTCTCCCCGCCTGCCTCCCCGCCACACCCGTCATCTACGACACATTTCACCGGTGTATTTACGGAATGTACAAGCATATATTCTTGGAGCATCGTGTTTATCCTCAGTGACTTATCAATACAACGAATGGATTTAGTCGCTCTGTGAAGTGTTGAAATCCATTCGCTTAAATAGTTGTGTGTTGATTGTCAGACAATTACAATAAATAAGGATGCGCGTGCATGCGGTTGGAGCCCTGGGTGAGGTGTGCCAAAAAGATTGGGCACAAAAGCAAGAGTCATGAAAGCGCGGTGTCTGTCGTAAGCTCGCTGAGCAAGGTGATGATCCGCTGCCATTCGTCTGGTGGTCACTATGTATTTTAGTTAAATTGCATACGTTTGATTATAAGTGTTTTATCTGTCTGCCGATATGTTAAGTGGGGCGGGTTCCAGCCGAAACTGGCGTTTTTGCAGTCACCTAACATTCTCCGCAAAATGTAATATGCGATTAATCAAGGAAATTCAATATAACTAAAATGTGTAGTGGCGGTAGGTGGGGAGGGATGTAAGCTGTATAATTGGCTGGCATGAACGTGATGGTCTTCCGCAGAGCCGGCAATGTGGCAGAATGTGATTTCTAAGCATACACGGTGGGTGAGTAGTAGAATCAAAAAAAGTGCGCCAAGGGATATTGACGCACTTTCTTCTGTATGTGTGTTCCGGCCGGATTATTCGGCGGCGGGTGTCTCTGCTGCGGGAGCCTCGGTCTCCTCTGCGGTTTCGGTGCCGTCTCCGACAACCTCTACCTTGAAGTCGGCCTTGATGTCCTTGTAGAACTTCACGCTGGCATCGTATGTGCCGGCTTCCTTGATGTTGTCCATACCGGCGATGGTGACATTGCGGCGGTCAACCTCCACTCCGAGAGCGGCGATGGCCTCGGCGATCTGGATGTTGCCGACAGAGCCGAAGATCTTGCCCTTCGAGCTCATCTTGGCTGCTACCTTGACGGTGATGCCGTTGATCTTGGCTGCGAGAGCACTTGCCTCCTCGCGGATCTTGGCCTCCTTGTGGGCTCTCTGGCGGATGTTCTCGGCGAGCACCTTCTTGGCGGACTCGGTGGCGAGAGTAGCCATGCCCTGAGGAATGAGGTAGTTGACAGCGTAGCCGTTTCTTACCTTTACGATATCGTCTTTATGCCCGAGATTGGGCACGTCCTGTTTCAGAATGATTTCCATACACTGTCCTCCTTATTTCAATAAGTCTGTTACGTAAGGGAGCAGGGCGAGATGCCTTGCGCGTTTAACTGCCTGAGCGACCTTGCGCTGGAACTTCAGGGAAGTACCGGTGAGACGGCGGGGCAGAATCTTGCCCTGCTCGTTGAGGAACCTCTTGAGGAACTCAGCGTCCTTGTAGTCCACATATTTGATGTGTGCCTTCTTGAAGCGGCAGTATTTTTTCTTCTTCACCTCTACTGTAGGAGGGTTGAGATATCTGATTTCGTTGTTTACGGCCATGGTTTATTCCTCCTTTGCTGTGTTAGCTGATTCTTTTCTATTGGCGCGTCTGCGCTCAGAGTAAGCGATAGAGTCCTTGTCCATCACGAATGTGAGGAAACGGATGATGCGCTCGTCACGTCTGTACTGTGTCTCGAGCTTGTCGATGAACTGTGAGTCAGCCCTGAACTCAAACAGGTGGTAGAACCCTGTTGTCTTCTTCTGGATGGGGTAGGCCAGTTTCCTGAGGCCCCAGTCCTCGTCGTTCACAATCTCACCGCCCTCGGAGGTGATGAAACTGCGATACTTTTCTACCGCTTCCTTTATCTGTTCCTCAGATAAAACGGGAGTTGCAATGAAAACGGTTTCGTACTGTTTTAACATCTTGATTGTTATTAAATTAGTAATTAAAAAGCCCTCTCTTTCCACGGGAAAGGGCTGCAAATATACACATAATCGGCAAAAAAACAAAAACTGTTTAGTTTATCGGGCCGCTGTAAGTAATTATCCGCAAAGATACCCCCTGACAGACCTCATACAGCTGAAGCCGGACTGAGCAGGAGATGCCGACACGCGGCTCTACCCTGTCCGCTATCATGCAACTCGCCACTATACATTCTCGTCAACTTATCACTATACATTTTCGTTATATTGTATTTTGCTGATTACCAAGATGTTCTGCTTTTGCAAGAATGTCAGATGCTCCGATTCTCCTCAAAATACGGCATTTTGGGATGCTCCTTACATTTTGTGATTTTGCCAACACCGGGATTTACAGGTATTTCTGACCTAACGAAAATGTATAGTGGCATTTAGAACTGTGTCGCGATACGTCAACTGTGTCGTGGTACGTCGCGGGACTTTTACTCCGCACCGTGAGTGCCCGGCTTTGAGGATTGTGTCTGGCAGGCAGGTGCAGTTATTACCGGACAGACCGCAGAGAAGGTTATGCTGCCGTCTCCGATTTCAGAGGATGACCCTCCTTTGCCAGGCTCCAGGCTCAAGGCTGGGGAAGAGCCGCCGGGTGGGGACTCCCGACCTTTCACAGCGGCTTTCATCCAAGTCCATGGCCATATCCGTGACACCTGTCCTGCACGGGGTGATGACAAATCGCTAGTGTTCAGGAATATATGCGAACAGGCCCGAGGATAGGGGTGGCGGATTTCGGACATTTTGACGGTTTTCGGCTACCCCTGTCCTCCGCACTGTTTTACATCCGCCTAGTTATCAGTCACTTCTCAAAAACAGCAGAGGACAGGTCCTCGGCAGACACTGGCCCCCTGTCACCTGCGACATCCTGCACCGGTACATTTACGGAATGTGTGAGCATACATTCTCTTTGATGTCCTAGGGGTATCTTTGCGGATAATCATTAAAAATAAAGACGTGTCAGCCCAGGCCGGCACGTCTTGTATAGGGTATTGTGGTGCTAATAAATTACTAATAAATTACTTCATGGGAATGTTCTTGAGGACCTCCTTGATGAAGTTCCAGAACTTCTCCACGGTGGGGATGAGCAGACGTTCGTCGGGAGAGTGGGGGGACATCAGGGTCGGGCCGCAGGATATCATGTCCCAGTGCGGGTAGTTGGTCGAGAGGATGCCGCATTCGAGGCCGGCGTGGATGGCCTTCACCTCGGGCTCCTTGCCGAACAGGCTCTTGTAGGTCTGCTTCATGGTCTTGAGGATGTCGGAGTCCATATTGGGCTGCCAGCCTGAGTAGCCTCCTGAGAACCTGACTTTGGCACCGCCCAGCTCCAGGGCACTCTGAATAGCGTCGCGCAGAGCGTACTTGGCCGAGTCGCTGGAGCCTCTCATGAGGGTCTTGACATTGATCTTCTTGCCCTCTGACTTGACGATGGCCAGGTTGTTGGAGGTCTCCACGAGACCGGGGATGGCCAGGCTCATGCGGTCTACGTTGCAGGGGCAGGCCAGCAGGGCCTTCACTACGTTGAGAGCCACGTCGGTGGGGATTATTTTCTTATAGCCCTTGGTCTTCTCCACGAGAACTTCCAGGCCGGGGTCGATGGGGGCGTATTCGTGCTTGATGTCGGCTACGGCGGCGTTGACGGCCTTGATGGCCTTTGCGGCCTTCTTTTCGGGAAGAGCGATTACGGCCTGGGCCTCACGGGGTATGGCGTTGCGCATGTTGCCGCCCTCGATGGAGATAAGCTCGCCTTTGAAGTCTCTCAGCAGTGGCAGGAGGAGGCGGGCCATCAGCTTGTTGGAGTTGGCTCGGCCCTCATTGATCTCCATACCTGAGTGACCTCCGCGCAGACCCTTGATGACGATGCGGTACTGGTCGGTGTCCTTGCTTACATTCTCAGGCTTGAAACTGAACTCAGCGTCGGTGTCCAGACCGCCTGCGCAGCCCACGTACAGCTCGCCCTCGGTCTCGGAGTCCATGTTGATGAGGATGTCACCTTTAAGTATGCCGCCCTTGAGAGCCTGGGCTCCGGTCATGCCGGTCTCCTCGTCGATGGTGAAGAGGGCCTCTACGGGTCCGTGCGCGATGTCCTTGGACTCAAGGATAGCCATGGCCACGGCGCAGCCGATGCCGTTGTCAGCTCCGAGGGTGGTGCCCCTGGCCTTTACCCACTCACCGTCGATGTATGTCTCCACCGGGTCTTTCTCCCAGTCGTGCTGCACGTCATTGTTGTTCTGCGGCACCATGTCGAGGTGGCCCTGGAGGATTACGCCCTTGCGGTTCTCCATACCGGGTGTGGCTGGTTTGCGGATGATGATGTTGCCGACTTCGTCACGGATGGTCTCCAGTCCGAGGCTCTTGCCGAAATTCTCCATGAAGTCCACGGCCCTCCATTCTTTCTTCGAGGGACGGGGAATCTGAGTCAGTGCATGGAAGTTCTTCCATACGCATTTGGGATCCAAATTGTCAATAGTCATACAGTTGATATTTATTTATGAATGTTTATTTAATCAATAGATTCACGGGAAATGTAAGTTCCTGGCCTTTCTGATAGACCGGTATGCGGCTTTGAAGGAGGAGCTCCTGCCCGTCAGTGATTCTCACGGTGCAGATAGCCGGCATCCTGTAATGAACCACTTCTTTCTCCAATGTTCCGTAGTATCCGCTTCTGCGGCTGTTCTGAGTGGTCTCGGGCAGGATCAGTTCCGTCTCGGGTTGCTCCGCCTCGGGTGCAATCTCTATAACGACAGGCCTTCCGGAGATGTCATCGGAGGGCAGGAGTCCCTGGGTGTCGGACAGTCTGAAAGCGATGACCATCTCCTCGGTACTGCTGCTGTCAGGCACAACGTCGAAATCCATGGTCTGAACAGAGCAGGACGTCGAGCCGGTGAACAGTCTCATGAGGTCTTCCTCTATGCGTGAGGTCTCCTCTATGGCAGCCCTCAGTGCGTCTCCGCTGAAAGTGGCATCAGTGTTGCCGGTGATGATGTTGATACGGTTCTGTCTGAGATTGAGAATCATGGACGCGGCCTCCTGGGCTTTTTTCTCCATGCTTTTCTCCACTACCTGGCTCTGTTTGTAGGCTACGCGCTCAAACTCACCGTTGTCGTTGCGCTCGGTCCGGTACAGGACGGTCTCTGCCGAGGTCAGGTTGCCGGTGGCTCTGGAGGCCAGCATGTCGCTGTCTCCGGATGCCATGGACGGGAATCTCCAGGTGCTTCCGTTGACATTGTCGTCATTGGAGAGTATGACGAGCCCCTGGGATGTGAACTGCATGAACGGCATGGGCGATGCCTTTTTGCCGGCCCCTCCCAGATTGAGCACATAGCTGCGGCTTCTGTCGGCTTCCAGGCATGGTGTGAGCCTGATGTTGCTGAGAGTATAGGTCACGCTTTCCTCCAAAGGAACGTCGATGCCGAGATATTTTTTCGCATATCCGGCATAAGGCCCGGGCGTATAACTGCTGCGGACCGCCTCGACGGTGAGATGGATGGTTGTGGACGGAAGGGAGTAGACGACTGTCTGCCCGAAGAGATTGACTGCGGACAATACGGAGGCAGTCAGGATGGTCAGTATTTTCAGCTTCATACGGTGAATAACTTTATCTGCAAAAAACAAAGTTATCTTTTTTCATCCAAAAAGCCAAAAATAGTGGAAGGATAATTTACTTATATGTCTTGCAGCAGAGCAGGAACTCGTCAATGGTCTTCCTGTTGGCCGGATCAGGGCTGCAGCGTATGTAGTAAGTCAGCATGGGCGTGGCGGAACCGTTGACAGTCATGCTGGCGAAGACGGTACTGTCGGAGTCTTTCCACGGTGTGTCAGTGATGGCAAGGTCCGCTTCCCCGTCATTGAACATGGCCGTAGCCTCTTCCATGCTTCTTTCCAGGATGGAGATATCGGTCTCAGGATATATCTTGGAGTAATATTCGACCAGAGGCTTTAGCATACACTTTGCTGCTTCTGGTACAACTGCGATAGTGAGGTGTTTTCTCTGATCTCTCTTTACCGGCACCAGTTCCCTTGCGGCGCAGCGGTATAGGTTGAGTATTTTCTCCGCGTATTCAAACAGTATCCGGCCTTTGGATGTCAGTACCGTTTCCCTGCGGCTTCTGCTGAACAAAGCGTCACCGACAGCACCTTCCAGCTCAAAGATGTGGTTGCTGACAGCGGGCTGTGTGATTCCCAGCTCTTTTGCGGCGGCCGTAAAACTTCCCTTGAGCGCGACAGTGTAAAATACTTTCAGTCTATAATCGCAAATCATGCCTGCTGTTTGTTTTGTTACAAAACTAGGAAATTTTTATCAAAAATGAAACATAATTCACAGTCTGCCTATTGATTTCAAATATTTTGTGCAGGATAATTTATAATCTGCAAGAGCCTCTATGTAGTCGCTGCTGCACTTGCTCCACTGAGTCTGGGCCTCCAGGACATTGACGAGAGTCTCCATGCCCAGCTCGTACTGGTCCCGGCAGACTTTCAGATTGGTCTCGGCGCTTTTCAGGGAACTTTCTGCGAGGCGCACCTGCAGGGCGGCTTCCGAGACGGCGTAACTGTTTTTGGCTCTTTCCAATTCCATCATGCCGCTGAGTCTTTCCAACTCGCTCCGGGCCATCTCGTACTCCTTTTTAGCTGACTTTATCTTCAGATATCCCTCGCCCCATGCGAAGATGGGTACTTTTAGAGTGGCCATGACCGTGAATCCGGCCTGGTTGAGCAGGGTCTCGCCCATGAGTTTAATCCCGTATGAATATCCGTAGCTGGCCATTACACCGAGCTGTGGCAGGAAGTCGGACCGCACGAAGTCCACGTTGCGCCGTTTCAGTTCGGCCTGTCCGGCCAGCAGCCTGTAGTCGGCCCGGTTCTCTATCGAGTCGCTGTCAAGGGCTATGCTTTCGGGAACCGCCGCCGTGCTGTCCAGAGAGAATCCGCTCTGATCCACTTCTATCTCGGTCGTCAGGGGCAGGCCCAGGATGTGGCACAGATTCATCATTGACAGCCGTTTCCCGTTCCGGGCCTTGGCCAGGGCCAGAGCAGCGTTGTTGCGCTGAACCTCCACTTTGACCAGATCGGTGGAGGTGGCCATGCCGACATCGATGGCGTCCTCCACGAACCTGTATACTTCGGATACCGTGCTGTCCAGACTCTCGGCTGTTTCCAGCAGCTTGCAGGTCTTGACATACAGCCAGTAGGCCTCATCCACCGATACAGTCACCTCCTCGGCCTTGAGCTCGGAGTTGAGCCGGGCCATCTCGGTGCCGAGGGCGGCCATACGGTAGCCGGATATGATTTTCCCGCCCATGAAGACGGGCTGCGTCACGGACACGCCTGCGGTTACGGTATTGGCAAGGTCTACGGACAGTGTCATCGGAGGGATGACGGCGTACTGGTTGAATACGGGTATGCCGTTGTTGTAGACTATGTTGCCGGCAGGGTCCTTCATCAGGTCGGGGACGAGGTTGCCGTAGACGTTCTTGTAAATGGGCAGGGCACCTCCGCTGAAGTCGTAGTCAAAGCTTTCTGAAGTCCAGAGATACAGCCCGTACCCGGAGAATTTGGGCAGGAAGTTGGTGATGACGGCTTTGCGGTCCAGTTCGGTCTTATCTTCCATCAGCTGTGCGTTGCGCAGTATCGCGCTGCTGTCCAGAGCAATGATGCGGCACTGCTCCAGTGTCAGGAATCGTTTCTGGGGCTGGGCAAGTACTGTACCGGCTGTCAGCAGGAGGACGGTCGCGGCGATGCCTGCATATCTTATCGTATGTCTCATGGTCAGGCTTTTTTAATCTTGAAGAACAATGAGTAAAGTACCGGCAGGAAGACCAGGGTAATCAGGGTACCTACGGTCAGTCCTCCCATGATGGTCACGGCCAGCGAGCCGAAGAGCGGGTCGAAGAGCAGGGGTGCCATACCCAGGACGGTGGTCATCGAGGCCATCATCACGGGCCGCAGGCGGGAGAGGGTGGAGTCCACCACGGCTTTGTACGGCTCTACGCCCAGGCTGAGCTGACGGTCTATCTCGTCGATGAGGACTATGCCGTTCTTGATCATCATGCCGATGATGCCCAGGCAGCCGACCATGGCCACGAAGCCGAAGCTCATGCCGGCGGCCAGCATACCGAAGACTATGCCGATGGCCACCAGAGGCAGGCAGCAGACGATGATCAGAGGCTTTTTGATGTCCTTGAACAGGGCAATCATGATCAGCAGCATGACCACTATCGCGTGCGGGAAGTACTTGAAGAGATACTGCGTGGACTGGCGGCTGGCATCGTATTCACCGAGCCATGTGAGCGTGTAGCCGTCGGGCAGCTCTATAGCCTCTATCCTGTCCTTGATCGCGTCCCTGGCCTGGGCGGCTGTGTAGCCCGCCGTGTTGTTGCACTGGGCCTTGATGGCTCTCTGTCCGTTGTACCGGCAGATCTTGGGTTCGTTCCATTCGATGCTTACTCCCGATGTGATGGTGTTCAGCGGTATGGGTCCGGTCAGTTTCTCTATGATGTCTTCCTTCCCGACCGTGCCGGTCATCACACCCTGGACGGTCTCCATATTGGCTACGGAGGATACGGACGGCAGCAGGCCCCATACCGGAGCGTTGCGGATGCTCTCCACAGGCTCGCCGTCCATGCCGGTGCTGCGGATATAGATACCCAGTTTCTCGGCTCCGTCGTTGAGGGTGCCGCAAGGGATGCCTCCGGCCGCAGCCATTACCGAAATGCCGGCCGCACTGCGCGAAATGCCGGCCTGACGTGCTGCAGACTGATCATAGTCCACCTTGATGGCGGGTACCATAGGAGACCAGTCGTCGGTCACCAGCCAGGTGGCGTCGCTTTCCTCCATGATGGCCAGGGCCTGTGCGCAGAGATCCTTGAGCACGGCGGGGTCAGGCCCCTGGAACATAACTTCTATGGGATAGGGACGGTACATCAGGTTGTACTGCTTGACTCTCACGTAGGCTTCCGGATAGGCGTTCATAAGCTCATTCTGTATCCTCGGGATGCTCCCCACCATCCTGTCATAGTCCTTGTAGTCTATGATCAGCTCTCCATAGCTCAGCGACGGGTCGGCGATCGCCCTTACCAGGCAGTACCGTCCCGGAGTGCCGCCGAGCGAAGTGACGACGTGATCCACATTGTCGTCCTGACGGATGTAGGCCTCGATTTCCTCCAGGTCGCTCTCCACCTTTCCCGGAGCCGTGCCTTCCGGCATCCGGTATTCTATATAAAGCTGGTTGTATACCATGTCGGGGAAAAACATCTGGGGTATATACTGATAGCACCATACGCTGCCGAGAACCAGGATGACGGCTATGCCTACGGCGATGAGGCGGTGGGAGAGCACGTGGTCCAGTACGCGGCGGAACCAGCGGTATATTTTGGAGTCAAACGGGTCTTTGTTCTCAGTGGCGGTGCCGCTGCCCTTGGGATAGCGCAGGGTCAGGTCGCAGTGGACCGGGACGTGGGTCAGGGCCAGTATCCAGCTCAGCAGCAGGGACACGGCCAGGACTATGAAGAGATCCCTCACGTAGGTTCCGGCCATATCCGGGGACATGAATATCGGGAAAAATGCCAGTATGGCGATGACCGTGGCTCCGAGCAGGGGCATGGCCGTCTTCTTGCAGATGTTGGTCAGGCACTGGGGTTTGGGTACTCCGCGCTTCATGTCCACGAGGATGCCGTCCACTATCACTATCGCGTTGTCCACCAGGATGCCCATGGCTACGATGAAGGAGCCGAGGGACACCCTCTGCAGTGTACCGTCCATCATGTCCAGAATGAAGAACGAGCCGAAGACTATCACCACCAGGCTGGTGGCGATGATGACTCCGCTGCGGAAGCCCATGGTCAGCATCAGCAGGAGGATGACGATTACGATGGATTCTATCAGGTTGACGATGAATGTGTTGATGGAGCCGCTCACTATCTCCGGCTGGAAGAACACCTTGTGAAATTCTATGCCGGCGGGGATGGACTCGGCCTTGATCTCCTCGAGCCTTTTCTCCACTTCCTTGCCTATCTTGATGATGTCGGTGCCCGACTCGGCGGAGATGAGCAGGCCGATGGCCGGCTGTCCGTCGTACTTCATGGAGTTGCGCACGGGCGTCTGATAGCCGTAGGTGATGTCGGCTACGTCGGAGAGCTTGAGCTGGTCGTCCTCGTGACCCTGAATGATGAGGTTGCGGATGTCGTCTATGCTTCCATAGGCATCGCCCATCTCTATCTTCATCCTCCGGTCAGGCGTGTCGAAGTATCCGGAATAGATGACCGAGTTCTGGGCGTTGAGGGTGGTCAGCAGCTCGGTGGGATGCACTCCGAGGTTGGCCATGCGGTCGGCCTTCATGTCGATATTCACGCAGCGGGTGCGCTCCCCGTAGGTCATGGCTTTTGCCACTCCGTCTATATTGCTGATCTCACGGCATATCATGTCAGCATACCGTCCGGCCTCACTGTATCCGTATCCGTCAAATGTGAGAGCGTAGAACATGCCGTACACGTCTCCGTAGTCGTCCATAACCATGACCTGGGCCGATGCCGGCAGACTGGCTTTCGCATCATTGACCTTGCGGCGGAGCATATCCCATTCCTGCTGGGTGGCCCCGTCCGGAGTGGTGGTCTTGAGAGTTACCGTGATGATGGCCATATCGTCGAAGGACTGGGATGTGACCGTACCGACTTCGTTCATCCTGCGTATAGTCTCTTCCAGCGGCCGGGTGACCTCCAGTTCCGTCTCGTATGCCGTCGCTCCGGGATAGACTGCGGCCACTACGGCGACCTTGACCTTAATCTCCGGGTCCTCGAGCTTGCTCATGCTGTTGTAGGCGAAGACTCCGCCCACGACGAGACAGATGAGTACGGCTACTACGAGTATCTTGTTCTTCAGTGCATATTCTGCAATATTCATGGCTGTAGGAAATTACAGAAGATTACCGACGTTGGTGGCTGATGCTCCGGGCAGGATCCTGACCTGTTCCCCTTCTTTCAGAGAGTGGACTCCGGCAGCCACGACTGTCTCCCCGGCATTGAGCCCTGAAGTGATGCGGGCGTTGCCGTCCCGGTCGATGTCCTCGGCTGTGACTGCGCGTCTCTCCACTCTGCCGTCCAGGTCTACGACCCAGGCACAGCTCTGTCCCTGCGACTCGAAGAGGGCTGTGGCCGGTATGCTCACCGATACGTCTTCACCTGAGTTGAACTCAATGTACACGGCGGTGCCTGTTCCGGGATGGGGCGTGGTCCCGTCAGAGGCCGGTCTGAGGGCGTAGCGGGCTGTGAAAAGCTGGTTGAGATTGGCCTTCTTGGTGATGTCTATCAGGTCCAGCCGGAAAGACTTGTCCGGATAGATGTCCACAGTACACCAGCTGCGGACGGCCTTGTCGATATTGACGAAGTCATCCACGGGTATGTCCACCTTCACGATCGGGGCACCGTCGCTGATGAGGGTGATTACCGGCATACCGGCCCCGACCGTCTCGCCGGCCTCAAAGTGTATCTGCTGGACGTATCCGTCGAATGGTGCAAGCATCTTCGTGTCGTTGAGGGCATTCTTGTGCGCGTTGTAGAGGGCGGTCATCTGCTCCAGACCGTAACGGGCCTTGTCGTAGTCGTTCTGTGCCGCGCTGCCACGGTCGGCCAGCTCTATGACCCTGCCGGCCTCGGCCTTGGCCTGCTCGTATTTCGCGGTGGTGGCCGCCAGCTGCAGGGCGTAGTCGCGTTCCTCAATCTCCGCCAGGGTGTCCCCTTTGTATACGTGCTGTCCCTCGCGGAAATGCACCGCCGCTATCGGTCCCGCCACCCTGAACGACAGGTTGACATCCTTTTCGGGCTGAATCCTGCCGGGATAGGATACTGTCCTCGTGCTGCCTGTACTTTCAGCTGTGGCAGTCCTGACGTAGGGGATGCTTTCATCTTTCCGCCTTTGTTCACCGTTAGTGCCGCAGCCTGCCAAAATGTTTGTTATAGAGGCGGCAGCGACTGTTACCGCAAGTCCTTTGAGTACACGTCTCATCGTATTGTTCAGTTATTTAAACCTTATTTAATAGTCTATTAATACCGATGCGCTACAAGCCGCAAAAACTATGCCCCCAAGGGGTTATTGGGCGAGGAAGCGGTAGACGATCTCACCGGCCTGGCGTTCGGGGGCATCCTGGGAGGCGGTGAAGCGGGAGCGGCCGGCGGCTCTGAGAGCGTAGTCGCGCAGGCACTGGTCGGGAGACGAGACGGACTCGATAATCTTAGTGCCGACGACATAGCCCTTGCGGTTGACGATGATACTTACGGATACGTCACCGCCGCCCATGCACTTGTAGGCCGGCACCGGCAGGCTCATGGCCTTGCGTCCGTCCAGAGAGTAGGAGATGACTGCCGGCCCCGTGTAGGTCTCTTTTTTTGATTTGTCTGATTTGCCGTCAGATACGGCGATGTTGTCCTCATCGTCCGAGGCCTCCTCGATCTCGCGGCGGGTGCGGTCCAGTCTTTCCTGCAGCTCGCGGGCATCGCGGTATATGTCCTCCGGGTTGTCGTGGCGGTCGTCCCGCAGATGCTCTGAGGCATCCACGGCTACGTTGCGGATATTTCTGGAGTCCTGTCTGCGGGAAGCGTTGAGCAGAGCGTCTATCTCGGCATCCAGTTCTTCCTTGACGCTCTCCTGCATACGGGTCTGCTCGGTCAGCCGCTCCTGTTCCTCCTGGGCGGAGAAGTCTATCAGAAACGAGGTGTCCTTGCTCAGCTGTACGTGAATGGACCAGGACAGCAGGATGATTATGGCGACCAGATGGACGATGATAGTCAGATAGAGCCCGGCCTTGTCCCCGTTGTCAACCTTCAAATACCGCTGTAGGGGCCTGAGCCGGCTTTCCAGTCCGGACAACGGGCCCCTGCGCAGGCTTTCGATGAATGCCTTGATACGGTTATTTATTTTTGAGATGATTTTCAATGGTGGCTGTAAGCATGTCGATGCCGACCTGGTTGTGTCCGCCCTGGGGCAGTATCAGGTCAGCGTATCTTTTGGTGGGCTCAATGAACTGCAGGTGCATGGGCTTCAGGGTCTTCTCGTAGCGGTCTATGACCTTGCCCACGTCCCTGCCTCTCTCCATCGTATCCCTGGCGATGACTCTCACGAGCCTGTCATCGGGGTCCGCGTCCACGTACACCAGTATGTCCAGCATATCACGCAGCATCTTGTCTGTGAAGATGAGAATACCTTCCACGATGATGATGTGTGCCGGGTGTACTGTCAGGGTCTCCTTGGAGCGGGTGCAGGTGAGGTAGGAGTAGATAGGCTGCTCGATAGTCCTGCCGTGCTGCAGTTCCGAAAGCTGCTGCCTGAGCAGGTCGAAGTCTATCGCGTCCGGGTGATCGAAGTTGATCTTCTGGCGGTCTTCCAGCAGGGGGATGTCGCTGTTGTCCCGATAGTAGGAATCCTGAGGGACAACGACGACCTCACCTTCGCTGAAATGCTCCGTAATCTTCTGGACTACGGTGGTCTTTCCTGAGCCGGTGCCGCCGGCTATGCCTATCGTCAGCATGACCGTGCAGGATTAGAATTCCGCGGACTTGGGGGTTCTCGGGAAAGGTATCACGTCACGGATGTTGCTCATGCCGGTGACAAAGAGCAGCAGACGCTCGAAGCCGAGTCCGAATCCACTGTGAGGAGCCGAGCCGAACCGTCTGGTGTCCAGATACCACCACAGGTTGGTCATGTCCATGTGCAGCTCGTTGATGCGGGCCATCAGCTTGTCATATGACTCCTCTCTCTGGGAACCGCCGATGATCTCACCAATCTTCGGGAAGAGCACGTCCATGCCGCGAACGGTCTTGCCGTCATCGTTCTGCTTCATGTAGAATGCCTTGATGTCCTTGGGATAGTCGGTGAGGATGACCGGCTTGCCGAAGTGCTGCTCCACCAGATAGCGCTCGTGCTCGCTCTGCAGGTCCACGCCCCATGATACGGGATATTCGAATTTGGCACCCGACTTTACGAGGATGTCTATGGCCTCGGTGTAGGTCATGCGCACGAAGTCGGTGCTGACTACGCTCTTGAGTCTCTCTATGAGGCCCTTGTCTATCATGTTGTTGAGGAAGATAAGGTCGTCCATGCAGTTGTCCAGCGCATAGCGTACCAGATACTTGATGAAGTCCTCTGCCACATCCATGTTCTCGTCAATCTCCACGAATGCCATCTCGGGCTCTATCATCCAGAACTCGGCCAGATGCCTGGGAGTATTGGAGTTCTCGGCCCTGAACGTGGGACCGAATGTGTAGATGTTGCCCAAGGCCATGGCTCCGAGCTCGCCCTCAAGCTGTCCGCTGACGGTAAGGTTGGTGTGGCGGCCGAAGAAGTCCTGGGAAAAATCCACCTTCCCGTCCTCCCGGCGCGGAGGATTGTCGATATTAAGCGTGGTCACCTGGAACATAGCGCCTGCTCCCTCAGCGTCGGAAGCGGTGATGATAGGGGTGTGGAGGTAATAGAATCCTCTGTCATTGAAATATTTGTGAATGGCAAACGCCATGGCGTGACGGATTCTGAGTACGGCTCCGAAAGTGTTGGTGCGTGGGCGCAGATGGGCAATCTCGCGCAGGAACTCCATGCTGTGTCCTTTTTTCTGAAGAGGGTATTTCTCCGGGTCGGCTGTTCCGTACAGCTCTATTTTCTCGGCTTGTATTTCCACTTTCTGACCGCTGCCGACCGATTCGACCAGTTTTCCGGTCACGGCTATGGCCGAGCCTGTGGTGATGTCCTTGAATGTCTCGTCCGGCGTGAAGTTGGAGAAATCGCAGACAATCTGTATGTTGTTGATAGTAGAGCCGTCGTTGAGCGCGATGAACGCTATGTTCTTGTTGCCCCTTTTGGTTCTTACCCAACCCTTGGCAAGTACCTCCTTGCCCGGGGTCTCTTTGAGCAGTTCGGAAACTCTCTGTCTCTTAAGTGTCATATCTTATAGATTTAAAATGTTATATTCATTGCCCTGCATATCCTCTCAGGAATCTCGGTGTTGTCCATCCTGCCGGAGAACAGTTCACTGCCGGCACCGATGGCGAATACGGGCACGTTGGCAGCCGAATGGTCTTTGGTGGTCCATCCGATGTGCGCCTCATGGGAGGCCTCGTCCATATCTTCCTTACCGTCTTCGTCCACCTTATCCTTTGAGCGGTCAATTCGGTCTATTTTGTCAAAGTACATGTTGTAGCCCTCGTCATATGCCAGAGTCAGACCGCCGGTCTCGTGGTCCGCCGTGACGATGATGAGAGTCTCGTCTGGATGCTCATTGTAGAATGCCACGGCCTCAGCGACGGCATCGGAGAGGCTGAGGGTCTCCAGTATGGCGGTTTTGGTGTCGTTGCCGTGGCTGGCCCAGTCTATCCTTCCGGCTTCGGACATGATGAAAAAGCCAGGACCGTCCTCCTCATATAGGAAGTCAATCGATGCACGTACCAGGTCTGCCTGACTCATGTCGTCCCCGGTCCTGTCTATGGCGTAGGGCAGTTCTGTCTTCAGTCTGCCGTCCTTCTGGAGCAGCATCATCTTTTCCGCTCCGTCTTTGGAGGCATAATATCCGTCCATGCCTTCTGCAATCGTATATCCGCTGTCCTCTATTGCGTTGTAGGCAGACGGCTTGTCTCCGTCCTTGCCGTTGCTCTCTATAAGTCCGCCGCCGGCGAAGAACTCAAAGCCTGTGGCAGGAATCTCCGCTGCGATGTCATAGTAGTTGCCGCGGTCTATGTTGTGGCCGTAGAATGCGGCGGGAGTCGCGTGGTTCAGTCCTACTGTGGACGATATGCCGACTTTATATCCGGCATCATGTATTTTGTAAGCGATGCTCTCAAGGGCAGTGGCCGAGTCTGAGGCCATGCAGAGCATCCCGTTGTTGGTCTTGCTTCCTGTGGAAAGAGCTGTCCCTGCTGCTGCGGAGTCCGTTATCAGATTGGATTCGGAGTGGGTGACGGCCTGGCCCAGTACCGGGAACATGGTGAAAGACAGAGGACGGCTGTCAAATACGTCCTCCGTATATCCTTGGTAGTATTCTGTCAGGGAGACGTGGTTGAATCCCATTCCGTCTCCTATGAAATAGAATACGTATTTTGCTGTCTGTGCATTTGCGGAAAGGGCTGACAGCGTGGCCAGAAATACTATGATTGAGAATCTTTTCATATTCTTTTTATTTAAAAATGGGTGTCCCACTATGCATGAGGCACCCATTTCGCTTTGTCGGCAAGATGTGTTAGTTGTGTGTCACAGCTTTTCTTGCCGCATACATTATCTTCAGGGCGGAGCAGCGGCGCAGTTCCTGCTTAACGTCCGTAACGATACCCATACGGGTGTTCTCGTCAATCTTGAGGGACACGGTCATGAACTCGCGGTCCACCTCATCGAGGGACTCACGCTCTGCGGCGATGAAGTCACGGATGTCGGAAGTGTTCCTGAACGAGTCGTTAAGCTGGATACGGGAGTCCGTACCGAATTCTTTCTGGTATTGCAGTGAGGGAGTACCGATGAAGATGTAGCAGGAGAGGTCTTTTCTCTCGAGTCGGACAATCTCGGTGGCCTCAGGCAGCTTGACATTGACCATACGGTCTGTCTGACGCATACTTGTGGAGACCATGAAGAACATAAGGATCATGAACACGATATCCGGAAGGGATGCTGTGTTGATGCCCGGAGTTCCTTTGTCGCCTTTCTTTATGAATTTAGCCATTTCTTGTCCTCCTATTTTTTAGTTACATCCAAAGGTTCCGCCTCTGAGATTCTGTTAGGAATAGCCTCGCTGACAATTTCCTGCTGCTCGGCGTTGAGCTCTTCGTAGACATCTCCGAAGTGTGCCATAGCGAAGTCATTTCTGACCTTATTGATGGCTCTCACCAGGACGTTCTGAATCTCCACATACTTGCTGTAAAGACTCTGACGGTCGTTCTGGAGGGATATCACACCGTCTGAAACAGGATATTCTCCGAATCCCTCGATGTTCTTGAGTGTCTTCGAAGGAAGATCCGAACGGTCGGTGGGATTTGTCAGGAATTCGATAACAATCTCTTCGAGCTGTGCATCAGAAAGAATAACTTGACCGCCTGCCATAACGCCGTTTCTGGAGTTGATCTTCACGTCGAGCATATTGCGACGGTTAACCTTCAAGTCCTCTACCTGTGCGTTCTCAGGAGGCATAGGCGGGAGACGGCGGGACAGACCTGTCTCAGGGTCCATCGTACTCACCATCAGGAAGAAGATCAACATGAGGAACGATATATCCGCCATCGAACCTCCGTTTATTTCAGGTGTTTTCTTAGATGCCATAGTTGTTGTTAGTTACCTTTATGGATAAGATTTCTTACGCTGCCCCAAACCAAGGCAAGTAATGCGAGTATGACCAGAGCGTAGCTCAGGTTGAGCAGGGTATCGGTCATTTTAAGAGTTGCGTGGGTAGGCTGCACAGCCATGTTTACGGCGATAGGATCACCGCTGGCGAGCAGGAAAGACGCACCGATGAGCACAACGGCTATCAGCAGCACGATACCTGTCTTCTTGATGGACTTCCGGTTGCCTGCCATGTTGATCAGGGAGAGCACCACGACAAGTACCAGTGCGGCAATCACCAGTATGTATGCCCAGAAGAGGAGCATATCAAGCATGCTGGTGGTCGCCAGTGCCTCTGCCAGGTTCGATACGGAGTACATTCCTGTCTTACCATTGTAGATAAAGAATGCAACCAGACCTATCAGAGAAAGTACCAGCAGACAGATTTCCAGTATTTTAGTAAATTTTTTGGTCATGATTAATTACTTGTTCTGATATTTTACGATCATGTCTACGAGAGCGATGGAAGCGTCTTCCATTGAAAGGACTATGGAGTCAACTTTCGAAATCAGGTAGTTGTAAAGTAGCTGAAGGATGATGGCGACGATAAGACCGCCGACGGTGGTGATCAGGGCGACTTTCATACCTCCTGCGACGAGGGTCGGGCTGATGTCACCTGCTCTCTGAATCTCATCGAATGCCTGAATCATACCGATCACAGTTCCCATGAATCCCAACATAGGTGCGACTGCGATGAAGAGGGTAATCCAGGAGAGACCGCCTTCAAGCTGGCCCATCTGAACTGAACCGTATGATGTGATGGATTTCTCGACTTCCTCTGCGCCCTTGTCATATCTCAGGAGACCCTGATAGAAGATGGAGGCTACAGGACCGCGGGTGTTGCGGCAAACGTCCTTAGCGGCTTCAACACCACCGTTGTTGAGGGCGTCCTCGACTTTCTTGAGGAGCTTCTCGGTGTTGGTGCTGGCGAGGTTGAGATAGATGATTCTCTCGATAGCTACGGCAAGACCGAAAACGAGACATGCGATGATGGTAGCCATGAAGCCTGCACCACCCTCGATGAACAGTCTCTTGATTTCCTGATGCATAGGAGCCTCAGCGGGAGCAGCCTCGACTACTTCTTCAACTACGGCCTCTTCTACTACAGCAGCGGCTGTGTCTGTTCCGGCAGTAGCGAGGGAATCACCCTCCTGAGCAGATGCGTATTGAGCAGTGAAAGTCATAAGACCCATAACTGCCAAAAACATGAAGATTTTTTTCATACAATTTTTGATTAGTTTATTAAACAAATTTTAAAATAAGTTTGCGGAGAGGGCGGGATTCGAACCCGCGAAACCCTTTTGGAGTTTACGCACTTTCCAGGCGCGCGCCTTCGACCACTCGGCCACCTCTCCAAGAAAATTACCGCCAAAATTAGAAATTATTTTTCATAAAATCTACACTTCTGTGAGTTCTCCTCTAATATTTTTTTTGAGTAAATTAATAATAGTCTTATTATCAGTATATTGGCCTAGTAAGAAAAATAACTTGGCCACGGCGGCCTCTGTGGTGCAGTCTCCGCCTCCGGTGACACCGATGTTCTTGAGGGATTTTCCGGTAGAATAGGCGTCCATGTCCACCTTGCCGGCCTGGCATTGGGTGATGTTCAGTACGATGAGGCCGCGGTCAATGGCTTTCTTGATGCAGTCGGTGAACCATTTGCCGGAAGGGGCGTTGCCCGAGCCATAGGTCTCGAGAACTATGGCCCTTATGCCTCCGATGCTGACCAGGGAGTCCAGCAATTCCTGTTTCATGCCGGGAATGACCTTTATAATGAGTACTGACGGATCCAGATCGTAGACAGGCCTGAGGGGCTTGCCCCAGGTCTCGGGATAGCGGATGAAGGCGGTGTTGAACTTGATGTGGATGCCGGCCTCTGCCAGTACGGGGTAGTTGGCGGAACGGAAGGCCCTGAAGTTCTCGGCTGTGTATTTAGTGGTGCGGTTGCCTCTGTAGAGCTGGCTTTCGAAGTAGATGCAGACTTCCGGCACCATCGGATGACCGTCCTTGTCCTTGGAGGCCGCTATCTCTATGGAGGAGATGAGGTTCTCCTTGCCGTCGGTGCGCAGCATCCCGATGGGAAGCTGGCTGCCGGTGAATATGACCGGCTTCTCGATGTCTCCGAGCATGAAGCTCAGGGCGGAGGCGGAGAAGGACATGGTGTCCGTGCCGTGCAGGATGACGAAGCCGTCGTAGCTGTCGTAGTGCTCTTCAATCAGTCTTGTGAGCCTTTTCCAGAACTCTATGTCCACGTCGGAGGAGTCGATGACCGGGTCAAATGAGTAAGTGTCGATGCGGTATCCGAACTTCTTGAGCTCGGGCATCTCCTCCAGGATCTGCGAGAAGTCGAACGGCCTGAGGTCAAATGATACCGGGTCCTGTTTCATTCCTATTGTCCCGCCGGTGTACACCAGCAATATCGAAGTCTTGTCCTGCATAGTGTTATTTGATGTTGAATAGTGATTTTGCGTTGTCTGTAGTGACCCGGTCCACCTCTTCCAGGGACAGACCCTTTATATCGGCAAGCCTTTCGGCGATGATGCGCAGATAGGCGGACTCGTTTCTCTTTCCACGGAAAGGCACCGGGGTCAGCCAGGGCGAGTCGGTCTCCAGCACTATGTCTTCCAGGGGAATCTCTTTTACCGTCCCCGCTATGCCGGCGTTCTTGTAGGTGAGTACGCCGCCTATGCCTATCCGGAAGTCACCGTATGTCCTGATCCTTCTGTAAGTCTCGATGCTGCCTGAGAAAGCATGGAATATGCCTTTCATCCGGCGGCCTTCTTCCGCGAGCCTGTCCATTATGCGGAATACGGTGTCAAAGGCTTCCCGCACGTGGATGATGACGGGCAGGCCGGCCTCGGAGGCCCAGCGCATCTGGGTGAGGAAGGCCTCTTCCTGCTCGTGGATGAACTCGTCGGACCAGTGGCGGTCCAGACCGATCTCTCCGACCGCGCACCATCCTCCATCGGTGAGTCTGTTCTCCACAAAGTCCAGTTCCCGCTTCCAGTCCTCTTTTACGGATGTGGGATGAAGGCCCGTGGCGACGCTGGCCCTTCCGCCCGACCGGGCCGCAGCCTCCGTCATCCGGCCGTGGACAGAGGAGTCTATGCCGGGAAAGACGAGATGCTCCACGCCGGCCTCCGACGCTCTGTCAAGAGCCCCGGCATAGTCTTCGGCGAAGGCTTCGTCGTATAGATGTGTATGTGTGTCTATCATCCGCCAGTCAAGCTGTAGTTGCCGTATATGTCTGTCCTGACCGTACCGTCCAGCTCCATTTCCGTCAGTCTGGGAAGCACTGCGGACGGATCTCCTCCCGCTTTCTCAATCAGAGAGTCGCGGTCCAGGACAGAATCAGCGGCTAAAGCTAGTAAAATATTCCGTTTGATGTAGTCACTGCTGTCAAAGATTTTTTCGAGGTTTTCGGTATGTGTTTCTTTATCAGTGATATCCCATCCTAAAGAATGTGCCGGTCCGGACGGAGATGAGATGATGGCGGCCGCATTTCTGTCGATAAGGGCATTGCAGCCCTCGGAGTACCGGTCGGTGATGCGGCCCGGGAGAGCCATTACTTCCCTGGAGTAGGACTGTGCGAGGGAAGCGGTGATCATGCCGCCTCCCCGGGCGGCCGACTCGATGAGCAGGACCGCGTCGGACATGCCTGCGATGATCCTGTTGCGGCGCAGGAACGTGACTGGCAGTGGGGTAGAACCCATCGGGAAGTCGGTGACGAGCCCTCCGTGCGCGAGCATCCTTACCGCATGGCCTCTGTGCGCGGCCGGGTAGATGGTGTCCAGACCGGTGGGCAGTACGGCGACAGTATCAAGGCCGCAGTCCATGGCCGACAGGTGTGCGCAGATGTCTATCCCGTATGCAAGACCGCTTATGATAAGGGGCTTCGGCCTTAGCTGTGCGAAATGCTCTATAATCCTGCGGCATTGCGATTTGCCGTATTCCGTAGCCTTTCTGGTGCCTACGACGGCTACGGCCCGTTCCGGGTTCAGGTCGGCACAGCCCTTGTGAAACAGTACGGTGGGTGCGTCGGGACATTCTCTGAGCCTTGAAGGGTATTCCCTGTCGCGTATATATATAATATGTATTCCGTGCTTCCTGGCCCAGCGGACTTCCTCCTCGGACTTTCTGAGGTGGCTGCTGTCCAGGACCGCGTCAATCAAGGGCTGGCTGTGCAGAATTCCGGACAGTTCGGCCCTGGACATGGAGAACAGTTCTCCCGGAGAGGACAGCATGTCCGTCAGGAGCCTGGCTTCGCGGCAGTGGTAATTGAATATCCTGTTTATGGCGCAGGCATATACCGTCTCGTCGTATTCCATAGACGGCGAATATAGGCAGATGCCGGAGTATATATGGGGAAATAAAAAAAACGGGTGTGAATTTACCCGTTTTTAAAAACTTGTCAGAATTTAAAATCGTCTCCGTATTTCTTGCGGTAGTATGTCGAGTCCTCCTTGTCGAAGGTGTCTACGGCGAATACCTCGTTGTCCGGATTGTCTCTGTTGACAATCTCATGCTGCTCCAGTATGTTGCTTCTGTTGCGTACTGTCTCTGCCGTGAACAGTCCGATCCCGGCTACGATGATGACGGCTGCGGCAACCTTTGTCCAGCGTGAACGGACTATCCGGAATATAACGGACTTTCTGTCTTGAGACTCTGTGTCCTCGAAAAAACCATTGCGCAGCTTCCTCATGGCCTCGAGCCTGCCGGCGCATTCAGGACAATGCCGCAGATGCTCCTGAACGGCTGTCTCCTCGTCTTGAGTGAGCCTGTTCAGAAGGTACCTTGATAGGGTGTCTATGTCTATATGCCTGTTCATCTGTACTTCTCCATCATTTTATGGAACCTGTCAAGTAAGTTCTTTTTCAGACGTTTTGTCTCCTGCCGCAGTCTGGCGCACTCTTTGGCTGTCTCCCTGTCATCGGTCACTCCGCTGTGTCTGGCCACTATCTCCTCGTATGAGAGACCGTCGATATAGTGCTCGAACATACGCTCTATCTTGTCCTCGTAGCCCTTTACCAGCTCATCGTGAAGGGGGTGCTCCTTATTATATAATATCACGATGAAGTAGCCCTGTATAGAGTCTTTGTCCGTGTAGTCGATATAATTGCGCAGACTCGGAATTTGTGACGGAAAATTCTCCGGTTTTGTGACCGGATTGTTGAAATATCTCTCTTCTTCCTCAATGGTGAGCTTGTACTGAAGGGAGTCCACGTCCACCGGGGCTTTCGCCCTGTTGCGGAGCAGTTCCTTGTTCTTGTTCTTGATAGTGCCCACCGAATAGGAAATGACGGCTCTTGCGTTCACCGGTTCTTTCAGCCTGCGTTCTACCACGGCCCTGTTGACGCTGATACAGGTGTCGCTCCAGAGGTCGTGGGTGCTGTCGTTGCCGGACAGGCCGGACATCTGGTAGGAGAACGCATCGGCTATGGGCCGGAGCTTGGCGTAGAATTTCTCCCAGTAGAAACTGTCGTTCTCCTGCAGGCTGCCGATAATCCGGGACTCGTCTACGGGGAAGCGCTCTCCGGCTATGTTACCGCAGAACCGGTCCAGTTCCGAGGTGTTGCCGAAAGAAGGCATGGCCGAGAAATAAATAGTGTACAGCTCCTGAAACAAGGACTGAGGCATGGCGTAGGAGACAGTGTCCAGGTCGGGAGCCAGGAATCTGTCGGTCTCGGTTCTGGGGGACGAGTTGAATACATTCTGGAGATGCGTGTTTATCAGGGTGCGTACAAGCATCTCGAATCCGGGAGTGTCTATGTTGTCCCTGCAGAACGCACTGAAACCCTTGTGCCGATAGTACTCTCTAAGGCAGCGGCTTTTCCACTGGGCGAAGGTCTCATCTTCTTTCGGGGGGAATCTGGAGGCCAGCAGCTCCGCCTCTTCCCGGATATCCCGGAAGAAGCCGAGCCGTTCCAGGCGGTAACGCTCGCTCTCCTTGGTGAGCAGCTCCAGGCTGTCTTTTTTCAGTTGCTGATCCATCCTCAGTCTATTGAATTCCTCTTACTTTCTTCTCCCACTTCCATGCCGAGCGCAGTACGTCGTCTATGGGGGTGCCGGCCTTCCAGCCCAGGACCTTGTTGGCTTTTTCAGGATTGGCCCATACCTTCACTATGTCTCCGGCTCTGCGGGGAGCGTAGCTGTAAGGCAGATTGACTCCGGTGGCCTGGATGAAATGATTGACCAGTTCCAGTACGGAGAGTCCGGTGCCTGTGCCGAGGTTGAAAATCTCGTATCTGTCCGAGTCCTTTACCTGCAGTATCCTGTCTACGGCGGCTACGTGGGCCTTGGCCAGGTCGCAGACATAGATGTAGTCGCGGATGCAGGTGCCGTCGGGGGTGGGGTAGTCGTTTCCGAATATCCTGAGTTCCTTGCGGATGCCGGCTGCGGTCTGGGTGATGTAGGGCACGAGGTTCTGCGGTACGCCGAGGGGCATCTCGCCGATGAGGGCGGAAGGATGTGCGCCTATGGGGTTGAAATATCTGAGCGCGATGACTTTGAGGGACGGGTAGGCGGTGACGCAGTCATGGAGAATCTCCTCGCTCATCTGTTTGGTGCGTCCGTAAGGCGATGTCGCCGGCTTCACCGGAGCGTTCTCGCTTATGGGCAGGTTTTCAGGGTCCGGCTCGCCGTAGACCGTGCATGATGAGGAGAATACGATGCCTCTTCCGTGTCCGTCTCTCGTGGACAGCTCTATGAGGTAGAGCAGGGAGCGCAGGTTGTTCTCGAAATATTTCAGAGGCTGCTGTACGCTCTCTCCTACGGCCTTGCAGGCGGCGAAATGTATGGACGCGGCTATGTCGGGATACCTTTCGAATACTTTGGCGAACTGATCCCTGTCGCTGCAGTCCAGTTCCATGAACGGAAGCGGCCTGCCGGTTATCTGCTCTATGCCTTTCAGCATATCGGGAGATGAGTTGGAGAAGTTGTCTACGCCTACCACGTCGTATCCGGCGTTGATGAGTTCTACTGTTGTGTGGGAGCCTATATATCCGGCCGCTCCTGTGACGAGTACCCTGCCTTTGCTCATTTTCTTAAAAATTTATCTGCAAATATACTCATTTTTCCTAATTTTGGCGGTTATTTTAATTCACTGTCATTATGTTAGGAATAGCATCGGATCATGCGGGCTTCGAGATGAAGGAGGAGCTTAAGAAATTTTTGCAAGAGAAAGGTTATGAGGTCAAGGACTTCGGAACACATTCACCTGAAAGTATGGACTATCCGGATGTGGCACACCCTCTGGCCGAGAGTGTCGAGAAGGGCGAGGTGTCGCAGGGTATCGCCCTGTGCGGCTCCGGGAACGGCATCAGCATGACGCTTAACAAGCATCAGGGCATCAGGGCGGCTCTCTGCTGGAATGAGGAACTGGCGGCCCTGGCCCGTCAGCACAACGACGCCAATGTCCTCTCGCTTCCCGCCCGTTTCATATCCGTGGAACTGGCAAAGAGGATTGTGGAGAAGTTTTTGGAAAGTTCGTTTGAGGGAGGAAGACACCTCAGGAGGGTCAATAAGATTCCTTGTGGTTCGCCCGTACAGCAGTAGCGGATGGGGGCGTATTCGGTTATAGACAGGAGGACGCCGGCCGGCACTTCCCTGGCCCCTGAGCTCTATCAGGACGGCTATGTGGCCGTGATAGACAAGCCTTACGGCTGGACGTCGGCTGATGCCGTGCGTAAGATAAAGTTCGGACTGCAGAAACGCTACGGACTCAGGAATGTGAAGGTGGGTCATGCGGGGACGCTGGATCCGCTGGCTACCGGGGTGCTTCTGATCTGTGTCGGCAAGGCCACGAAGGTCTCCGAGTCCCTGCAGGCTGAGCGCAAGGAATATGTGGCGGATGTGACGTTCGGCGCGACGACGCCGTCCTTCGACAAGGAGAAGGAGGTGGATGCCGTGTATCCGTATGAGCATATAACGCCGGAGATGATAGAGAGTGCCCTGGAGGGTATGCAGGGAGAGCAGATGCAGCTGCCTCCGGTGTATTCGGCCAAATACGTGGACGGCATCAGGGCATACGAGAAGGCCCGTCAGGGTGAGGAGGTGGAGCTGAAGGCGGCCAGGATAGTAATATACGGTACGAAGGTGCTCTCTTATGAGCCGCCTGTCCTCAGGGTGGCGGTTCAGTGCAGCAAGGGAACATATATCCGGGCATTTGCCAGGGATCTGGGTGTGACTCTGGGCAGCGGGGCGCATCTGTCCGGTCTTGTCAGGACTGCCTCGGGCGGATTCAGCCTGGAAAACGCACTTTCAATAAGTGATTTTGAAACTTTTTACTAGAAATTTCGTATAAAGGGTATATGAAACTCTCACAATTTAGTTTTGACCTGGATTACAGGAAGAATATCGCGCCTTATCCCGCCGAGTACAGGGATGAGTCCAGAATGCTGGTTCTGCACCGCTCCACAGGAGACATTGAGCATAAGATATTCAAGGATATCATAAATTATTTCGACGAGGGAGACGTCTTTGTGTTCAATGACACCAAGGTGTTCCCAGCAAGGCTCAAGGGCAACAAGGAGAAGACCGGGGCGGAGATAGTGGTCTTCCTGCTCAGGGAACTGAACAAGGACCAGCGTCTGTGGGACGTGTTGGTCGATCCGGCCAGGAAAATAAGGATAGGCAACAAGCTCTACTTCGGAGAGAATGACTCGCTGGTGGCCGAGGTCATAGACAACACGACCTCCAGGGGACGTACCCTGCGTTTTCTTTTTGACGGATCCTACGACGAGTTCAAGAGCACTCTGTACTCGATGGGCGAGATACCGGTGCCGGAATATGTCTTCGTGGCCCGTCAGGCGCAGAGGGAAAGGGACGGTATGCCTCCGGTAAAGCCTACAGGCCCGTATATCTATTCGGAACCTTTCGATGTGGAGCGTTTCCAGACCATCTATGCTGCCAACGAAGGGGCAGTGGCATCTCCCGCGGCCGGCCTGCATTTCAGCAGGGAGGTGTTCAAGCGCATGGAGATAAAGGGTATAGACGCCAAGTTCATAACCCTGCACATGGGACTGGGACATTTCCGCAATGTGGATGTGGAGGATCTGTCCAAGCACAAGATAGACTCGGAGAGGGTGATAATCCCCGAGGAGACAGCCGAGGCTGTCAATCAGGCCAGGAATACCGGTCACAAGGTCCTGGCGGTTGGAGCCACCGTTGTAAGGGCGATAGAGACACCGGTGACCACCACCAGGCAGTTGAAGCCTTTTGACGGCTGGACCAACAAGTTTATCTTCCCTCCGTATCAGTTCTCCATACCGGATGCCATAGTCACCAACTTCCATCTTCCCAACTCCACGATGCTGATGTCGGCCGCCTCGTTCGGAGGCTATGACAATGTCATGAACGCCTACAGGACGGCATTGAGGGAAGGTTACCGTTTCGGTATGTACGGTGACGCGATGCTGATAGTCGATTAGTTCTGCCTGCGCAGTCTTTCCCTGCGTGCCAGGGCGGTCTCGCTCATGAGATCCGATACATTGCAGTCGGGCTCATAGTAGAAGATATGCTCGGTGTCCAGTTCTCTGAGCGTCTCGTCCAGAGTGTCCGTGCTTCCGGCGGACAAGGTTATGGTACCGTTGTCGGTCTTGCCGTTCAGTTCGACCGTGTCCTCGTCGTCACCCAGCGGTGTGGTCGGGGGAGGTGTGTTGTTGACCTTGATGCCGGTGGCCAGTACGGTCACGCTTATCGAGCCGTCTGACAGATGGCTGTCGTCGATGTCAAGACCGTCTTTCTTTGTCTTCAGGCTCTTACCTATCCGCTTGGTGATGTAGTCGTTGATGTCGTTCAGCTCCTGCATCTTAAGAGGATTGGTACGGCTGTAGGTGATGTTGACGATGAGGTTCCTGGCGGTTTCCACGTCGAAGTCCTTCAGAAGGGGGGAGGTGAATGCGCTTTCCACTGCCTTGAAGGCCCTGTCCTCTCCGTCTGCGATGCCCGTGCCAACCAGGGCCATGCCGCTGTTGCGCATCACTGTCTTCACGTCCTGCAGGTCCACGTTCTTGTATCCCGGCTTGGTGATGATCTCATAGATACCGCGCACAGCCGCGTCCAGCACGTTGTCGGCTTTCTCGAAGGCGGAAGTCACTTCCATGTCACCGTAGAAGTCGTACATTTTCTGGTTGTCCACTATGATTATCGAGTCGGTGTAGTTGCGTATCTCCTCGATGCCCTCGTATGCTTTTTGGGAGAATCCTATCTGACTGTCCTCGGGGTAGGTGAGGACGGCGATGGTGAGTATCCCTGCCTCGTGGGCCAGCTGGGCGATTACCGGAGCCGCGCCCGTACCGGTCCCTCCTCCCATTCCGGCGGTGATGAATACCACCTGAATGTTCGGGCCGAGGGATTTTTTGAGTTCATCGATGGACTCGAGAGCGGCTTCCCGCCCCACCTTGGGATCCATTCCGGCTCCGCCACCCCGGGTCAGATTGGTGCCGAGCACTATTTTCTCCGGTATGGGGGACAGGTCCAGGGCGGCCTTATCCGTGTTGCATACCATGAATTCCACGTTCTCCAGGCCCTCGCCGTACAGGCGGGTGGCGGCGTTGCAGCCTCCTCCGCCCACGCCTATGATTTTGATGATGGCCTTGTTCTCAGTGATGCCGTCAGGCAATATATAATCGTTCATGTCTTTTACTTTTAGAAATGTTATGCTTCGTCGTCCGCATCCGTGCCGTCAAACAGGCTTCTGAATGATTCCCACGGATTCCTGGTTTTCTTCTTCTGTGTCTGTCCGGGCCGGGACGGCTGTCCGGCGCCGTTGCCTGTCGCAGTGCCTGAACCGGTTGTCCCGTTCGGCTCAGGGAACAGCTCTTCGGAAGCCTCACTCCAGGTCCCGGATGCTTCAGGAACATCATCGTAGATGTCGTCGTCTCCGGATTGCTCCTCCAGCCGGAATCCCTCGATTATCAGGCCTACGGCGGTGGATGCCTGGGGCCGGAACACCTGTTCTACGGAGTTGCCGGTAATTACACTGCTGTCGGGGAATCCTATGCGGACATCCATTCCCAGGATATTTTTCGCCAGGAGCTGGATCAGCGGGAGGTTGGTGGAACCGCCGGTGATTACAGCCCTGCTGCGCAGCTTGTTCTTGAAACCGGATATCTCTATGATGTGCCTTACCGTGGCCAGAATCTCGCAGACGCGTGCCTCTATGGCTGAACTCAGCTGCTTGGACGGGATACCTTTCACTGTTACGCCGCTCTCCTTTATGGTGAGTACAGTGTCTTTTGCGAACTCGCTGATGCATGTGCCTTTCTGTATCTTCAACTGTTCGGCGTTCTTTCTGGAGATGCTGCATGTCTGGCTTATGTCTTCGGTAACAGAGTCTCCTCCGAACGGAATTACAGCGGCATAGCGCAGGATGTCGGCCTGATAGACCAGCACCCCTGTAGTACCGGCTCCGATGTCCACGAGGACAGTGCCCAGTTCTTTCTCGTCCTCCGTGAGCAGGGCTGCTCCTGATGCCATGGGGGTCAGAATCTGTTCCCTGACCTCAAGGTTGAGCCGGTCAAAGGCGGATTTGCAGTGGTTTACAGCTGCGGCCCTGCCTATGAAGACCTTGTATTCCCCGTCTATCTCCTGGCCGTCCATGTCCTCCGGGTCAGTCTCGCCCATGTGCTCGTCCACGTTGTAGCACTGGGGAGCCACATACAGTACTTGCTCGGACGGCTCCACCTTCCTCATGTACATCTCGTTGAGCATGGAGTCAATCTCCTCTCTGGAGATGCTTCTCTCAGGGTCCTGACGTTCTCTGTGGACAGTGCCGGAGACGCATCTGATGTTCTGCCCTGAGATGTTGGTGTAAACTTTTCTGATGCGGTAGCTCTCCGCCTCGGGGACGGACTGCAGCTGCTCTCTGACGTTATGCAGGGCTGCGGAGACTGCGTTGGCCGCCTTCTGGCTCTTGAGAATCTCTCCGCGGACCACACCGTCGGAGGGGACCTCGCTGTAGCCCACAATCCTTATGCCGGCGGATGTCTTTTCTCCCACTATGGCCGCCACCTTGGACGTGCCTATATCTACGGCTGTTATGTATCTGTTTCTCATATTGACGTACTTTTTATGATGTCCTTTTTATTGCGCTCGGTGCATACTATCTGATCTGAAAATTTCAGATTGACCGTGGAGTACTTCTCCCATCCGTATGCGGGTACAATCTGTTTGTAGTACGCATTCAGTTTTGCAAATTTATAATCAATATCCTCAATCGCACCGAAAATTATCTTCTGGTCGCCTACCGATGTGTAGAAGACTATGTCTCCGTTGTCCTCCACGTAGATCTGCTGTATCAGGGATTCCCACATCGGATGGCGGTCCAGCCATTGGGCCAGGCTGATAATCTGTCCGACCCACTTCCGGTCTGTCTCTTCAGGCACTCCCCTGTAGCCTTCCTCAAGACGTACCGGGATATGTCCGGAAACAATGGGTACGTATGAGGTGAATGTGCTGACCCACGGGAAGATATATCCGGTGTCGTCGATGTAGAAGGCTCCGCTGCCTGTCTGTATGCGGATGACGGGTCTTCTCTGGGTGATGCTGATGTCCAGTATGCCGTCGTTGGCCAGGGAGGCGTCGCTTTTCCTGATTGCGCTGCGACTGTTGAGCAGGTTCTCGATGTCGTGCAGGTTGATCTCGTCTCTGGGGCGGCCTATCGGAGTGACAGCGGATGAGGTCAGGATGCTCCTTATGTCACCGGAAGAGACGAAACGGTTGACGGCACTGTCCAGAATCCGCACCGATACGTCGGTGCACATGACTTCTCTTGCTCCTTTCCGTGCGAGGATGGACGCGGCCGCGAAGTATCCGCAGAATATCAGTACTGCGATGCCCAGCAGGATGTATGTGACGACTTTCTTAAGCATATTTTTCTTTCAGCAGGCTCTCTATGGGTGTTACGAACCGGTCTATGTCTCCCGCCCCGAAGGTCACGAGGATATCCGTGTCCCTGTCTCCGATCTCGGCGAGCAGATCCTGTTTTTCTATTATCCTCTTGTCCTGCAGGGTTATCCTGTCCAGTATCATCTCAGATGACACTCCGGGTATGGGCTCCTCGCGGGCGGGATATATGGGCAGCAGTATCACGGAGTCCAGCAGGCTCAGGCTGGAGGCGAACTCCGGGTAGAAGTCCTTTGTCCTCGAGTACAGGTGAGGCTGGAAGATGCCGCAGATTCTCCGTCCCGGCCAGATCTGCCGGATGGAGGTTATGGTGGCCGCCAGTTCGGCCGGATGGTGGGCGTAGTCGTCTATGTAGGTATGGCCCGGAATGTTGAGCCTTATGTCGAAACGCCGCACAACTCCGCTGAATGTGGAGATGGCTTTGCGTATGCTTTCCACGGGCACTCCGTGCAGCATGGCCATCGCGGCCGCGGCTGTGGCGTTCTCGATGTAGACCAGTCCGGGCACTCCGGCATGGAAGTCCCTGAAGGCTCCTGACGGGGTGTTGAGGGTGAAGAACATGCGTCCAGTGCCGTCCGATACGATATCCGAGGCGTAGAAGTCGCCGTCTTTTCCGTATGTCAGGATCTCCGCGCGTGCTCCTGCCGAACGGAACCGTTCCTCAAGCCCCTTTTTAATCACCAGGGATTTTCCGGTCTGAAGTCCGAACTTGACGAAGGTGCGCCGCAGGTCATCGATGTCGGAGTAGATGTCCAGATGGTCGGCGTCCATGGATGTGACCACGGCAGCTTCAGGATGCAGGTGCAGGAACGAGCGGTCGAATTCATCGGCCTCGGCTACGATGACGTCGTTGTCACTCAGCAGAAGGTTGGTGCCGTAGTTCTTGGAGATGCCGCCCAGAAACGCCGTGCAGCCTTCGCCCGACTCGGTGAGGATGTGGGCCAGCATGGTGCTGGTGGTCGTCTTGCCGTGAGTACCGGAGACAGCCAGACACCGCTTGCCCGAGGTTATCTCTCCGAGGGCCTCTGCCCGTTTTACTATGCGGTAGCCGTGCTCGCGGACATAGACCATCTCCGCCATGTCAGAGGGCACGGCCGGTGTGTAGATGACCAGAGTCTCCTCCGGTACAGGCGGTATCAGCGATACGTTGCTGTCAAAATGCACCGGGATGCCCTCTTTCTCCAGGGCCTCGGTCACGGGAGACGGTGTCCTGTCGTATCCGGATACATTGAGTCCGGCATGACGGCAGTACCGGGCTATCGCGCTCATGCCGATGCCTCCTATTCCTATGAAATATACGTGACTGTATCTGCTCATGTCCTTTCTATTTTATCAGTGCCAGTACTTCTCCGGCTATGACCGCAGCCGCGTCCGGCCTGGCCAGCCTGAGGATATTCTGCTCGAGCTCCGCTATCCTCTGCCTGTCGGCCAGAAGTTCCTCTATGGCCGGGATAAGGTCGTCGGCGGCTCTGTCATCGCATACCAGGGAGGCGGCGTCCTGGTCTACCAGTGCCATGGCGTTGTGGGTCTGGTGATCTTCTGCGACATTGGGAGAGGGGACGAATATCGTGGCCTTGCCTACGGCGCACAACTCCGATATGGTTCCGGCTCCGGCTCTGGAAACCACTATGTCGGCGGCGGCGAAAGCCAGATCCATCCGGGATATGAAGTCGCAGTTGCGGACGTTGCCGCATATCCTGAGTCCGTCTTTTTCAACAGTTCCTTGCAAAGAGCCGAACAGTCCCGTGACGGATGAAGCATATCCTTTGCCGCTCTGCCATATTATCTGGTACGGAAATTTGCCTCCGTTCTTCCGGCACGCGGTGCTCATTACGGAGTTGAACGTGCCGCAGCCTCCGCTGCCGCCCACAATCAGGACTGTGGGCAGGGACGGATCCAGGGAGAACATCTCCTGTCCCGCCCGTCTCTCCTCGTCCGTGCAGGGGTGCATGTTGTCCCGGATGGGGTTGCCGGTCATCATGATGCGGTCAGCGGGGAAGAACTGCTCCATGCCGCTGTAGGCCACGCATATCCTCCGGGCCCTTTTCCCCAGGATCTTATTGGTCAATCCCGCATAGGAGTTCTGTTCCTGTATGAGGGTGGGGATGCCTTTTGCCTCTGCCCTCCAGAGCATGGGCGCACTGGCATATCCGCCGACCCCCACCACTACGTCCGGGCGGAACTCCTTTATGATTCTGCCGGCCCTGCAGACGCTTTTGAGTACCTTGAACGGCACGGACAGGTTGGCTGCCGTCAGTCTTCTCTGCAGTCCGGCCACCGGCAGGCCTATTATCCTGTAACCGGCAGCGGGAACTTTCTCCATCTCCATTTTTCCTTCCGCTCCGACAAACAGTATCTCTATGTCTGGCTCTATCTTTCTGAGAGCCCCGGCTATCGAGAGGGCGGGATAGATATGTCCTCCCGTGCCTCCTCCGCTGATTATGATTCTGTGCTGCATGACTGTGCCTCCTTCTGTGCTTTGAGTTTCATGTCCTTGATTACGATAGTCCTGTTGACTGACAGGATGATGCCGAACGCGCTGCTCATGATGATGAGCGACGAGCCTCCGCGGCTGATCATCGGCAGGGTCTGGCCCGTGACGGGGATGATGCCCGTGTTGACGAAGATGTGCAGGAAAGCCTGGAGGGTTATCAGCGTGGACAGCCCCAGGACGGTGATGAGCGAGAAGTCTTTCTTACATGATGCCGCGATCCTGAGGCAGCGGTAGAAGAACCACAGATACAGGAATATCACGAAGGCTCCTCCGATCAGTCCGTATTCCTCCACTATGATCGAGTAGATATAGTCGTCGTATGCGTTGGGCAGGATGTCGCGCTTTATGCTGTTGCCCGGACCGCGGCCCAATATGCCGCCGAGCTGGATGGCTTCCCTGGCCTGTCTTTCCTGGAACTGCTTGTCCTCGAGTTCCTGCAGCTCGGCCGCGCTCATCCCGGCTTCCTCGTCGCTGAAATGTCTTTCCACTCTGGCCGTGAACGTGTCTATTCTGGAGAATACGCCTGTGAATGTGTGGATTACAAATACCAGGCTTACGGCTCCTATCACGATGGGTATGGTCCAGAGCACGAACTTCTTGGGTATCTTTGAGCAGATGAGGATGATGAAGGATATGAAGCAGATGATCAGGGTCGCCGAGACGCTGCCCAGCAGGCAGAGCAGGCAGGCAGTGCCCAGCGGCAGCAGTATCTTCAATGCGTATTCCTTGAAAGTGTCGAACTTGGAGACCTCAATCACCCTGGCCAGATACAGGACGATGGCTATCTTGGCTATCTCGGAGGGCTGTATGCTTATGCCGGCGATTGTTATCGTTCTCAGCTGGTGGGTTATTACGGGTATCGCCAGCAGGATGATGGCGGCCAGCATCAGCCAGTAAGAACCCAGACGGTAAAGTCTGAGCGGTATCTTATAACACAGCAGTACCATTAGGAATCCGGCCAGAAAATATCCCGCCTGGCGCAGCATGATGCTGAACGGTGTGGTGTCACCGCGGTATGCCAGGGCACTGGAGGCGGAGTATACCACGGCCAGGGAGATCATCGCGAAGAGCAGGAAGATCACCCAGATGGCCCTGTCGCCTTTTAACTTGCCGATTCTATTTTCCAGTACTGTGCTCATACTAAAGTTCTCTTACAGCCTGTTTGAACTGGCGTCCCCTGTCCTCGTAGTTCCTGAACAGGTCGAAGCTGGCGCAGCAGGGGGAGAGCAGCACCACGTCTCCGTCCTGGGCCAGTCTGCTGGCTTTCTCCACGGCTTCCTTGGCCGAGGATGCGTCTTCAATGGTCCCGAGTATTGGACTGAATGACTCGTGCAGTTTCCGGTTGTCCTTTCCGAGGCAGATCAGAGCCTTTACCTTGGCCTTGACCAGATCGGCTATCTCCGAATAGTCGTTGCCCTTGTCGGTGCCTCCGGCGATCCATACCACCGGCCGGTCCATGCATTCCAGTGCGTACCAGGTGGAATTGACGTTGGTGGCCTTCGAGTCGTTGATATACAGGACTCCGCCTACGCTCATCACATTCTCCAGGCGGTGCTCGATGTTCTTGAATGTGGCCAGGCTTCGCCGTATGACATCGTTGGTGATGTTCATGATCTTACCGGCTATGGCTGCGGCCATGGAGTTGTAGATGTTGTGCTTGCCCTTGAGCGAAAGCTCTTCCGTTGGCAAGCTCCACTCCTCGCCCTCGTAGCGGAGGGTTATCTTGTCATCATCGGCAAAGGCTCCTTCGCTTACCTCGTGTCTTTCGGAGAAGGGAAGCATCCTGGCCCTCAGGACTATCTCCTTGATATGCCCGACAGTGACGGTGTCATCGTCGCAGAAGATGAAGCAGTCCTGTTCGGACATGTTCCTGGTGATGCGGAACTTGGCCTTTACGTAGTTCTGCATGTCGTGGCCGTAGCGGTCCAGGTGGTCGGGGGTGATGTTGAGGATGATGGCTATGTCGGCCTTGAAGTCATACATGCCGTCAAGCTGGAAGCTGCTGAGTTCCAGTACATAGATGTCAAAGTCTTCGGTCGCCACCTGATAGGCGTAGCTCTTGCCGATGTTGCCGGCCAGCCCTACGTTAAGGCCTGCGTTGCGGAGCATATAGTAGATGAGCGATGTGGTCGTGGTCTTGCCGTTGCTGCCGGTGACGCAGATCTTCCTGGCGCGGTCATACCTGCCGGCGAATTCTATCTCCGATATCACCGGTATGCCGGCCTTGATGGCCTCGCTGACTATCGGGGCCGTGTCCGGTATCCCCGGACTTTTTATTATCTCGTCGGCATTGAGAATCCTGTCACTGGTGTGACCGCCTTCCTCATAGGCTATACCGTACTTGTCGAGAGTAGCCTTCGCTTCCGGCGATAAGGAGCTGTTGTCGGACAGAAAGATGTCCAGACCCTTTACTTTTGCGAGGACGGCGGCTCCTACGCCGCTCTCACCGCCTCCGAGTGCTACAATCCGTTTCATATTTATCGTATTTTTAATGTAATTATCGTTAAAATTGCAAGTATGATGCTGATGAGCCAGAAGCGCATGACTATCTTGGCCTCAGGTATGGCCCTGGCCGGCTTTTTTATCAGGGCTGGTACTCCTTCCTTCTGGAAGTGGTGGTGCAGCGGGGACATCTTGAACACTCTGCGGCCCTCGCCGTATTTTTTCTTGGTGTATTTGAAATACAGTCTCTGGATGATGACCGAGAGGGACTCGGCCAGGAATATGCCGCACAGTATGGGCAGCAGCAGTTCCTTGCGGATAAGTACCGCAGCCACTCCGATGATGCCTCCCAGGGCAAGGCTGCCGGTGTCTCCCATGAACACCTGGGCAGGGTAGGAGTTATACCACAGGAATCCCAGCAGGGCTCCTATCAGGGCCGACATATACACCACGATCTCGCCTGAGTCAGGGATGTACATGATGTTGAGGTATTCGGCATAGATGACATTTCCGGAGAAATACGCCAGGATGCCCAGGACGGCTCCGACTATGGCCGTGACTCCCGCTGCCAGTCCGTCCATGCCGTCGGTCAGGTTGGTGCCGTTGGATACGGCCGTGATGATGAATATGATGACAAGTATGTATATGACGACCTGAAGCAGTTCCTTGGTCTTGCCGCTGCCGAGGGCCAGCCAGGCGTAGTCAAACTCGTTGTCCTTTACGAACGGTATGGTGGTCAGTGTGCTGATGGTGTCCTCGTGTACGCATATCGTGATACCGACAGCCAGCCCAAGGATGACTTGCCCCACAATCTTGTATTTGCCGGGCATTCCCTCCTTGTTCTTCCGGAAGACCTTGATGTAGTCGTCCGTGAATCCGAGACATCCCAGCCATACGAGAGTTATCAGCAGCAGCTGGATGTACATATTGGTCAGGTCTCCGAACAGCAGTACTGCGATAAGTATTGCACCGAGTATGAGTACGCCGCCCATCGTGGGGGTGCCCTTCTTGGCCAGCTGCCCTTCCAGACCCAGGTCGCGGATCTCTTCCCCGAGCTGCTTGCGCTGCATGTATTTTATGAACTTCTTTCCGAAGCAGAGAATCAGGACTATCGCAGTGATGCTCGCCAGGATGGAGCGCACTGAGATGTACTGCATGATT
Organism: uncultured Bacteroidales bacterium; assembly: GCA_949297365.1. Lineage (GTDB taxonomy): Bacteria > Bacteroidota > Bacteroidia > Bacteroidales > UBA932 > Coprenecus. Next base: position 77,401 of record CASFSL010000044.1, on the reverse strand, counting down.
CCCGAGCCGGGGAAGTCCAGATACTGAAAATGTTCGAATATATGATATATCATAGTGCCTCCTTAATGATTTCCTTGTCGTCAAAATGCGATTTCACGCCGTTTACTATCTGGTAGTCCTCATGCCCCTTGCCGGCTACGAGTACGATGGCTCCGTCCGGTGCTGTCATTATGGCCGTGCGGATGGCTTCCCGGCGGTTAGTGATGAAGATGGACCTGGCCATGCCCTCAGCATCCAGCCCTTCCTTCATGTCTCCGATGATGTCCTCCGGCTTCTCGAAGCGGGGGTTGTCGGAGGTGATGACCAGACGGTCTGCGTAGCGGGCTCCGATGGCGGCCATCTCAGGACGTTTGGTGCGGTCCCTGTTGCCGCCGCAGCCGAAGACGGCTATGACGGGAGCACCGCCGCTGATTTCCCGGAGTGTCCTGAGCACGTTCTCCAGTGCGTCCGGGGTATGGGCGTAGTCTACTACTGCCGTTATCCCCCTCTGTCCTTTGAAATATTCCATCCTGCCCGGTACAGGCCCCATCGCGCTGATACTCCTCAGCACTTCCTCCCTGTCGGCGCCCAGCAGCAGGGCCGCTCCGTACACCGCGCAGATATTGTGTGCGTTGTAGTCTCCGATGAACCGGGTCCACACCTCGGTCCCGTTGATATTCAGCAGGTATCCTTCCAGGCTGCGCTCCACTATCCGGACCTTGAACTCGGCCATGCTGCCCTCGGAGTATCTGTAGACCCTGGCAGCCGTGTTCTGGACCATTATGGAGGCGTTCCTGTCATCGGAGTTTATCAGGGCGAACGAGTCTTTCTCCAAGGAGTCGAACAGGAGCTTCTTGCAGCGGATGTACTCGCTGAAGGTCTTGTGGTAGTCCAGATGGTCGTGGGTGATGTTGGTAAATACCGCGCCCCTGAAGTGCAGGCCCCTTACGCGGCCCTGGTGCAGGGCATGGGAACTGACTTCCATGAAGCAGTATTCGCAGCCCCTGTCCGCCATCATGCGCAGGAGGCGGTTGACGGTTATCGGATCCTGGGTGGTGTTGGTGGTCTCGAAACGGTCGTTGCAGACGTAATTGGCTATGGTGGACAGCAGACCGCAGCAGTAGCCCATCCCCGAGAACAGGCGGTAGAGCAGGGTGGCTATGGTGGTCTTGCCGTTAGTGCCGGTGACTCCGACCAGGTTCAGCTGACGGCTCGGATGTCCGAAGAAATTGCCGGCGATGTCGGCCGCGGCCGCTCTGGAGTCCGCTACCCGGATACCGGTGAGTCCGAGGGATGCAATCTCCTCGGCGGCCTCAGGCTTGCTGTAGACTGCGGCGCAGGCTCCGGCCTCGGCCGCTTTCCGGATGTATGCGTGCCCGTCGCTCTCGAATCCGTCTATGGCGATGAACAGACTGCCCACAGAGCATTGTCTGGAGTCGGAGGTCACGTCTGTGATATCCTTGTCCTGTCGGCCTGTCGTCTCCAGCACTTCTATACCTTTTAATATATTGTCCAGTCTCATGTCTTTACTGTTTCAATGTCAATGTGATCAGTTTCCCCTTTTCCAGCGGGCTTCCGGCGGCGGGACTCTGTGACGAGACTCTGCCCGAACCATTGAAGACGACCTTGTAGCCTTCATTTTCCAGAAGGTATACAGCGTCTTTGAGGCCCATTCCCTCCACATCGGGGACGATGCCCTGTTCTATGGTCAGAGAGCTGATGAGCTGCTCTCCGGTGCTTCTGTCCATCTCAACGTGTATCCAGCCGTCTTCCACCGGCCTTGTGCGCATGGGCATGTAGTCCGTCGGCATACCTTTCTGACCGGCCAGTCCCGAGGCCAGCCTGGGATTGTCCAGGGGAGTCTTTCCGGCGGAGTGAAGCGGTTGGTTCCATTCCGGATGCGATGTATATATCTTGTCCGCTATGCGCTTGAATACCGGGGCTGCCCAGGTGGCTCCGTAGAAGTTACCTCTGGTCTTGCCTGTGTACAGCACCACGATGCAGGAGTATTTCGGATCATCGGCCGGAAAATACCCGGCGAATGATGCCTGATGCCTGCGGTAGCCCTCGCTGTCCTCGTACCGGCCGTTTATGGCCACTCTGGCCGTGCCGGTCTTTCCGGCTATGGCGTATCTCTCGTCATTGCATATCTTGGCGGTACCTTCCTCAACCACACCCCTGAGGGCCTTCCTGACGGCTTTGAGCGTGCTCTTGGAGCAGATGGATCCGCTTACGACTGTAGGGCCGGAACTTTCCTCCACGATACCGTCCTTCTCGAAGTCCTCGATGAAGTAGGGCCTCATCATCTTGCCACCGTTGGCCACGGCGTTGTAGAATGTCAGAATGTGCATGGGCGTGACAGTCAGGGCGTAGCCATATCCCAGACTGGCCAGGGTGGAGCCGGACCACTGCGGGTCGTCCGGACTGGTGATGTATGCATAACCTTCTCCGCCTATGTCAAGGTTGAGTTTCTCGACCAGCTTCATGTTGTGCAGACGGGACACATAGGTGGCCGGATCATCTCCGTAGGCCTCGATGATCATCTTGGCGAACGCGATGTTGGATGATTTCTCGAATGCCTCAAGAGCCGTAATCTTGCCGTAGCCGCCTTTGTGTGTGTCGGTAATCAAGTGTCCGGCGTAAGGCCACTTTCCGTCACCTGCGTCCACTTCGGTATCCAGAGTGATGCAGCCGTCCTCGATCATGGCCATCAGGGCGGCCAGCTTGAGGGTGGAGCCCGGCTCGGTAGCGTGGGCGATGGCGTAGTTGTAGGACTCGTCGAAAGTACCGTCGCTCTTCTTGAACATGTTGGCGATACCTCTTATGGCACCTGTCCTGACATCCATTACGATGGCGGTTCCGCCTTCAAACACGTCGCTCCTGGCCAACTGCTCCCTCAGCTCGGTCTCGGCCGCCTCCTGTATGCGCACGTCTATGGTTGTCCTGATATCGTATCCGTCCACGGCCGGCCGGGCAGGAGCTCCGTTGACGGGTATCCACTGGTCTCCGAGAGTGCGGTGTACGGTCTGTACGCCTTTCTCGCCGCGCAGTCTATAGTCGTAGGTGAACTCTATGCCGGTTCCCCCTCCGTCGGCGTTGAGATAACCGATGGTCCTGTTGGCCAGCTTTCCGTAAGGATTGACTCTCTCGCTGTCAGTGTCAACTATGAGCCCTCCCTTGAACTGTCCGAGTCTGAATACGGGAAAGCGTCTGATCTCGGCCAGCTCTCCGAAGTCCACTTTGCGGTTGCCTATTTTAAGATATCTCTTGCCGGTCTTCCTGGCGTTGAGCAGTTCGTTCCTGTAGGCTCTGGCTGACTTGTCCCTGAACATGGCCGACAGGCAGCGGGACAGGGAGTCTATCTTGGGCATCAGGACGCTGTCCGGCATGGCTTTGGAGTCCCAGTGCAGGTCGTAGACCGGGATGGATACCGCAAGCGGGCGTCCGTCATAGGAGAGGATGCTGCCTCTGGACGGTTCCAGTACCTGTTCTTTATAGATGTCGTCCAGCGTGACCCTGTCCTTGTTGACCTGGACGAGGATGATGCGGACTATCGCTCCAAGTCCTGCCAGAAGGAAGACCAGGTATACGTAGAGGAATCGGGTAAATGTACTTGTCCTGGCCATGCGTCAGTCCTCCTTAAGATTGATTCTCGTGGGCGGAGTGTCAGGAGGCAGAAGCTCCAGACCGTTCTGCTCGAGCAACTGCTCTATCTCGCCTCTTTTCCCGGAATACAGCAGCCTGGTGTATTTGCCCAGGTATTCCGAGCGCAGGTTGCGCAGAGTCTCCTCATTGCGGGCGATTCTCTGCATGGTGTTGCGTGTCCAGAAATGGATACTGATGTAGACAAGCACCAGTATGAATATGTAGATAATGAATTTCCAGTTCTTTGTCAGGCCGCGCCTGGCCAGTATCTGTCCTCCCAGTACGTTTTCCAGAATCTCCTTTTTCATACGGCTTTTTTCCGTGCGGCCCTCAGTTTTGCACTTCTGGCCCTTGTGTTGCGCATTATCTCATCTTCCCCGGGGAGGACGGGTTTTCTGGTAATGACATCGAAGGGACAGTCTCTGCGGCCGTACAGGTCGGTGGTGTCCTTTCCCTCTACATTCCCGGTCTTGAAATAATTCTTGACCATACGGTCTTCGAGGGAGTGATATGTTATGATTACGGCCGTGCCCCCCGGTCTGAGGGACTTGCCGATACCGGTCAGAAGATGCTCCAGACACTTCATCTCGCCGTTGACCTCGATCCGCAGGGCCTGGTATACTCTGGCCAGGAACTTGTGGGGAGCGATGGCGGGCAGGATGCTTTCCAGAGCGTTGTTCAGGTCGGTTGTGGTCTCAATCGGTTTCCGGGCGCGTGCCGAGCAGATCAGGGAGGCGGCTTTCCGGCTGCCGTCTACTTCCCCGTACAGGCGGAGAATGCCGGCGAGGGACTCCTCGTCATAGCTGTTGAGGATGTCCGCCGCATTCTGCCCGGAGGAGGTGTTCATCCTCATGTCCAGGTCTGCGTCAAACCGGAATGAGAATCCTCTTTCAGGAGTGTCGAACTGATGGGAGGATACGCCGAGGTCGGCCAGGATGCCGTCCACGCCGTCGTAGCCCAGATATCTGATGTAGTTGTGGATGAACCGGAAATTGGCCCGTACAGCCGTTGTCCGGCAGTCCTGCGGGGCATTGACTACGGCTTCCGGGTCCTGGTCAAATGCAATCAGCCTGCCGTTTTCGCCCAGCCGCGAGAGTATGGCACGGCTGTGACCGCCTCCGCCGAGGGTGGCGTCCACATATACTCCTGAGGGCTTTATCCCGAGCATATCCATGCTTTCTTCAAGCAGGACTGGTGTATGGTAAGATTCAGGCATGGCTGGCAGATTATCCTAGTATCTTTTCGGCCAGAGCGGCGAAGGCGTTCTCGTCCATGAGGGAGCTTTCGTATCTCTCCCTGGCCCATAACTCAATCTTGTGGTCATTGCCGGCGAATATCACTTCTTTCCCGGCGCCTATGCTGTCCAGAAGCTGTCGGGGAATGGATATCCTGCCCAGTTTCCCGTCCGGCTCGACAACGGCCCTTCCGCTCATGTATCCTCTCCAGAAAGTGGCGTGCTCGGGATTGAAGAAGTTGAGTCTGGACTTGATGTCCTCGGACTCTCTTTCCCACTCGCGGTAAGTATAGATGTCGAGACAGGGGGAATAAAGGTCTTTTTTCACAACGAGGCGCATCGGCTCATCGGGGTCCATAAGGGCCTTGAACGCAGAAGGAAAGACCAGTCTTCCCCTGTCGTCAACCTTGGCTTTGTATTCTCCGATGAACTTTGTCATTGCGTTGTCAGATTATTTCCTGCAAAAATAACTAAAATCTTACACAAACTTCCACTTTTTTACATTTTTTTCCACAATTTGAAATTCTTTTCTACATTTGTGTCATGAATTTTCAGGAGATAAAAGAAAGAGTGCTGACAGACAGACTTTTCAAAGGAGTCGTGATAGGAGTGCTGTCCACTGTTGCCGTCGAACTTCTCATTCTTATCATAGTCTGGATTGTAAGGTTGATTCCGGCTCCGTTCGGAAGAGAAGCCGTCATTACGGATGCGGAGCCGTCTTACCCGGAGCAGAACGTTGCGGTGCGGACAGATGAGAGGGCGGAGACTGTCTCTGAGGATGAGGTCTACGAGTACGGCATCCCGCTTTCCAGGTATCGTAAGGTGGAGGGAAATATCCGCAGGGGAGAGTTCTTCTCGACGCTTATGACCAGGCTGGGGGCTTCTCAGAGTGATATCTATGCCCTGGATGCCCTGTCCAAAGGGGTCTTTGACATGCGTCAGATAAAAGTAGGTTATCATTACCACGCATATTATCTGCCCGGCGAGCCGGATACTCTGGCCCAGGTGGTCTACGAGAAAGACAATGCCTCCTACGTTGTGTTCACGCTGCGCGACTCTCTTTCGGTCAGGGTGGAGGACAAGGATATCGTCAGCTCGATAGATTATGTGGAAGTGAATATAGAGAACTCCCTGTGGCAGGATATAATAGACGCCGGGGCTCCGGCCCTGCTGGCTGTCTCGCTGGCGGACATATATGCCTGGAGCATCGACTTCTTCGGTCTTCAGAAAGGAGACTCCTTCAAGGCTGTGTACGAGAAGTCCGAGTGCGACGGAGAGATCCTGAATGTGGAGCGGGTCCTGTACGCCGAGTTCACGCACGGAGACCAGGCCTACAAGTCCTACTGGTTCGATGACGGCAGCGGCAATTATTACTGGAATGAGAAAGGGGAGAGTATGCGCAAGGCCTTCCTCCGTGCTCCTCTGAGCTATACCAGGATCAGTTCGGGCTTCACTTATCACAGACGGCATCCGATAACCCGGAAGGTCAGGCCTCATACCGGTATAGACTACGCGGCTCCGACGGGCACAGAGGTGATGAGCATCGGAGACGGAGTGGTGGTCTATAAAGGTTATAAGACAGCTGAGGGCAATATGGTGAAGATAAAGCACAATTCAGTATATACGTCGGCATACCTGCATCTGTCCCGCTATGGCAAGAACATCAGCGTGGGGCAGAGGGTCAAGCAGGGGCAGGTGATAGGCTATGTGGGCAGTACCGGCTATTCTACCGGGCCGCATCTGGATTTCCGCATATGGAAGAACGGAACGCCTATCAATCCGCTCAAGATGGAGTCGCCTCCAGCCGAGCCGCTCTCCAAGGACGATATGCCTGCCTTCCTGAAGAGCATGAAGGAGTCTGAGACCGCCGCCGCCCGTTTCGGAGCCCGCACGGTGCTGAGACAGATGGTGGAAACTATTAAGAAATAAAATCGGAACAGAATTAAAAAATTATTATATTTGCGAAACAATATATAAGAGAAGTTTATAGAATTTATGGCAACAACTGCAGATTTCAAGAACGGACTTTATTTCAACTATGAGGGGAAACCCGTATCGATTATATGGTTTCAGCATGTGAAACCCGGTAAGGGTCCGGCTTTCGTGAAGACAAAATTACGCAACCTGGAGAACGGTAAGATCCTTGACAGGACCTTCACCGCCGGAGAGAAGATTGACCCGATCAGTGTGGAGCGCAGACCCTACACCTATCTGTATAAAGACGATATGGGCTACAACTTCATGCATACCGAGACCTACGAGCAGGTCAGCATTCCCGAGGAGATGGTGGAGAACGCCGACCTTATGAAAGAGGGACAGTATGTCGAGATGATGTTCCTGGCCGATGAGGAGAAATGTCTTACTTGCGAGCTTCCCACTTACGTGGAGCTTGAGGTCACATATACCGAGCCTGCCGTAAAAGGCGACACTGCTTCCAGCAATGCCCTCAAGGCGGCTACTCTTGAAACCGGTGCGGAGATCATGGTGCCTCTGTTCATCAATCAGGGCGACAAGATCCGCGTCAACACTGTTGACAGAAGCTATGGTGAGCGTGTAAAGGAGTAAGATGACAGTGTACTAAAACTGACCTGAGAAAAAACTATCCGATTTTTTTGTGTATCAGGGCTAAACCATCCCTGATTGGAAGAACCAGCCTTTCGACCCTCGGGTCAGAGGCTGTTTTTTTATTGAATTCCATGATGGCCGTCGTCTGTCTGTCTCCTGAATGAGCGTCAGGGGCGGTCTTTCCGCTCCACAGTACGTTGTCGGCCAGAATATATCCTCCCGACCGCACTTTGTCGAAGACCATGTCGTAGTAGACCGGGTACAGCCTTTTGTCCGCGTCTATGTACACGATGTCGTACAGTCTGTCCAGTTTCGGGATAAGTACCGCCGCGTCCTGGAGATGGGGATATATCCTGTCTGCTCCGGCGATACTGAATGCCCTTGTGTAGATGTCTGTCAGCTCGTCGTCAATCTCTATGGTGTCCAGCACGCCGTTCTCTCTCAGGCCTCTGTACAGGCACAGCGTGGCGTACCCGGTGAACGTGCCGATCTCAAGTACGGCTTCCGGCCGTACCATAAGAGAGAAAGCCTGAAGGAACTCGCCCTGCACTCCGTCGGAGAGCATCCGGTAGGATTTGGTCCTCAGGTGGGTCTCTCTTTCTATGAAGGACAGGGCCTCTTTCAGTCTGGCGGGATTCATATGGCGGTTTTCAGATATAAAGCAGTCTGGACATATTCTCGGGATTGAACACTTCGGCGGCGGTATCCCTTATCTCCTCCGCCGTGATGCCGCTGATGAGCTCGGCTGTCTCCCGGTTGCTTATCACCCTTCCGTAGGTCATCAGGCTCTTGCCCATCGACAGTACCTGCGCCTCACCGTTGTCGGCAGCTATGGCCATCTGGCCCAGCAGCTGTTTCTTTGCGCTGTTGAGGGCTCTGGGAGACAGCAGTTCTTCCCTCAGGGAACGTAATTCTCTTTCGATGAGTGTCAGGCATCTCTGTACATTGGCTTTCTCACAGCCGAAATATATGGTGGCAGCTCCGGCATCGGTGTACAGTCCATAGGAGGCGTCCACGCTGTAGACAAGGCCGTATTTCTCCCGGAGAATCAGGTTGAGTCTGGAATTGGCCATAGGTCCGCCCAGTATGTTGACCAGCAGGCTGAGCGGAATCCTGCGGCTGTCGTATGCCGGGCATGCTCTTGCACCCATAACGCAGTGGGCCTGGTGGCTGTGACGTGAGACGGATCTTGTAAACGGGGGATTGACTACGAGCTGTCCGGAGCCTGCAATGGCCTCGCCCTCTCCGTCTTCCAGTCCGTTTGACGCGGAAGTGCAGTATGTCTTCAGGGCCTTTGAGACCATGTCACTGGCCCTGCTCTCCTCTATGTCGGCCACTATTGTGAAATACATATTCTCAGGGCGGAACATCTTCCGGTAGTAAGCGCAGACGGTGTCCCGGTCTATCTTCTTGAGGTATCTGGCCTTGCCCAGCACCGGCATGGACAGAGGAGTACCCTCGAACAGGTATTCCTCGAAGTCATCGTATATCTGCTCGGCGGGAGAGTCCTTATAGGTGTTGATTTCTTCCAGTACGACCCCTCTTTCCTTCTCGATCTCCCTGTCGGGGAAGGTACAGCGGAAGGCTATGTCCATCAGCAGGCCCACGGCCTTGCGCAGGTCTTCTTTCAGGACTGTGGCGTGGATTACCGTCTCCTCCTTGGTGGTGTATGCGTTCAGCTCGCCCCCGAGACGCTCGATGAAGGAGTTGACCGTACCTGCGCTCTTGGTCTCTGTGCCCTTGAAGAGGAGGTGCTCCGTGAAATGAGCCAGTCCTCCCTGGTTCTTCTCTTCATATCGGGTGCCTGTCTTTACGTGCAGGGCGCAGTATGCGACGGGGGAAAGGCTGCGTTTGAAGGCAAATTTCATGTCGGATTACCGGATTGTATAGTGCGGAGTCACCAGCCTGGATATGCGCTTGAGGTCGGATTTCAGGAAGCCGGGACCCTTCTTGGGGGATATCTTGTGTTTCTTGAAGTAGTACAGCTCGTAGGTATCCGCGCTGATGAGCATCTTGTAGCACCACGAGCCATTGCTGTCGGCCCCGGGGGCAACTACCAGCGATACAAGAGTCCTCGGAGCCGCCTCTTTCATAGCCAGGTCAATTTCCTCCTGAGGCACGGTGCTGGCCCTGCCTCTGAACATCTGCTCGAATTTCTGCATGGGAGCATGGTAGGCCATGTCCTCGGAGTTGAAGAGGATGGAGCTGTTCCTGGACTTGCTCATGGTTCCCAGATGTATCTCTCCGCGTTTGGAGGGGTAGACCTTGCCGTCCACTATTTTCTGGATATACGTCTGAATGATGTTCATGTAGGCCGGAAGATATGTGAATATCCGGTCGTTGTCATCGTTGTCGGGGAACAGAGGCAGGGCTATGAGCTCCGGCATCTGTGAGAGGTTGTCGCCGGCTTTCTCATTGCCTTTCAGGAAGCATACGAATTCCATGGCCGGGGAGTCGGCCTTGCGGTGCATCTTGTCCAGGCGCACCAGAAAATAATAGTTGGTGTCGGTCTTGATCCGGTCAAACTCCTCGGGATCGCAGAACTCGTAAGGTGAGATGTTCCAGTTCTCCTCCACGGAGTTCCTGAACAGCAGGTCAGTCATGGAGTTGTCTCCCGATACGACAACTTTGGTGATACGGGCGGGGATGTCTCCGTAATATTCCCTACCCGAGTCTACTTTTTTATCTTGGAACTGCTTGATTTCCATATCCATGCCGGGAGAGCCCTGGGCTGAGGCCACGACCGCCGTCATGACTGTGAACAGTACTGTCAGTATTTTTTTCATTTTCCAGAATAATTAATTTGCTGCAAATTTAGATAAATAATTTATTTTTGTAGTATGACTTCACGCATCATTATCGCCATAGACGGATACTCATCCACGGGTAAGAGTACGTTTGCCAAAGCCATTGCCAGGGAACTGGGTTATGTGTATATAGATACCGGGGCCATGTACAGGGCCGTGGCGCTTTTTGCCATGCGCGGTGGCTGCGTGTCCGGAGACAATGTCGTGGACGAGACCGCGCTCAGGAGGCTGCTTGTGGACGGTAGCCCGGTGGATATTTCATTCCGGACATCAGGGCCCGGAGGCAGGAGCGAGACTTGGCTGGACGGGGAGAATGTGGAGAAGGAGATACGCACTCTGGAAATATCAAGGATAGTCAGTCATGTGGCGGCGCTTCCGTTTGTCCGTGAGTATGTGGACAGGAGGCTCAGGGAGATAGGAGCCGGCAAGGGAGTGGTGATGGACGGCAGGGACATCGGCACGGCTGTATTTCCGGATGCGGAGCTCAAGATATTCATGACTGCCAGACCCGAGGTAAGGGCGCGCCGCCGCTACGAGGAGATGAGCGTGCGGGGGCACAGTGTCTCCTATGAGGATATCCTGGGCAATCTGAGCGAGCGGGACTATATCGATACCCACCGTGAGACGGCCCCTCTGCGCATGGCCGGGGATGCGGTGCTGCTGGACAACAGCGACATGTCCATTGAGGATCAGATACAGTGGTTTAAGGACTTATTGAAGCAGAGGCATCTATGCGGGTATTGATTGACAGTGCGTCTGGCTGCTGTAACGGTGTAGGCCGCGCCATATCCGCCGCCGAGCGTTATCTACAGGAGCATGATACGCTTTATTCGCTCGGCGCCATAGTACACAACGATGCCGAGATACGGCGTCTGGCCGGTCTGGGCCTGAAGACCATAGGCTATCAGGATCTGGACTCTCTCAAGGGCTCTACGGTACTGATAAGGGCCCACGGGGAGCCTCCGTCCACTTACAGGCTCGCCGAGCAGTCCGGTGTGAGCCTTATCGACTGCACATGTCCGGTCGTGCTTGCATTGCAGAGGAAGATTGCGGCAAAGTATTCTGAGCTCTCAGTCCTTGGAGGTCAGGTGATAATCTTCGGCAAGCGCGGGCACGCCGAGGTCAACGGTCTGGTAGGCCAGACAGACGGACAGGCCGTCGTGGTCGAGAGTATCGCAGACCTGAAGGACAAGTTGTCGGCGGGAGTTATTGACCCGTCCCATCCTCTGGCTCTTTTCTCCCAGACCACAAAGGACCCTGATGAGTTCGCCGCAGTCGCCTCCCGCCTGCGGAAGGCTGCTTCCAGCCTGGAGGTATTCGATACCATCTGCCGCAATGTCTCATCCCGTCACAAGGCCCTGCGCGAGTTCGCGGCCTCCTGCTCGGTGATTATCTTCGTGTGCGGTCATGAAAGTTCCAACGGCAAGGTGCTCTTTGAACTCTGCCGCTCGGTCAATCCGCGCTCCTATAAAGTTGAGAGTGCGGAGGAAATCCCTGCCGGCATCTTCCGCCCGGATGACATCGTGGGTATCTGCGGCGCCACTTCCACCACCCGCTGGCAGCTCGAGAAAGCCGCAGAGACTATTTCCCTCCTTTAATTAATTGTCGCGGGGACGGAGGACGGCCTTGCGGAGCTCGAAGTTCTGGCCGAGGTATTTCTTGCGGACTTCGGGATTGCCCGCCAGTTCCTCGGCAGTACCGCTCTCCAGGATGCTGCCCTCGTACAGGAGGTAGGCCCTGTCAGTGATGGCCAGGGTCTCGTGGACGTTGTGGTCGGTGATGATGATTCCGATATTCTTGGTCTTGAGCTTGGCGATGATGTGCTGGATGTCCTCTACGGCGATGGGGTCAACTCCGGCGAACGGCTCGTCCAGCAGGATGAACTTGGGGTCGATGGCCAGGGCGCGTGCTATCTCGCAGCGGCGCCGCTCGCCTCCCGAGAGCTGGATACCGTAGCTCTTGCGGACTTTCGCCAGACCGAACTCGTCGATAAGCGACTCAAGCCTGTCCCTGCGCTCCTTTTTGGAGAAATGCGAGAACTCCATCACCGACATGATGTTGTTCTCCACCGACATCTTTCGGAAGACAGAGGCCTCCTGTGCCAGGTAGCCCAGGCCCTTCTGCGCCCTGCGGTACATGGGCAGGTCAGTTATCTCCTCGTCGTTGAGGAATATGCGTCCGGCGTTGGGCTTGATGAGTCCTGTAATCATGTAGAAGCTGGTGGTCTTGCCGGCGCCGTTGGGTCCGAGCAGTCCGACTATCTCGCCCTGCTCCACGTTGATGGATACGCCTTTCACAACAGTTCTGGCTCCGTATTTCTTGATAAGGTTATCGCTGTAAAGTTTCATAATACTTGTTATTTGACATCCAGGTCCAGGTCCTTTACGAGCTCTCCCAGCTCCGGCTTCTTGCTTACCAGAAACTTGGCCTTGTCCGTAGGCATGTAGGGCGCAGAGGCCTTCTTGGAAGATCCGCTGTCCCCGGACTCGTAGATCTGGACATCTATTTTCACTGTTCTGTTCCTTAATGTTCTCCGCATGGTGGCTTCCATCTTGGAGAGGTTTTTCTCCCTGATGAAGTCCTGCTGTGCGGCATTGCTGACATAAAAGGTCAATGTGCCGCTGTCAATATCTATGCCCGGACTGTGCAGCGTCATGGCTGTGTACATGCTGCCCCTGCCGGCCGCCTTCCAGGATTCGGCCAGACTCTGCCAGGCGTTCATTATGCCTTCGAATGTCAGCGGCTCATCGCTGAGGATCTCCGCGCTGTCTTTCCCGGAGGTCTCGTTCTCCCTGGCCCGGCTCATCATGTCCTTCAGGCTCAGACCAGGAACTTTTATCCCGGAGGCTGTCCCGGCAGCGCGGGGCTGCTGCGGAGGTGTCTGTGCTGAATCCTCCACAGTGGTCCTGGCGGTTACGGAAGGTCCGTTCGGTGATGACGGTGCCGGCTCTGTCTGAGTGACAGCCGGTGCAGGGGCCGGGGATGCCGTCTGTGCCGGGGTGGCTTTTTCTGCCGCTGAGTGTGCGGATACAGGCGGAACTGGTGCTGCGTCGGGCTGTTGGGGCAGGGCTTTCTCGGCCAGCCGCATCAGGGCGAACTCTATGAGCAGCCGCTGGTTGCCGCTCTGGCGGTATGCCGCCTCGCAGCCCATGGTGATGTTCAGGGACGAGAAGATAAACGGCACGGAGCAGCGCGAGGCCTGTTCTCTGTACCTGTCAATCAGGGTAGGAGGCAGTGAGAGCAGGGCAGAGCTGCCTGAGCTGCGGCATACGAGCAGATCCCTCAGGTGCGAGCTCAGGCCAGAGACGAAATACAGGGCATTGAAGCCTTTGGACAGTATCTCGTCGAAAAGCAGCAGGGAGGACATGTAGTCTCCTGCCAGGGAATTGTCTATGATCTTGAAATAATATTCGTAGTCCAGTACGTTGAGATCCCGGATTACATCGTCGTACTTCACGTCCTTGCCGCAGAATGCCACTATCTGGTCAAATATGGTCAGGGCGTCCCTCATCGCTCCGTCAGCCTTTACGGCTATGACGTGCAGGCTTGCGCTGTCTATCGAGACGCCTTCCTTGGAGGCGATGCCCTCCAGGTTGCGCACTATGTCCGGTACGGATATGCGGTTGAAGTCAAATGTCTGGCATCTGGACAGAATTGTGGGCAGTATCTTGTGCTTCTCGGTGGTGGCAAGGATGAAAATCGCGTGGGCCGGCGGCTCTTCCAGGGTCTTGAGGAAGGCGTTGAACGCGGCGGAGGACAGCATGTGAACCTCGTCTATGATGTAGACGCTGTATTTGCCGACCTGGGGCGGGATGCGGACCATGTCGGTGAGGTTGCGGATGTCGTCCACGGAGTTGTTGGAGGCCGCGTCCAGCTCATGGATACAGTATGAGCGTCCCTCGGAAAATGACAGGCAGGACTCGCATTTGCCGCACGGTTCCATGTCCGGCCCGGGATTGAGGCAGTTGATGGACTTGGCGAAAATTCTGGCTGTTGTCGTCTTTCCTACACCGCGCGGGCCGCAGAAGAGGTATGCGTGGGCCAGTTGCCCGCGCAGGATGGAGTTCTTCAGGGTCCTGGCGATGTTCTCCTGGCCTATGAGCGACTCGAAAGTGTCCGGCCTGTATTTCCTGGCTGATACTATAAACTGTTCCATATTAGAATATCTGACAAAGATAGGAAGAAGAGCCGGAATTTCCGCACAATTCGGGCATTAAAATTGTATATTTGTTCCTGAATGTTTAAATAGGACTGTTATGAAGATTCTCATTATAGATGACGAGCGGAGTATCCGCAATACACTTAAGGAGATACTGGAGTTCGAGGGGCACGAGATATCGTTGGCCGAGGACGGCGCGTCGGGACTTGAGGCCGCTGCAACCGGCAATTTCGATGTGATATTCTGCGACATCAAGATGCCGGGCATGGACGGAGTGGAGGTGCTGGACAAACTGTCCGAGAGCGGAAACGAAGCTCCGGTAGTGATGATTTCCGGTCACGGCTCCATAGATACTGCGGTGGAGTGCATAAAGAAAGGGGCTTATGATTTCATTCAGAAACCTTTGGACCTGAACAGGATACTTATTACTTTGAAAAATGCCACGGACAAGAGTACGCTGGTCCGCGAGACCAAGGCTCTCAAGAAGAAGGTGGGAGGAGTGCAGGAGATCATAGGCGAGTCGCCCGCCATAGTCCGTATCAAGAATATGATAGACAGGGTGGCACCGACGGACGCGAGGGTGCTAATCACCGGTGCCAACGGTACGGGCAAGGAGTTGGTGGCCCGTTGGCTGCACGAGAAGAGCGACCGCTCGTCGATGCCTTTCATCGAGGTAAACTGCGCGGCCATCCCGAGCGAGCTTATCGAGAGTGAGCTTTTCGGTCACGAGAAAGGCGCGTTCACCGGAGCGCAGAAGCAGCACAAGGGCAAGTTCGAGCAGGCTGACGGCGGCACTCTTTTCCTGGATGAGATAGGCGACATGTCGTTGGCGGCCCAGGCCAAGGTCCTCCGCGTGCTGCAGGAGAACAAGCTCACCAAGGTCGGCGGTGACAAGGATATAACAGTCAATGTAAGAGTGGTGGCGGCCACCAACAAGAATCTCAGGGAGGAGATTGCCAAGGGCAATTTCCGCGAGGACCTCTATCACCGTATAAGCGTTATCGTCATAAGGGTGCCGTCACTGGCCGAGAGACGGGAGGACATACCTCTGCTGATAGACTACTTCATCAGGCAGATCTGCCGCGAGTCCGGCAAGCCTGTAAAGGAAATAGATGCTGATGCCGTGGAGGAGTTGTGCGGTCATGCCTGGAGCGGCAATATCCGCGAGCTGCACAACGTGGTGGAGCGTCTGCTGATACTCTCCAACGCCCGCATCACCAAGGACGATGTGATGATGTTCGCTCTTCCCAACTAAGTATTGTCATCGTCGGCGACGGTGTGGACGGGAAGTCGGACAGAGAAGTCGGCACCGCCAAGAGAGGCAGACTGATAGTAGTTTATCTCTCCGTGGCTCTGTGTTATGATGCTTTTGCAGATAGCCAGTCCAAGTCCCGAGCCTTTGGTCTTTGTGGTGAAGTTGGGACGGAACAGTTTTTCCATATTCTCCTTTGAGACACCGTCTCCGTTGTCTTCCACATCCACCTGGTAGTATCCCGGGATGACTCTCAGTGTGATGTTTATTATTCCGTGCTCCTTGTTTTCCACAGCCTGAATCGCATTGGTTATGAGGTTGACGAAAGTCCTTGTAATCTGCTCCTTCCTGGCAAGCACCACGGCTTTCCCCACCTGACTGCGGAAGTTCATCTCTATGTTGTCCCTGTTGTTGAACAGGATTTCCTGCTCAGACAGAATCTCCACCAGGTCGATTTCAGTCTGCTCTTCCTGATACAGTTTGGCGAAGCTGGAGAACTCGCTGGCGGTGTTGGACAGTATGTCTATCTGCTCTATGAGCATGGATGCGAGGGCGTCGAAGCGGTCTTTCCACTCGGGATTGCCTTGTTTTTTTATAAAGACCAGATGCTGTATGCTTATCTTCATGGGAGTAAGCGGGTTCTTGATCTCGTGGGCAATCTGGCGGGCCATCTCGCTCCAGGCTTTTTCCCTTTCGTTCTGTGCAAGCTCCCTGGTACTGCGGTCCAGGTCGTCGATCATCTTGTTGTAGGTACGTACCAGCAGTCCCAACTCGTCGTCGGCCTTGTAGTTGATGTGCTCGGCCTTGTGGGTGATATCCATCTCAAGCATGTTGCGGTTGATCTCCTTCAGAGGCCTGGTTATGGAGTTGGAAATGGCCATGCCTATCAGGATCGCGGCTATGATGAAGAGTATGTAGAGGTTGATTATGGCGGCCACGATGGGCGAGGTGTCATATTCGAAATTGGTCTCGGATATGAAGTACGGGATGTTGGCTATGGCTATCAGCCTGCCGTCGCTGTTGTATACGGGGGTGTACAGGGAATAGTAGCTGAGCGCGGATATGTGCTCTTCCTGCATGACCTGGGTCCTCTTGTTGATGGCCAGCTCGTAGAACGCCTCGGAGTTCATCCTGGTGCTGAGGAGATATTCGTTGAACACTTCCGGCTTGGTGGTGTGGATGAGCCTGCCTTTCGGGTCGTAGATGTTGATGTCCATCTGGGCACTTCTGGAGATGTCGTTGATGACGCTGAGAATCTCGGCCGCGCTGAGCTCGCTGTAGGAGTCGGTATTCTTGGATATCTGTGCAAGCGTGTTCTGTACGGACAGCACTTTCTCCTCCATCATGGTGCTGTTGTTGGTGTCCATGTAGCCGATGATGATGACGACGCTGCCGATGGCCATCATGATCAGGGCGATCACCGTGAATGCCGTGATGAATATGGTCATCTTCATGCGGAATGACCGTTTCGGCCTCAGCAGGGACTCCTTGTGCCTTTTCTTGAGCAGGGCCGGGATTCCGATGACGACCAGGGCCAGGAGCAGGAACAGGTAGGAGAACGAGATGAGTGACGGGAACAGGCCTCGGGCCGGTCTGCTTACGGCTATCAGGTTGGTTCCGGGCAGTTTGTTGATGAAGACCACGTTGTCCTTGTAGAAATAGTGCGAGAAGCCGTCCTCGTATATGTTGACGTTGATTGAGACGGGGAAGTTGTACCGTCCCTGATGACTGGTCAGCCTGCCGTTGTGGTACCGTGCGACTGAGTAGGGGTAGGCTATGGAGGACAGGGGACGCGGGTTGTTCAGCAGTACCGAGGGATATCCGATATTGTCCGAGCTGACCTTGGACTCAATCTCTATGTACATGTCGTACCTGACTCCTTTCCGGAAGATGCTGAATGCTCCCAGATAACTTATGTAGTCCCGGAAGTAGTCCAGGTAATAGAATGCGGATACGTCTGTGAGCGGTATTCCGTAATTGTTTATGATCTCCTCGTAATGTCTGAAGCAGTTCTTGGGCGAGGAATATTCGTCCGGCTTTATGCTCTGGTAGGCATTGCAGATGGTGAGACGGATGTCGTATTCGGGCAGTATGTTGTAGAAATACCTTTCAGCCAGCCTGTTCAGTATGATGCCCTCGTAATCCGGATTGCCGGTCAGCCTGCGGATAAACGGGTCGGATATGATGCTCTTCTCCATGGCCTGAAGCTGCATCTCCAGATTCAGGTCCCTCTCGATGGCCATGCGTCCGGTGAGCACTCTGATGTTCTCGCATTCTTTCTGGAATCCGTAGATCCCGACGGCTCCGCTCATGTAGACCGCGACGGCCAGAATGTAGATAAGTACCGGCTTTTTGGAGTGCCTGCGTCTTTTCCGTAGGTAGTACCGGCTGGATGCCGGCACGAGTATGTCCAGCAGGAACAGCACTGCAAGAGCCAGCAGGCTGTACATGAAGTATGTGATGACGGTGTAGTAGGATATGTCGTTGATGCGGTACAGGTCAAAGTTGATGCTGGAGTTGAATATCAGCGAGCGGAATGTATGGTGTATATACCCTATCAGCAGGATCGTGCTTATGCTCAGGGCGGATATCTTGGCCCTCCGGATTATGGGTGATGACGAGAAAATGTTCCTGATGACCGCTTTGCGGGACATGAAGACCACCGCGCAGTAGAGAAATATGAACAAGTGGAACAACGTCAGGGCCCCGAATGAGTTGAAGTATGCGTCGGCATAGGTCATGGGAGAGAAAAAGCCGGAGTTCAGAGGCACGCTGTTTACCATAATGGAGGTGCATATCTGGAGAACAAGCAGGCCTCCCAGGCCGAAAAACATGGTCCTGATACCCTTGTTGGTGTGCTGGTAGTATATGATGGCAAGCGTGGCCAGCAGCAGGGCGAGCCATCTGAACGCGGAGGAAGTGTCGTTGTCTGAGAGCGTATTGTCCCTGACCACGGAAAAGACCGGTGTCCCGTCCGACGTGTGGACGACGCTGGTCCCGTCGATATACGGGGGTACTGCCGAGAACTTGTCGTTGAGCCCCAGTTTTCTGTTGCATGAGTTCTCCAGAGCGGCATTCTCAGACGGGTACTGTTCCATGACCTCGATGGCCGCGATTACGTACATGCTGCCCTGGCGGGCCGTCTTGATTACATACCATTTCGGGCCGAGACTGACGTATTGGACATCATAACGGAGGAAGGCCAGCGGTATGTTGAATATGTTCTTGTTGCCCAGGTCGTGAATCCTGTACCATGAGGACGGTATGCCGATGTTGTCGTTGCTTATGGGGAAAGTGTTGACCCAGCTCTGCAGGGTGTTGCCGATGTACCGGTAGAGGACCATGTCCTCCGGGAAATTCTCGAACCTTATCCATTCGTCAGCCGGGACCTCAAATGCCTTGTCCACATATGACTGCAGTACTTTCTCTCTCTTGTGCAGCAGATTCTCCACTTTCCGGGCCCTTCTGTCCTCCGATGTGGGATTGAACTGGAAAAATGAGAGAAGGAAGCAGCATAAGGCCAGTATCCACAAGATGGATGTCAGCTTGCGCGATATGTATGAGAATATGTTTTTTACGGTACCTGTCATGGTCGCTATTCATTGTGGTACGGCTCGCCTTTGATTATTGTCATCGCCCTGTACAGCTGCTCCTCGAAGAACAGCCGTATAATCTGGTGGGAGAAAGTCATGTCGGACAGGGACAGAGCCTCGTCGGCCCGCTCCCTTACCTTGTCGGAGAAGCCGTAGGCACCGCCGATGATGAAGACGAGGCTTTTGGTGCCGGTATCCATCAGGTGCCCAAGATGACCTGCCCATCCGGTGGATGTGAAGCGGCGGCCCTTCTCGTCCAGGATGATGACCCTGTCCTCCGGCTTTACTTTCTTGAGTATGAGTTCTCCCTCCCTGCGTTTTATCTCTTCCGGGGACATGGATGACGTACTCTGAAGCGCAGGCACTTCAGTCCGGGTAAAACTCAGGTAACGGCCTATGCGTTTCTCGTATATGGCCATCCCTTCCTTTATGTAGTCGAAAGTGGTTTTGCCTGTCGTTATCAGAGTGATTCTCATGTCGGTACAATATATCAGCCTACAAATGTAAGAAAATTTACAGCACAGTGGCCTGAATTTTGCTAAAGTAACGAGACAAATATGGAATAACAGATGAGCAGACTGATTGCGATAGCCGGATTGTTGCTTCTTTTTCCGTTCGTGTCATCGTCCCAGAGCATAAGAGTGTGCGAGGACGACGATGACAACAACGTGTTTATTCCTATCTCCAAGTACATGCAGAAAGGAGACGCGGAGTGTCTGGCGGCATGGTTCGCGGACAATCTCCAGGTGGATGTCATGGGCTCGGTCTCCAACTGCAGCCGCAATCAGGCCCGGCAGATTATCCGGAATTTCTTCACGAACTATACCCCGCGCTGTTTTGAGATAGTGTACAAGAGCGGGACCTATCCGATGAAGTACGCTGTCGGCAATCTGGACAGCGGAGGCAATATGTTCACCGTAACCATCCTCGTCAAGACCAACGATACCGGCAACTACATCGAGCAGCTGAAAATCGAAAAGCAGTAGCCGTATCTCATCGCTCAACCCCTCCCGCTTGGGAAAGTTGTATTTGCTTAAGGTGTTTATTTACATTGGTTTGCAAAATAAGAAGGTGCCCGAACTACGAATCAATATGTGGTCACACTATGATATCATAGGGCAAAGATACTCCGCTGCCTGGAATTATTTTCGGCGCATGAAGATGCGTATGGGGCAGCCGGTGAAGTCGAAGTGACTGCGCAGCTTGTTCTCCAGGAATCTCTTGTACGGTGCCCCGATGTACTGGGGCAGATTGCAGAAGAAGGCAAATGACGGACAGGGCGTCGGCAGTTGGGTGATATACTTGATCTTGATGAACTTGCCCTTTGTGGAGGGGGGAGGATAGTTGTCTATCTCCTCGAGCATAACCTCGTTCAGAGTGGATGTGGGAATCTTCTTGGAGTAATTGTCATAGACCTTGGCCGCCGCGTCCAGCACATCGAGGATTCTTTGCTTTTTGATGACCGATGTGAAGATGACGGGGATATCGCTGAAAGGCGCGAGCCGCTTGCGTATGGCCTCGGCGTATTCCTTCATGGTGTTGCCGGTCTTGTTCTCTATCAGGTCCCATTTGTTGACCGCCACCACGCAGCCTTTGCTGTTGCGCAGGATGAGATTGAAGATGGACATATCCTGAGCCTCGACTCCGTATTGGGCATCGATCATCAGGATGCAGATGTCGGCGTGCTCTATGGCCCTGATGGCCCTCATCACGGAGTAGAACTCCAAGTCCTCGTTGACCTTGCTTTTCTTGCGCAGTCCGGCGGTGTCCACCAGGATGAACTCGTGTCCGAACTTGTTGTAGTAGGACTCCACCGCGTCCCGGGTCGTCCCGGCCACGGGGGTTACGATGTTGCGCTCCTCTCCGAGGAAAGCGTTGGTGATGGATGACTTGCCGGCGTTGGGCCTGCCTACTATGGCGATACGGGGTACTCCGGCGTGCTTATCCTCCTCCTCTTTGGAGTCGGGCAGCATGGACACGAGCCGGTCCAGCATGTCGCCGGTGCCGCTGCCGTTGGCCGAGGAGATGTCCCACGGGTCGCCCAGCCCCAGGGAGTAGAACTGGTATGAGTCGAAGCGCTTGTCCGCCGAGTCCACCTTGTTGACCACCAGCAGGACCGGCTTGTCACTGCGCCGCAGGATGTCGGCGATTTCCTCATCGAAGTCGGTGATGCCGGTGCCCACTTCCACCAGGAACAGGATGACATCGGCCTCCTCGATGGCTATCATCACCTGCTTGCGTATCTCCTCCTCGAACACGTCTTCGGAGTTGACCGTATAGCCTCCTGTATCCACTACAGAGAATGTCGTGCCGCACCACTCGCACTTGCCGTAATGGCGGTCGCGCGTTACACCAGCCGTCTCATCGACGATGGCCTGCCGCATACCGACAAGCCTGTTGAAAAGGGTTGATTTGCCCACGTTGGGCCGTCCTACTATGGCAACTAAACTCATACTCTATTGTTTATCAGATATATCGCATCCCGTACCGTTCAAGTTCAGGCCGCAGCTTCCGCAGGAGCCGCTGCAGCCGCCGGTGCTTCCTTTCTTCGGGCCCCACAGCCTCATCTCCTCCTCGCGGGCGCAGATGATGCCCCTCTTGCGAAGCTCCTTGTTGTGCTCTATCTCTCCGTCAGGAAAAGGCTTCTTCCTGAAGATGATGTTGAAGCACATGATGAATACCGCAAAACCGACGAATACTATGGCCGCTATCAATATTTCCATATCTTACATTGTTTTTGGCTCCACCCATTTGCTGCGGTCAAGCAGCGGGCAGGAGCTGACCGTTATCTCAGGGGCCAGCTGATGGACCTTGAACGCGGCTGCCTTTCTAAGCCGCAGGATTCTTTCCACCAAGGCCTTGTCCACACCTTCCTGCAAAATCTGTTCCGCGCTCCTGCCGCCTTCGTTGAGGCTGTAGAGCACCGGGTCCAGCACATCGTAGGGCGGCAGGGAATCGGTGTCCTTCTGTCCGTCCCGCAGCTCGGCCGAAGGGGCCTTGGTGATGGTGGACAGGGGAATGAGCTCCCTCTCCCGGTTGATATATGCGGCTAACTCGTACACTTCGGTCTTGTAGAGGTCGGCGATGACCATCAGGGCACCGCACAGGTCTCCGTACAGGGTGCCGTAGCCCATCGACAGCTCGCTCTTGTTGGTGGTATTGAGCAGCAGGGCTCCGTGGCGGTTGGAGTACATCATCAGGATGGTGCCCCGGATGCGGGCCTGGAGGTTCTCCTGGGTGGTGTCCCAGTGAAAATCTCCCTCGAAGAGAGGCTCGGCCTCCTTCATGAACCGGTCGTATATGGTTCCTATCGGGATGATATGGTACTTGATGCCCAGGTTGTCGGCCAGTTCCACAGCGTCATTGACGGAGTGGACGGTAGACCAGGACGAGGGCATGAGGATGCCGGTTACGTGCTCCTTGCCCAGGGCTTCCGCCGCCAGTGCCGCGACTACGGCCGAGTCCAGGCCTCCGGACAGGCCGAGCACGGCCCGGGACATCCCTGCCTGAGCGAAGAAGTCCCGGACAGCCCGTATTATCCTGTCATGTATATCTTCTACTCTAGAACCCGAAAGCATCGCTGATAGACTTGTAGTTGTAGATGCGGTCGATGACTTCCGCGAACATGTCCGCTACGGAGAGGACGGTGAACTTGGAGAGATCCGTACCTTCGGGGGCTCTCAGAGGTATGGTGTCGGTCACGACCACTTCCTGGAGGGCGGACTTGTTGATGCGCTCGTATGCCTGGCCGGAGAATACCGCATGGGTGGCCATGGCCCTTACGCTGAGAGCGCCTTTCTCCATGAGCATGTCGGCGGCCTTGGTAATGGTGCCGGCGGTGTCGATCATGTCGTCGATGATGACGATGTTGCGGCCCTCTACGTCACCGATGGCGGTCATGGAGCCTACCACGTTTGGCCTCTCACGCGACTTGTGGCAGATAATCATGGGGCAGCCCAGTACGCGGGAGTAGGCGTTGGCCCTCTTGGCGCCTCCCATGTCCGGGGCGGCTATGGAGAGGTTGTCCAGCTGCATGTCCCTCAGGTAAGGCAGGAAAATGGTGCTTGCGTATATGTGGTCTACCGGAAAATCGAAGAATCCCTGGATCTGGTCGGCATGCAGATCGGTGGTGATCACGCGGTCGCATCCTGCGGCTACCAGGAGGTTGGCCACCAGTTTGGCTCCGATGGAGACTCTGGGACGGTCCTTGCGGTCCTGACGGGCCCATCCGAAGTAGGGGATGACGGCGATGACCTTGTAGGCCGATGCCCTGCGGGCCGCGTCGATCATGAGCAGGAGCTCAAAGAGGTTGTCCAGAGGGGGAAATGTGGACTGCACGATGAATGTGGTGGTTCCGCGGACGGATTCGTTGAATGCCGGCTGGAACTCGCCGTCGCTGAAGTCAGTTACGACCGAGTCGCCCAGTTCAAGGCCGAGGGATTTGGCTATTTTCTCGGCCAGATAGCGTGATCCCCTGCATGAGAAGATCTTGATGCCGTGTGTGTGATTGGCAGTGTGTTTCATATTGTGTCAGTGTTTCAGTTATTTTGTCGGTGTTCTTCTGCTTTTAAGGTCGGTCTCTATCAGGTCCAGGACGGCGTCTCTTCCGGTCTTCTTGTCGGAGGACGTGGGGATGACCGTGATGCCGGGCCTGATGGCATCCAGACAGGCCTGCATGGCCGCTGTGTTTTTCTCGAGAGCGGACTTGGACAGCTTGTCGCTCTTTGTCAGTATGACTGTGAACGGGATGTCGGCTCCGGCTACTGCGGATATGAAGCTGCGGTCTATCTCCATCATCTCATGCCTTGAGTCCAGCAGTATGAACAGCATGGCCAGCTCCTCGGAGTGACTCACGTAGTCCTCGATCATGGCTTTCAGCGTGGCCTGCGCCTTCTTGGATGCCTTGGCGAAGCCGTAGCCGGGCAGGTCTACCAGATACCAGCTGTCGTTGATGAGAAAGTGGTTGACCAGTATGGTCTTGCCTGGCATGGCAGAGGTCTTCGCCAGGCTCTTCTGGCCGCACAGCATGTTGATGAGCGAGGACTTGCCGACGTTGGACCGTCCGATGAAGGCGTACTCGGGCGCTCTGAGTCTCGGCTTCTGCTCCACTTTGGTGCTGCTTCCCTTGAATATGGCTGTCTTGATAAGCATACTGTGTTTAAAACGGCAAAAATAGCAAATTTTTCCGCACTGCGCCAATACTTTTTTCATGGATTTTTTCTAAGTTTGTTCTGTGAAAAATGCACGTAATGTTATGCGGGAATATATTTCATTGGCGCAGCTGCTGCAGGGGATAAAAGGCGCGGTGGCGGAGACGTTCCCCGGACCTGTCTGGGTGAAGGCGGAGATACACGAGCTGCGGATTCACGGCAACGGACACTGTTATATGGAGCTGGTGGAGAAAGGCTCCGGGCGGGATGTGTTCAGCGCGAAGGTGTCGGCGGTCATCTGGCGGTCGAGACGCGCGCTGGTGGAGGCGGCTTTCTATCAGGGAACCGGGCGCAGGCTGGAGGCCGGCATGACGGTGCTGGTACGGGTGAGGGTGCAGTATTCCGAACTGTACGGCATGAGCCTGAGCATCGAGGACATAGATCCGGCCTTCACCCTCGGGGAGGTGGAACTGGCCCGGCAGCGGACTCTGGAGAGGCTGACCAGGGAGGGACTGCTGGAGGTGAACAAGTCTCTGCCTATGCCTGGGCTGCCCAGGAGGTTTGCCCTGATAACTTCCGAGACGGCCGCCGGTTACGGGGACTTCATGAATCATCTTTACGACAACGGCTACGGTTTCCGCTTTTACACGAGGCTGTATCCGGCTCCGATGCAGGGAGCGACGGCTCCGGCCGGCATTATAGACGCTCTGAACAGTGTGCTGGACGACCTGGCCGAGGGGGCGCAGTACGATGCGGTGCTGCTGCTGCGCGGAGGCGGAGCGGTGGCGGATCTGGTGTGCTTTGACGATTACGACCTGGCGGTCAGTATCGCCCGCTTTCCGCTGCCGGTGCTTGTGGCCGTGGGACACGAGCGGGACAGGCACATCTGCGACATGGTGGCGGCCAGGTCTCTCAAGACGCCGACTGCCCTGGCCGACTACATAGTGGATGCTTTCGTAGCGGAGGACGCTTCCCTGACGGCTCTGGCCGACCGTCTGCGTTCGTCTGTCACGCTCAGGATGGAGAATCTGCGACTGCGTCAGGAGCAGACGGCCCGCCGGCTCCAGTCCGGAACGGCCATGCGGTGCCGTCTGGAGTCCAACCGGATGGACATGCTGCTCATGCGCATCAGGAAAGGTGTGACGGTGCGTTCCGGCAATGAGCAGAACGGGCTGAACATGCTGTGGATGAGAGCCAGGAGCGGTGTGGCTCTGCGTCTTAAGGCGGAGTCGGGCAGGCTGGATATGCTGGAGCTCCGCATCCGCAAGGGGGATCCTGTGGCCATGCTCCGGCCCGGCAGTGCCTATGTGCTGCGCGGAGGCCGTCCGGTGGAGTCCGCCGCCCTCCTCGCACCCGGAGACAGCATCGACCTGCTCCTGAGTGACGGCACCGCCCGCTGCCTCGTTGACTCTGTCAGGAGCGACAAGTGTGGTGGAAATTAAAAAAATCAAGAATGTTTCCTGAAAAGGAACGGAATTTGTTACATTTGCATTAGATTAAAGTTGTATGGTAGGACGGGAAAGATTTAAAGTGTTGTATTTGAAAGAGGCGGTAGAGTTTTTAGAGTCATTGGATGAAAAGGCCAGGGAAAAAATAGTCTTTAACATCAGTAAGACGATGCATGTGGTGGATAAAGATTTGTTTAAGAAGATGGGAGACTCTGACATATGGGAATTCCGCACTTTATATAGGGGGATTGCATATCGCCTTTTAGCCTTTTGGGATACAGAGTCGGAGACACTTGTGGTTGTGGCGCACGGGTTTGTGAAAAAGACTCAGAAAACGCCTAAAAGAGAGATAGAAAGGGCGGACGGGATAAGAAAACGATATTTTGATTTTAAAAGAAAATACAATGGAGAAAATCGGTAATATGGAGCTCTTTACTCATGAAGAGGTGTTGGATCGGGTTGTTGGAGAAAAAGGTACTTCTGCACGTGCGGAGTTTGATCAGAGGATGGATGAATTTCTTATAGGGGACGCTATCAGGCATACGCGGGAAGCCAACCATCTGACACAGGAACAACTTGGAGAGCTTATGGGAGTGAAGCGGGCTCAAATTTCAAAGATTGAAAGTGGAAAAAGCATTACTTATTCCACTATTGTAAGAGCTTTTAAAGCCATGGGCGTAAAGACCGCCAGTCTGGATATGGGAGCGATGGGCAAGGTCGCGTTGTGGTGATTATAGACCAAATCAAAGATAATGGAAATGGAGAATATGAAGTATGAGGAGGCGCTCGGGCGTCTGGAGAAGATAGTGGCGGAGATAGAGAATCCGCAGACCGCCGTCGGGGACATACCGGCGAAGGTGAAGGAGGCGGCCGCGCTGCTGACATACTGCCGCAGGATGCTCAAGGAGAGCGAGGAAAGTATCGGCAGGATACTTGAGGAACAGTAGCCGCCGGGCGGGTGTGTCCCGAAAGCCTGCCGGAACGGCTGGGTGTGACGGAATATTGAAGTACGATAAAAACGACAGAAGTTATGATTTACGATGCGGATCCGTATCTGGCCCCGTACCGGGAACAGATAGACAGGCGTTACAGAAACATAGTGTTTCAGAAGCAGGAGACGGCCGGTTATGGCCGCAGGCTCGCCGATGCGGTGAACAATCATCTGTACTACGGAGTCCATCGGGAGAAGGACAGTGTGGTGTTCCGCGAGTGGGCTCCCAATGCCACGGCCGTATACCTGATAGGAGACGTCAACGGGTGGCGGAAGGATGAGCGTTACCGCCTTGCCGGTATCGGGAGCGGTGACTGGGAACTGCGTCTTCCGGCAGCGGAGATGCCGCACGGCTCACTGTTCAAATGGTACGTGGAGTGGAACGGCGGCAGCGGCGAGAGGCTTCCGGCCTATGCTGTCCGCTGTGTCCAGGATCCTGAGACCAAGATATTCGCAGCCCAGGTGTGGCAGCCTTCGAAGAGATACCGCTGGAAGCACGGATTCACGCCTCATAACGGTAATCCGCTCATCTACGAGGCCCATATAGGCATGAGTTCAGAGCAGGAAAAGGTCGCTTCTTTTGACGAATTCCGTCGGAATGTACTGCCGCGTGTCCATGAGCTGGGCTACAACACCCTGCAGCTGATGGCCCTGCAGGAGCATCCCTATTACGGCTCGTTCGGCTATCAGGTATCCGGTTTCTTCGCCCTCAGCTCGCGTTTCGGTACGCCCGAGGAGTTCAAGGCTCTGGTGGACGAGGCTCACGGACTGGGCATCGCCGTGGTGATGGATATCGTACACTCCCATGCGGTGGACAACGAGGTGGAGGGCATCGGTATGCTGGACGGTACGGACTGCATGTACTGTCACGGCGGCTCCAGGGGGCGGCATCCGGCGTGGGGCTCGCGATGTCTGAATTACGGCAAGCCGGCCACAGTACATTTCCTGCTGTCCAACATCAAGTTCTGGATGGAGGAGTATCATATCGACGGCTTCCGCTTTGACGGAGTGACCAGCATGATATATCTTGACCACGGTCTCGGCAAGGACTTTACGGATTATTCGTGCTATTTCGACGGAGGTCAGGACGAGGATGCGCTGACTTATCTCGGGCTGGCCAATATCCTGGTCAAGGAGATCAACCCCAAGGCCATAACCATAGCCGAGGACGTGAGCGGTATGCCGGGTCTGGCGACCCCTCTCAGGGACGGCGGTACAGGTTTCGACTTCCGGCTCAGCATGGGCATAGCCGACCACTGGATCAAGTGGATAAAGGAGCGCCGGGACGAGGACTGGAGCATGGGGGAGATGTACTATGAGCTGACCAACAAGCGTCAGGACGAGCGTACCATCAGCTATGCGGAATGTCACGACCAGGCGCTTGTGGGGGACAAGACGATCATCTTCCGGCTGATGGACAAGGAGATGTACACGGCCATGAACAAAGGCTCGCAGAATCTGACGGTGGAGCGAGGCATGGCCCTGCACAAGATGATACGCCTGGTGACCCTGGCTACGGCCGGGGACGGATACCTCAATTTCATGGGCAACGAGTTCGGCCATCCCGAGTGGATAGACTTTCCGCGGGAGGGGAACGGCTGGTCGTATTTCTACGCCCGCCGGCAGTGGTCTCTGGCCGACAATCCCGATCTGCGGTACGGTCAGCTGCTGCAGTTCGACAAGGCCATGATACATCTTTTCTCGGAGAACGGAATACTGAGGGACAGACCTGTCCAACTTTATGTGGATGAGCGGCAAAAAGTTTTGATTTTTGGCAGAGGATATTTTATCTTTGCACTGAATTTCCATCCTGAGCGTTCTGTCTCAGATTTCAGGTTCCGCGCTGCGGCCGGAGAGTACAGGCAGGTGCTCGATTCCGATGATCCGGTGTTCGGAGGTTTCGGTAGAAATGATGGAAGTGTGTCTCACTTCACCGTGAGAGAAGGGGACTGCGACCTGCTGTCACTCTATCTGCCCAGCAGATCGGCCATTGTCCTGAAAAGACATTAATTATACAATATATGTCGTATCTTAAATTTGACAAAGCAGAGTTGGTGAACCTGGAATATTCCCTGGTCCGGGAGATTCTCGCCACCAACAAGACCGGCGGATACCTCAACACCACCATTGTCGGTTGCAACACACGGAAATACCACGGTCTTTTCGTACTCCCCGTCAAGAATTTCGACAGCAGAAGGTATGTCCTCCTGTCATCCTTGGATGAGACGCTTATCCAGCACGGCCGGGATTTCAATCTCGGTATCCACTGCTACGGAAAGAACAACTATGAGCCGCGCGGACACAAGTACATAGTGGACTTCGAGTTCGACAGGTATCCCGTCATCACCTACCGCGTCGGAGGCATCCTGATGAGCAAGTCTTTCCTCTTTCTGCACAACAAGGAACAGTTGCTCATAAAGTACACCCTGCTGGATGCACATTCGGCCACTACGTTGCGTCTCAGGCCGTTCCTGGCATTCAGGGAGATCCATGCGCTGACCCATGCCAATGACGCTGCTGACCGTAACTACGCTGCTGTGGACGGAGGTGCGGCTTTCAGGCTGTATGACGGATTTCCCGCCGTCAATATCCAGATAAACCGTAAGAACGACTATTTTCATAATCCGGACTGGTATTACAATGTCGAGTACCAGGAGGAGAAACGCAGGGGATTCCTCTACGAGGAGGACCTGTATACTCCGGGATATTTCGAGCTTCCTATAAAGAAGGGCGAGTCCGTGATAGTCTCGGTCTCCACGTCCCCGGCAGCGGTCAAGGGCCTGGCGGGAGTATTTACCAGGGAGGAGGCCAAGAGAATATCCCTGCAGAGCTATGACGACTGTCTCAGACGGGCGGCCAAGCAGTTCATCATCAACGGCGGACGCGGACTGAAAGAGATATACAGCGGCTATACGTGGCTGGGAAAAGGACTGAGGGAGACGATGATAGCCCTGCCCGGCCTTACTCTGGCAGCGGAAGGGGACACAGGCACTTTCGAGGAGGTCATGGAAAGTACGTTCAAGATATACGGGCAGCAGATTCTGCACGGCTCCAAGCAGGCCGATGCGGCTCTCTGGCTCATCTGGGCCGTACAGCAGTACGCGGCCTTTACGGGCGATGCTCAGGGCGTATGGCTGAAATACAGGGACAGGCTCAGGGCCATAGTCCGGAGTTTCCTGGAAGGGGGCAGGATGGGAGTCCGTCTCGACGATAACGGCCTGCTCTGGGTCAGGATGAACGGTGTGGCCATGTCGTGGATGAACGCTTATGACAGCGAGGGCAATCCCGTGACCGAGCGGGCAGGGTATCAGGTGGAGACCAATGCTTTCTGGTACAATGCCGTGGCCTATGTGCTGGATATGGAGTCCCGTTACGGCAACGATACACGTCTGCTCTATGCCCTGCAGTCACTGAAAGACCGTATGGATACTTCTTTCTACGATATGTTCTGGGATGAGGGACGCGGTCATCTGGCGGACTATGTGGACGAGCGCGGCAGGAATCTCTATATGAGACCCAATCAGATATTTGCCTGTGCGCTGGAGTATTCGCCGCTTTCCGAGGAAGTCCGGGCCAGGGTCATGGATGCTGTCAAGCGCGAGCTGCTGACCTCGCGGGGCATCCGCACCCTTTCGCCGAAAAATCCCCTTTACAAAGGCGTATATGACGGAAACCAGAACCAGCGCGACCACGCCTATCATCAGGGCTCTACCAGGGTCTGGCTGCTGACATTCTACATAGAGGCCATGCTCAGACTGTATGGCGGCATGTTTGTCAGAAGGGCAGAGGAACTGGCCGGTGCTTTTGAGGAGGATATAGAGCGTCACGGAGTCGGCAGCATCTGCGAGCTTTACGACGGAGATCCCCCGCACAACCCTCACGGGGCTATCTCCAGTGCGGTGGCCACAGCGTCGCTTCTGCGTTCGGAATATCTGGTGGAACAATATAAAAAGGAGGAGTTATGAGAGTCTTGATGTTCGGGTGGGAGTTCCCCCCTCACATAGCCGGAGGTCTCGGAACAGCCTGTTACGGAATGGTCCGGGGTCTGGCCAACAACGGAGTGGACGTGCTGTTCGTGATGCCCTCGGCCTCCGGGGACGAGGACGGCAGGGTGGCGCGCATCATCAATGCCAGTGACGTGGAGGCTGCGGACATAACCTGCTCTCCTCTGGATTTTCTGGAACGGATCAATTTCCTGAGAATAGGGACAAACATGATTCCCTATGTCGATCCGGAGGACTTTACGGAGATGGTGGAGAAGGACCGGCATTCACAGGCGCAGGAGTTCAGGATTAATTTCAAACAGAAGTACAGGTTCTCCGGAAAGTACGGTACGAACCTTATGGAGGAGGTTGCCCGCTATGCTCTGGTTGGCGGAACTATCGCCATGCAGAATCAGTTCGATGTGATACATGCACATGACTGGCTTACCTATCCGGCCGGAGTGGCGGCAAAGAGGCTTACGGGCAAGCCGCTGGTGATACATGTCCATGCCACGGAGTATGACCGCAGCGGAGAGAACGTCAATACTCAGGTGTATGCCCTTGAGAAGATGGGTATGGAGGCTGCTGACAGGGTCATAACGGTGAGCAACCTTACCCGCAACATAGTCATCAACCGTTACGGCATATCTCCGGACAAAGTCTTTACCGTCCACAATGCGGTGGACTTCAGCGGCCGCAGTGAGCTGGACGTACACCGGGGAGTGCCGGAAAAGGTAGTTACATTCCTCGGCAGGATTACCTTCCAGAAGGGCCCGGAGTATTTCATAGAGGCGGCGAACAAGGTCCTGAAATACTATAAGAACGTCAGGTTCGTGATGGCAGGCAGCGGAGACCTGCTCAACCGCTCGATCCGCCGGGTGGCCAAGCTGGGCATATCCGACAGGTTTCATTTCACCGGATTTCTCAGAGGAGCCGACGTGCAGCGTATGTTCGCTATGTCGGATGTGTATGTGATGCCGTCGGTGTCGGAACCGTTCGGCATATCGCCCCTGGAGGCCATGAGGACCGGCGTACCGACCATCATCTCGAAGCAGTCCGGCGTGGCTGAGGTGCTCAGACATTCCATCAAGGTGGACTTCTGGGATATAGACGCCATGGCCGATGCCATATACGGCATCCTCAGATATCCGGCTCTCGGAGTCATGGCCTCGCGCTGCGGTCTGGACGAGGTCAATACCCTCAAATGGAACAACGCGGCCAAGAAGATAAAGGAGATATATTTGTCAACAATCGATTAAAACAAGCAATTATGGAAACAAAACCCTCAATCTGCATATATTTTCAGGTACATCAGCCTGACAGGCTCAGACAGTACCGCTTCTTCGATATAGGAAACGATCAGCACTATTATGATGACTTTGCCAACAGGACCATTCTGCGCCGTGTGGCCGACAGATGCTACCTGCCCATGAACAGGCTTCTGCTGGACGTGATAGCCGCCTGCGGCAAGAAATTCAAGGTGGCCTTCTCCATTTCCGGCTCGGTAATAGAGCAGTTCGAGGCCTATGCTCCGGAAGTTCTGGACAGTTTCAAGGAACTTGCCGGGACCGGCTGTGTGGAGTTCATCGCCGAGACATATTCCCATACACTTGCCTCCCTGTTCTCCATGAGTGAGTTCGAAAAGCAGGTCAAGCTGCATTCGGCCCTTATAGCCAAGCATTTCGGCAAGAAACCCAAATGTTTCCGCAATACCGAGCTGATATACTCCGACGAGATCGGGGCTGCGGTCAGCAGGATGGGCTACACCTGTATGCTGACCGAGGGAGCCAGGCACATCCTGGGCTGGAAATCCCCCAACTACGTGTATGCCAACGCCGTCAATCCGAAACTGAAACTGCTTCTGCGCAATTTTACCCTTAGCGATGACATCGCCTTCCGTTTCTCCGACCGTTCGTGGGAGAAATGGCCGGTGGACACGGGCAAGTATGTCTCATGGCTGCAGGATTCGATAAAGGACGGAGAGGTGATCAACCTCTTTATGGATTACGAGACGTTCGGGGAGCATCAGAGCGCGTCCACAGGTATATTCGAGTTCATGAGGGCCCTGCCCGAGGCAGTCCTTTCGCAGACTGACTTTGAGTTCTGCACCCCTTCTCAGGTCATTAAAAAGCACCAGCCGGTGGCTCCGCTCAACGTGCCGTTCCCTATATCCTGGGCCGACGAGGAGAGGGATACCACCGCATGGCTGGGCAATGAGCTGCAGAACGAGGCTTCCTCGAAACTCTATGCCCTTACGGACAAAGTAATTGCCGCTGAAGACCCGAATATAGCCAAGGACTTCCTGAAGCTGCAGGAGAGCGACCATTTCTACTATATGTGTACCAAGTTCTTCTCGGACGGCGCCGTACACAATT
Organism: uncultured Bacteroidales bacterium; assembly: GCA_949297365.1. Lineage (GTDB taxonomy): Bacteria > Bacteroidota > Bacteroidia > Bacteroidales > UBA932 > Coprenecus. The sequence goes on along the minus strand of CASFSL010000044.1, from coordinate 44,220 downwards.
ACTTCAATCCGTACGATACCCCTTACGAGGCGTTCATCAATTATATGAATGTCCTGAGTGACTTTATTCTGAGGGTGGACCGCAGACTTAAACAGGAATAGCAATAGTTACCGATATTTTGAATATTTATGAGTACTGAAAAAGTAGTGATGCCCGACTATCTGTTCGAGGCAAGCTGGGAGGTGTGCAACAAGGTAGGAGGCATCCATACCGTTTTGGCCTCCAAGTCGCTGAATCTTTCCAAGGAATTAAAAAACAACCACATCCATATAGGTCCGGATGTCTGGATGGATACTGCCCAGAACCCGGAATTCACCGAAGACCCCATTCTTTTCCGTACATGGCGCATGGCCGCTGCGGAGGAGGGACTGAGGCTCAGGGTGGGCCGCTGGAACATCCCGGGCAAGCCCATAGCCGTGCTGGTGGATTTCTCGCAGTTCATCCCGAAGAAGAACGAGATATTCACCTCGCTGTGGGAGAAGTTCAAGCTGGACTCCATATCCGGGCAATGGGACTTTATAGAGTCGGCCCTGTTCGGCTATGCGGCCGGAAAGGTGATAGAGAGTTTCGTGCGCTTCAATCTCCAGCCGCATCACAAGGTCGTGGCTCATTTCCACGAGTGGATGACCGGTGCCGGTATACTTTATCTCAAGAGCGTAAAGGCTCATGTGGCCACTATCTTCACCACACACGCCACGGTGACGGGACGCTGCCTGGCCTGCAACAACGTGCCTCTGTATGACTCCCTGTCCAACTGCAACGCCGATGAGAAGGCCCGCTATTACAATGTGACCGCGAAACATTCCATGGAGAAGTGCGCGGCCTTGAACGCGGACGTGTTCACCACGGTAAGCGACATTACGGCTACGGAATGTGAGAAACTGCTGGGCAAGAAGGTGGACCTGATTACGCCCAACGGCTTCGACAACGGAATCGTGCCGCCCAAGGACAAGCTTCAGAAGGCTGCCGCGGAGGGCAGGAAAGTCCTGCTTGACCTGGCCGGTGCCATGTGCGGAGAGGACTGCTCCGATGCGTTTATCCTGGGTATAAGCGGCCGCTATGAGTACAAGAACAAGGGCATAGACGTATTCCTGGACGTGCTGGGTAGACTGGGCAACTCCGGCTACAGCGGCCGTACAGTAGTGGCGTTCATCATGGTGCCCTCCGGTCACAACGGTCCGGACAAGGAGCTGGCGGCCAAGCTTGCCGGCAACGGCTCCGATTACCGTACTCTTACCACGCATCAGCTCCAGGACCCCGATTCGGACATCATCCTCAACCGTATGAAGGCCCTGAATCTGGTAAACAGGGAGGGCAGCAAGGTCAAGGTGTTCTTTGTCCCTTCATATCTCAACGGAGACGACGGCATCATAGGCCGGAAATACTACGAGCTGCTTATGTCCATGGACATGACCCTCTTCCCTTCGTATTACGAGCCTTGGGGATATACTCCGCTGGAGTCCCTGGCCTTCGGTGTGCCGACACTGACGACGACTCTGGCCGGCTTCGGCCTGTGGGTGCGCAGCCATTACAATGCGGCCCATCCGTCCATTACCATTGTTCCCCGCAATGACTCCAACTACGGGCAGGTGGTGGACAATGTGCTCAAGGCCGTGATGGAGATGACCGCACTCTCCCCGGAGACCGTCCGTCAGTATAAGGACAATGCCGTTGAGGTATCGGAGATAGCTCTGTGGAAGCACAATATCTACTATTACAAGCAGGCCTATTCCCTGGCGATAGAGAGACTGGTGGAGGAGATGGGCGCCTTCCCCGAGTACAAGGAGGACCAGATGCAGAACTATCACCGCTTTGAGGTGAACAGGCCGTCATGGAGCCGGATTCTGGTCACGAGGGACATGCCTGAGAGGCTCAAGGCTCTGGATGTCATATCGAAGAATCTCTGGTGGTGCTGGAACCAGGAGGCGATGGACCTGTTCCGTAGCATCAATGCGGATCTGTGGAAGGAGTGCGAGCGCAACCCCATAGCCCTGCTGGACAGACTTACGCTGGACGATTACAACCGCCTGGAGGCGGATACGGATTTCCTGGCCCGGATGGATGCCGTATATGATATATTCAACACCTATATGGACGGCAAGAAAGACCGCAAGTCTCCATCTATAGCTTATTTCAGCATGGAGTATGGTCTGGACACCTCCCTTAAGATATATTCCGGAGGTCTGGGTATCCTCGCCGGAGACTACCTCAAGGAGTCCAGCGACATGAAGGTCAGGATGACCGGTGTCGGCCTGCTGTACCGTTACGGCTATTTCAGCCAGAGACTTACGGCGCAGGGAGATCAGGTGGCCGACTATGAGCCTCAGGATTTCTTCAAGATACCGGCCATGCCCGTGCGCGACGGGAGCGGCAACTGGAAGACTGTGTCGATAGTCTTCCCCGGCCGTACCGTATATGCCCGGATATGGAGGGTGGACGTAGGCCGTACCGAACTGTATCTGCTTGATACCGACTTTGAGGACAACCTGCCCGAGGACCGTCAGATCACCCATCATCTCTACGGAGGTGACTGGGAGAACCGCCTGAAGCAGGAGCTTCTGCTCGGTATCGGAGGCATCCGGGCTCTGAGGACGTTGGGTATCCAGTGCGATATATATCACTGCAACGAGGGTCATGCCGCCTTTATCGGACTGGAGCGACTGCGGGAGTACGTGGCTCAGAACCTTTCGTTCTCCGAGGCTATGGAGCTCGTCAGATGCTCATCCCTCTTTACGACCCATACTCCGGTGCCGGCCGGACACGATGCCTTCAGCGAGGATATGCTCAGGACTTATATCAATCATTACCCTCAGAGGATGAAGATTGACTGGGAGACCCTGATGGCCCTGGGCAAGATCAATCCCTCCGACCGCAACGAGAAGTTCTCCATGAGCAATCTGGCCTGCAACCTGTCACAGGAGGTCAACGGCGTGAGCTGGATGCACGGCAAGGTCAGCCAGCAGGTTCTGGGCGGTCTGTGGCCCGGTTATCTGCCTGAGGAGCTGCACATAGGCTATGTGACCAACGGAGTGCATTATCCCACATGGACCGCGCCTCAGTGGAAGGAGATTCACGCCAAGGTATTCGGTCCCGAGTTCGCCGCCCACAAGTACGACAAGAAGTGCTTCGAGGGTATCTACAATGTAGACGACAGTGTGATCTGGAACGTACGCAACGAGCTTCGTGCCAGGATGATAGAGGTGGTCAAGAAGCGGATATCCAATACGGACATATCCAGCCACTACTCGCCTCATCAGATAGTGACCATCCTGGACACTCTCCGCTCCGATGTGCTGACCATAGGCTTTGCCCGCAGATTCGCCACCTACAAGAGGGCACATCTGCTGTTCCGCGACCTGAACCGCCTCAATGAGATAGTCAACAATCCGGACCGTCCGGTGCAGTTCATCTTCGCCGGCAAGGCGCATCCGGCCGACAAGGCTGGTCAGGATCTGATCAAGCGCATCGTGGACATATCCAAGATGCCTCAGTTCATAGGAAAGATAGTCTTTGTCCCCAACTATGACATGAATCTGGCCAAGGCTCTCGTACAGGGTGTGGACGTATGGATGAACACGCCTACCAGGCCTCTGGAGGCTTCCGGTACGTCCGGTGAGAAGGCCGCGATGAACGGAGTCATGCACTTCTCGGTACTTGACGGCTGGTGGATAGAGGGCTATAAGAAGGATGCCGGCTGGGCTCTTCCCATGGAGAAGACCTACGATGACCAGAACTTCCAGGATGAGCTGGATGCCGCGACCATCTACAACATCATAGAGAACGAGATAGCTCCGGGGTACTATGACGAGCGGGACAGGAAGACAGGAATTCCGTCCAGGTGGATTCAGTACATCAAGAACACGATTGCGCTCGTAGCGTCCAACTTCACTACCAACCGGATGCTGACGGATTATCTGGAGAAATATTACATGCCTCTTTATGAGAGGACACTCAGGCTCAATGCCGATGACTGCGCCGTGGCCAAGGAGATAGCTTTTTGGAAGAAGAATATCCGCCACAGCTGGCAGCATATCGAGATAAAGGACTATGTGCGTCCTACGGACTCCAACGACCAGCCGATGCTCGGCAAGGAGAGAGTCTTCCGGCTGGAGCTCTTTATCGGAGACATCAATCCTCATGATATAGGTGTCGAACTGGTATGGGCGGAGCAGGACCGCAAGGGCGTGTTTCATGTACGCAAGTGCTTCACCTTCGACTATGAGTCGGGCGGGGACGGAACGGCCCGGTACGTCTGCCGTCTGGTGCCTACCGCCACTGGAGTCTATTATCTTACAGTCAGGGTGTTCGCTAAGAATGATCTCCTGCCTCACCGTCAGGACTTAGAGTTGGTGAGATGGTTGTAGCCGCTACAGGATTCTTTGACGGAGTTCATGCCGGACACCGGGCCGTGCTTCAGGTGCTGAAGGACACGGCCCGGGAAGAAGGCGAGGAGAGTGCCGTGATAACATTCTGGCCTCATCCGCGCAATGTCCTGCAGCAGGATGCATCTACTTTCCGTCTGCTCAATACCTTGGATGAGAAGAAGGCCCTGATACGGGATTTCGGCATCGACCGGTTTCACGTCATACCGTTCACCAGGGATTTCAGCCGGTTGGATACTGCCGGCTTTATGAAGGAGTATCTGGTGGACCGTTTTCATGTGGACACTCTCATCATCGGCTACGACCACCGTCTGGGCCGTTCGTCCACGGCGTCCAGGGAAGAGCTGGCGGCCATTGCCTCCACTGTCGGGCTGCGTACCCGCATAGTGGAGGAGGTACACTGCGATGAGCGGAAAGTCAGCTCCACTCAGATCCGCAACCTGCTCTCGGCCGGAGACGTGGTGACCGCCGCCCAGATGCTGGGCTACCGGTATTCCCTGCTGGGAGTGGTGGTCTACGGCAACATGCTGGGCAGGACGATGGGTTTCCCTACGGCCAATATGCAGCTCTACGAGCCGTTGAAGATGGTGCCTGCCGACGGAGTCTATGCTGTAAGCGTGGATGTCCTGGGACAGCGGCACGGAGGTATCTGCAACATCGGTACCCGTCCTACGGTCTCTGAGGGCAATGCCCGCACGATTGAGACCAATATCTTCGACTTCAACGAGAACATATACGGTCTCGACATCCGCATTGAGTTTGTGGCCCGCATCCGCGACGAGCGCCGCTTCGCCTCCCTTGACGACCTTTCCGGTCAGATGTGCCTTGATGCCGCCGCAGCGGCGGAGATTATCTCCGAATCAGAAAGACATGCCGATACCTGCAAGATATGAGCGTGGACGCATAGAGAATGAGGACTGCCATGCGGAATACGCATCGATGCTCTCCCGTCTGAATTCCGTGGCGTTAAGCAGATTTGTACATTCCACGAAGATGCGGAACTTCTTGAACCGGTATTCCGCGCTTAACTTGAGCAGCGGTGTGTTGGTTACGGATGTTCCGGGTATTTTCTGATACAGGTGAAATACCGAGCCGGATAAGGAGAAATGTCTGACAGGAGTTCTCACGACATTCCCCTCTGTCAGGAAAGAATGTACAGGCTCGCTTCCGTGACTTATAAAGCGGGACCTGGTATATGCGAATGATGCGGAAACATCCAGCCAGTCAGAGGGTCTGGATTCTATTTCTGCCCTTGCTGTAATTATCTCCGTGCAGTAATCAGAATATCGTTCCTGTAAGAACATGGATATCCGGTTCTGGCGGTACAGGGCGTCCATGGTTATGGAAAATGTTTTTGGACCGAACCATTTGCGGAATGTCACTCCGCCGTATGCGGATTCCATTGTTGAAAGTCGTTCCACAGTTTCCGAAAGAGTGAGATTGTCAAAGTATATTGCAGATAAGGATGAGGATGATGAGCCTTTGTCGTAACCTACTCTGACAGATGCACCAAGTTCACTGAGAACAGAACTGTATGACAGGCTGATGTCTGAATGGAAATTCTTCAGAGCTGGCATTATGCCGGCTTTTGATGCAGTTCTGTAGTTCTTTAGGATATATCCTGAGATCAGGTCATCCACATTTCCGTCAGAGAGAGACCAGCTCCCTTCTACCGTAGCTTTCAGATCGGCGACGATTATCCATTCCATCATGATAGACGGAGAAAGAACGGGATAGATGCGGTTACTGGCATTGCCTGAGTCCCTTATCCTCATATATTCAAATCCGGCCGGAACTTTCATGCGCATATTGAGGGGGCCTTTATGCCAGGTGGCGGAAACTTCAGCGGATGGAGTAAGAGAGAGCATATCCAGGGAGTTGTCTGTATCGCCGTACAGTATAGGGCTCAGGTCCGGCTGGATATTGCCCAGACTGGAACTGCGTCTGAAATATCCTAAGTCCAGATTCCCGCACACATCAAAAACGAAACGTCCTGCACGGAATACTGCGGAAACAGAGTTGTCGGCAGTGATGTCGGTGTAGCGGGTATCCTGATGCGTAGAACTGTTCAGGATAAAGTTGTGGTTGTTAAAGACGGCCTTAATAGTGCTGTTGACATTTAATGCCCTCTTCGGATTGACCCTGACTGTGCTGATAAGATTGTTTTCCACTTTCAGCGAAGGAAGCATGTACCGATGTCCATAGGAAGTCCCTGCTTCCAGTAAGGATTCATGGTGGCGGAACTGTCCGCTCACGGACAGGCTGTTGTTAATAAAAGCCCTGGCTGTATTGCTTTCAATGTCCAGTCCGGCATCAAGATACAGTTTCCGGTCTTCCCGGCTGCCGGTCTCGGATATTTCAAAAGTATTCCCGTCATTGAACAGGACGGTCTGACTCTCAGCCTCCTTTTCCTGCCACCTCTCGGCAGCACCCTGTAGGTTGAAACGCAGTATAGTGCCGTGCTTGTCCGTTCTTATGTGATTGGCGGACAATATTGCCGACATATTGTCGAAGCAGTATCTGTCCGGCAACTGCGTGGATTTGCGTCTGATATCAAAAGGACCTTCAAAGTCCGTGTCAAGCGAGCCTGGAGTGTGTACTATAATACCCTGCCGACCCCAATAGTCCATTCTTCTCAATTCGTCAGTTACACTCTCTCCGGTATTGTTGCCCTTCAGCATTATCATGCTTTGGCTTTTCTTGCGGAAATTTGCGAGCCAGAGTCTTCCTTTAGCCAATGCGGATGTGTCCTCCATATATCCTCCTGCGGCATCTGCGGACAGCAACCATGCTCCCTTTGCATCCGATTTGAGTACTATATTGACCGCGCTTCTATCGGAAACGGACAACCCGTCCAGAGCTTTGACAGGCTGGTGATTCTCGATAACCTGTACTTTGGCGATCCTGCGCGGATCAAGATTCTCTGTCGCCACCGAATATCTGTTCCCGAGCATGTCCATTCCCTCGATGTAGAATTTGTTGATGGCTTTTCCTTTATGATAGACAGTTCCGTTTTTTGTCACTTCTATGCCGGGTAGTTTGAGCAGCACTTGTTTCAGACTGATGTCAGTATCGCTGCGGAATGCATCCATGTAGTAATTTACCGTATCATTGTCCCTTGTTATTGCGGGTGCGGTTACTGTTACTGGATTCAAGTCCAAGCTGCGCCGTGTCATTTTGACTGTCAGACTGTTGGCGCCGGAGATGTTGCAGTTCTTGACAGCGTAGCCGATTAATGAGGCAGTAAGTCTGTCAGGCGACATTGCTTTGTCCACAGATATACGGAAGCGTCCGTCTGCATCTGAAAATGTGTATGCGAGCATACGCTTCCCCTCGTATAGACACACATAGACGTTTGCGAGAGGACTTCTGTCCGTACTGTCCGCTACCGTACCGCAGACTGTATCATCCTCTTCAGCCCATGCAGGTGTTATGATGCAGAATATCAGCTGTATAGTGCAGAGTGCTATTTGTCTTGCTTTTTCCAATACTCATCAGGAATAAGTGGAATATATTTCAACTCAGGGACAAACTTTTCCATTGTTCCGTCATCGTTCGCCTTAATGACAAAACCGCTGCCTCCCTGCATCCTGTCCATTGCCTCATAAGAACTCTTGACCTTGTTGAGTGTCTGCTCCATTCTGGATATGGAATACGAGTGTAGCCGTTTGCTTCTTTCTGCCAGATGCTCCAGATGTCCGCTGCGGTCAGTTGGAGCATATCCGATTTCCTTAGCCCTGAAGGTAAACAGTCTCTCCTGATCTATAGCCTGAAGCACGAGGCCGGGAAGTCCCCACAGCAGCCACGGACCGGCAGTAACAGGTATCTCGGTTGTGTACCAGACGGACCATCTGCGTCCCAAATAGTCCGCTACCGCTGTCTGACACGGATAGCCGCATATGGTGTCTGTTACGTCAGCCGGAGTCCACCCCATGGGCATCAGCTCCCCGTCTCCTTTAAAATACATCGTAAAAGAGCGGTCGTACTTCACATACTTTCCTCCGATATAGTCAATAAAATATCGGGATTCTTCCTTAGTACCTCTGTAAGTTCCGTCTATTCCGGCAGCCATCATGTCATAGTATGACTTTCCTGCATCGGACATGGCGGCGAGAGTAGAATCGTACAGATATGCCAGTTCGCTGTAATATACGGCCTTTCCGTTTCGTGTATCCACGTCCAGGCACATAGTCGAGTCTATATATTCCCGTGTGTCAACTGTGTCTGTCCGGAATACGTAGTAGTACTTGCATCTGAGAATATCAGGAATCTGTCTGGCAGACTCCTGAGCATCCGCGGCATACCATGCGTTAAGCACGGTAAATACCGATAAGGCAATTTGGAGAGACTTGGTCATTACCATGCTGGTTCTATTGGCGCGACATTGTCTTTCCATTCGTTGATGCCACTGGCATCGGAATCATCATCGCCTCCGCAAATCTGTTTTTCAAGATCGTCTCTCATTTTCATGAGTTCCTCACCCGTAAATGAATACGGTACGTCCAGATAGATAGTTGTACAGGAAAGTACAAATTCCACAGGCACATTGGTCGGGAGTGCGGCTTCTGCCGGTTTGACGGGGATGGAAAGCATGGCAATGACCGAAACAGCTATGCCGACAAGTAAAATAGTGAAACTTTTCATAAAGTTAGTTTTTTATACAAACTAAAATTAGACATTTGTCTGGGATAAACAAACAGTTTTATATTTATTTGAATGATTTTTTTTGTAAATTTGTATGCGTAATTAATGCTTTTATGAATAAATTTTCTTTGCTTCTTTGGGCATGGCACCTTATTCGTGCAGTAAGTTGTCGCGTGTCTGTTTTGATCTGAAAGCAGATGCGCATATATAAAGACTTTTACTGATAAACGATAGTGTTTCCATATCATTCTTAGAGGTCACAATATGTGTACAAAAAAGAATGAAGTACAGCTTAATGATTAATAACCAATAGTAAAGACAAATCATATGGGGAAAGTATTAAAATGTGCGGTGTGCGCAGCTGTGTTGTTGGGGTTCTGCGTTAGCTGTGACAAGAATGGTGATTCGGGATTGTATAAGGAAGAAACACCGTTTAATTCCGATGATGGGTATGATGACGGTACGGATTCATTGATAGTGGATCCTCCTGACGGTGCGTCTTTTTCACAATATTTTGTGGATCTGTATGTTATGCCTAGCGGGATGTCTCTGTCTGACCGTCTGGAGGAATGTAACACGATCTGTGTGACATTTTCAGGCGAGGAGATACGGGCATATAGTCATGAGGACTCATTGAGATTTATTGCTTTAGCAAAGTCATTCGGGGATACCTCGTATAATCGGAGGTCGGTCCCATACAGTAATCCTGCAATAGGCAGCGAGATCCGCTCTGTATCTGTTGTGTGTGACAAGGATTTTCCGGGAGTTCCAGCAGGGGATAATTTGAATGATGTTGTCGTTTTATGTTCGGCATCTCCGTATGAGTATATTCAGAACGGATATGAGGAGCTTCAGTATGGAGAGTTCAGGTATCCGGAATATTGGAATGGTGGTTATTCCGTGGATTTTAACGAGGAGTATGTTCCGGTTGAGAAAGAAACGGGATTTTTCGGAGAGGACGGTGTGAAGATGATGCTGCCTTCATGCGGACTGTTTTTCAAGCATATACCGTACGGTATGGGCAAGTGTACAATTACCGTCACTTTTGACATAGGCGGTAATCAGATATCCGGCACTGTCACGCATATTTTTTAAAGATTATCGCCTTGTTCTCGGTTTCTGCGTATATTTGTGAAAAGTAATTGTAAAAGAGAAATATGGAAGACTGGTTAGGTATTGTATTGGGAATCCTGTTTATTCTGGGGCCGGCTCTGCTGGAGAAAGGCAACAGGAAGAAAAAGCGCGGACAGAGACATGAACGGCAGTTGCCGCAGCAGGAGGAGGTGTATGGGCCGGAGCCGGTTCTGCGGCCTGAGATGACTGAGTCTCAGCTGCCCGAGATAAGGCCGGTATATGTTCCGGTTCCGCCCGAAGAACCGATGACGTTCCCTGAGGAGACAGTCTCCAGTGAACCAGTTGCCCGGGAATCTGCCGCACCGGACAAGGATGTTTCCGTTCCGGACCGCGGGAACAATCCCCCTGCCCGCAGGAAACGCCGCTTCAACGGACGGGATATGATAATTTATTCGGAGATACTGAAGCCGAAATTTTAAAATTTGTAGTTTTTATTTAAAAATATACCTATCTTTGCAAAAGAAAGAGTCCTGCTCAGGTGCGGGATTCTTTTTTATATTTTATAAACGCATAAGCAAGATTATATCATGTCCGAGATTCATTATGTAACATCAGAAGGTCTTGAAAAGCTCAAGGCCGAGCTGGCTGAGGCTATAAGCCAGAGACCTGTAATATCCAGGCAGATCGCTGAGGCAAGGGATAAGGGAGACCTCTCCGAGAATGCAGAGTATGACGCCGCCAAGGAGGCCCAGGGACTGTTGGAACTCAAGATATCCAAGCTGGAGAATCTGGTGGCCAATGCCCGCGTAATCGACGAGTCCAAGATCAACACCGACCATGTGCAGATGCTTACGAAGGTGACCCTCAAGAATCTGCTCAACAACACCACGGTCCAGTACACGCTGGTGGGAGAGAGCGAGGCCAATTTCCGTGAGGGGAAGCTGGCGGCCGGTACTCCGATAGGCAAAGCCCTTATAGGCAGGCGGAAAGGGGATGTCGTGGAGGTGAAGGTGCCTTCAGGAGTCCTCAAGTTTGAAATTCTCGATATCTCACTCTAAAGCATATATGTCATGGCATCTGTTTTTACCAGAATAGTCAACGGGGAGATTCCTTCCTACAAGGTGGCCGAGACGGAGCACTGCTACGCGTTTCTGGATATCAATCCGCTGAAGGAGGGACATACTCTGGTCATCCCCAAGAAGGAGGTCGATTATCTGTTTGATCTGGACGAGTCGCTTTATTCGGAGCTGATGCTTTTCGCCCGCAAGGTGGCTGCCGCTGTACGGGCCGCCGTGCCCTGCAAAAGGGTAGGTGTGGCTGTACTCGGTATGGAAGTGCCTCATGCCCACATCCATCTGGTGCCGCTGGATACAGAAGGGGATCTGGACTTCAGAAAGCAGAAACTGGAACTTACGCCCGAGCGTTTCAAGGAGATATCCGCATCCATAGCCGCAGAATATGCAAAACTCTGAGTCTATGAGATCGAAGTACTACTGGATTGGTATGTTCACCCTGCCGTTGTTCGTGGCTCTTATGACGATGTGCGGTGACAGGGATACAGCGCGTATAAGTCTTACAGTAGAAGGTGCTCCCGACAGTACTCAGGTAGTGGTCTCGCGTCTGGCATTGAATGAGATGCTGGTGCTGGATACAGTCTATACCGCCGGAGAGAAGGCGGAGTGCCGCGTGACGGTCAATCCCGGTTCTCCCGAGTTCATATATCTGACTTTCGGCAGCGATGGCGTGGTCTCCCTGCTTCTGCAGGGCAGAGACAGGGTGAGCGTTGCGGCGGACTGGTCCCGGCCGTCGGCCGTGTCGATTGAGGGTTCCGGGGAGTCGGTGCTTATGCAGGAGGTGAATGACGGCATCCTGACTTTCAATCACAAGTTCGATTCCCTGTTCGCGGAGATGTCTTCGGCCGAGGCGGAGGGAGATGTAGACAGAAGTTCCGCTCTCAGGCGCGAACTCGGAGTGCTGTATGTGAGGCATAAGCAGGATGCCCTGCGGTATGTGCTGCGGCATAAGGGTTCGATGACGGTGATCCCGGTGCTGTATCAGGTGGCTCCGAACGGGCAGTGGATATTCTCTGAAACGACTGACGCTCTTATCATGGAGCAGGTGTATGATACTCTGCATACGCTTTATCCTGTCTCTCCGTATCTGGCCGCTCTGGCCGACGAGGTCCAGTCAAGGCGCAATCTCATGGATATGGGCAATATTCTTTCGGATGCGGAGGAAGTGGACTTCCCGGAGATCGCCCTGGCCGATGTGAACGGAGAAGTCCGGAGTCTGACAGCCCTCAAGGGCAGGGTAATCGTACTGTATTTCTGGGATCCCTCGGTGATGGAGCAGCGTATCTTCAATGTCGGGCTGAAAGAACTCTATGAGAGGTACAGTGGCCGTGGCCTGGAGATATACCAGGTGGCCCTGACCCAGGACAAGACTGCGTGGGCCATGCAGGTCAAGGAGCAGGAACTGCCGTGGATCAGTGTCTGCGATCCTTCCGGAGCGTCATCCACGGCTGCGATGATGTACAATGTCTCACAGTTGCCGGCCATGTACGTTATCTCCAGAGACGGAGTGATAACGGCCAGAAACCTGTTTGAGACTGATATGCTGGGGCAGGAAATCAGCCGTCTGCTATGATTTGTCCGGATGCAGGACGGCATCCAGTTTCCTGGACGGACTTGCTGCAATAAATTCTTTAAGGTAGAACGGTTCGAAGTAGGCTACATCCTCGAACCGTTTTTCCGTATATGCCCTGCGGGCCGGTTCCGCCATATATGCGGCATCGGGATGGCTTGCTATGAATGTGCATCTGTCCAGGTACTCAGGATTGATGACCTGCCTGTATTTCCCGGCTCCGTCTCCGGTGAATATCAGGTGTCCGTATCCGGCTATCTCTCCGGCGAATGTATCCGGCTCAAGGATGACAGCTCTTGTGTCGGATATCCTGCGTCCCGAGGAGTCGAACAGGGCCGTGTACACCTCCATCCTTCTGGCATCAATCATGGGAATGATCAGGGTATCGGAGGATATGTTCCCGGTACTCAGAGCACCGCAGGCTATTGCTTCCAGGGTCTCTACCGCGATAAGCGGCAGGCCTGTTCCGAAGCATATACCCTTTGCGGTCGATACGCCTACCCGGAGTCCTGTGTAGGAACCCGGTCCGGAGCTGACGGCTACGGCCGACAGATCTTTGGCGGAAAGACCGGCCTCTTTCAGGACTTCGTCAATCATCGGAGCGAGTCCTGATGCCTGACTCTTGGGCTCGGATGTGTATCTGGCGGAAATAATCCCTTTTCCGTCTGTTATGGCTGCGGAACAAACGTCCGTGGCCGTCTCTATAAGCAGTATCTTATCGTTCATCATCGTTGTGTTTTTCTATCTCGGCATTGACTTTCACCCCGTCCTCCAGTACCCTGTTCACGGTGCTGTACGGTCCGGTGACGATCCAGGTGGAGTCCGCGTCTTCCAGACCTCCTGTTATCTGGATGTTCTCTATACTCTGGATGCCCGTGCTCACCTTGACGGAGCTGACGGTGGCCGTGGACGGGTCGTATGTGAATATGCACTCTTCGGAAGTGACGGCCTGCAGGGGGACGGTCAGGGCATTGTCCTGTCTGTCAGTCTCTATCTCTACCGATGCGGACATGCCCGGCCTGAACGGGATGGGGTCTTTTTCCAGCAGGTCTGCGTAGGATGCCGGCAGCAGCCGGATCCTGACCTCGAAGTTGGTTACGTCCGTAAGGGCGGAGGTGGCTGCCGTAAGGTTTTTCGCCGAATTGGCGATCTGAGTGACCACTCCCTTGAACCGTCTGTCCGGGTATGCGTCCACATCGATATCGGCCGTGTCGCCTTTTGTTATGCGTATGATGTCATTCTCGTTGACATCCACGAGCACTTCCATCATGTTGAAGTCGGCTATCCGCAGCATCTCGGTTCCGGCCATCTGGGAGGTGCCCACGACCCTTTCTCCTTTCTCTACGCTAAGGCTGGATATGATGCCGTCGATAGGGGAGTATATGACGGTCTTGGTCAGGTTCTCCTCGGCCTCGCTCAATGAGGCGGTGGCACTTTCAATGTTGTACTCGGCGGCCTTCAGCTGTTCCGCGGCCATTCCGTACTCAGCGGTGCTGGCCTCGAACTCCTGCAGGGAGATGGCCCGTTTCTCATAGAGGTCCCGGTTGCGGTTGTAATTCTGCTCGGCCTGGTCAAAAGCGGCTTTCTGCTGCCGGTACTGGGCCTTCGTGGAGTTGAGGGATGCCTCCGCCCTGTCTCTCAAGGATATGTAGACATCCTGCCGGATCTTGATAATCAGGTCTCCTTTCCGGACTCTGTCGCCCTCGTCCACGTTGAGCTCGATAATCTCTCCTGAGACATCGGGACTTATCTTAACTTCCGTCACAGGACGTATCTTTCCGTTTGCAGGTATCTTCTCTATGATGGTCTCTCTCGTCGGACGGTTGATGACGACAAGCTCGCCCTTGTCCGTCCTTAGCAGAGCAAACAGGACGGCGGCCGTCACAGCTGCGGCCATGACGATGATAGTGTATCTTATGCCTTTTCTTTTCTTTCCCATAATTATAGTGACATAGGTATCCCTTTATAAAAGTCTATGATTTTCAATTGGAATACGAATTGGTACCTGGCCTGCAGGTATTCTGATCTGGCTTTGAACAGGTTGGCCCTGGCTACGGTATAGTCGGTACCGTTCAGGACACCGGAGTTGAACTTCTCCTCCACGTATCTGAATGATTCCTGCATGGATGCGACATTGGCCTCGGCTGCTTCCATCTGACGGTAATAGGTCTCGGCTTCAGTGACGGCAGTCTGTATCTCCTTGTATAGAGTCTGCTCCTTGGTCCTGAGCTCCAGTTCCAGACTCTCTCTGGCCAGCCTGGCGTTTCTGACGTTGGTCTTGACGCTCCAGTTGTTGAAGATCGGGATACTCAGGCCGACGGTTATGGACGGATTGATGTTGTCCCGAAACTGCTCGAAGAACGGATATACGCTTCCGTCCGGGGCGAAGGTGGAGGAACTGTAGAAGGTCCCGTAGCTGGCTGACAGGGATATCTTCGGGTAGAGCTGGCCTTTGGCTGACTTCAGATCCAGCTCTCCTTTGTCCAGGGCCAGTCTGGCACTCTGTATCACGGGCATGGACAGAGCTCCGGCATAGATCTCGTCGATATTGTCGGCAGTGTATCCCTGTATGATGTAGTCGATATCCGGCACGGCTATACGGAAGTCCGGACTGTACTGCAGGTCCAGCAGCTGCTGAAGGGCCAGGGTGTTGGTCCTGACCTGGCTCTCGGCCGTGACAACCTGCACTCTCTCGGAGGCCAGCTGGGACTCTATGTCCAGCAGGGAAGTGTAGGGCTGACTGCCGGCCTCTACCAGCAGCCGGGTCCTGTCTCTCTGCTCCTGGAGCGAATGGAAGCTCTCTTCCGCAGCGGCAAGTATTTCCCGGGCCAGAAGTATCTGCAGGTAACTCTTGGCGATGGAGACGGATATCTCGTCCTTGAGCCTCTCGACTTCCTGTATGGATATCTCCAGACTCTTCTGACTGCTTTTAAGACCGTACAGCTTTGACAGGCCGTCCAGCAGGTATATTGAGGCATTTGCCGACGCGCTGGTGCTCTGGGACAGTTTGTTGTGTATGATTTCCAGGTTCTGGAGGTCTACTGAGCGGCCCCAGTTGAGGTTGTGCCCGAAAGAGACATTGAGACTGGGAGCAAAGTCCAGCTTGTCCTGAAGCAGTTGGGCCTCGCTTCGGGAGACCTCGATGTTCTGCTGCTTGATGGACAGGTTGTTGCTCCAGGCATATTCAATGCATTTCTCCAGAGTCCATGTCTCCTGTGCTCTCAGGGCAGGGGAGAGTGTCAGTATCAGAACTGAGATCAGGATATTTCTTATGCGGCTCATGCCTGTCTGTGCTGTAAAACGGATACAAAAATAATAAAAATACTGATAAAGGGCCTGCCCCGTGCTGTTATCCGCAGGCAGGCCCTGGTATACTAGAACGCGGGAGCAGCCTGTGGCTTGTTTCCGTTTCTGAGTAGGTCGTAGAGGGCCCTGAGTGCCGCGCCTACAAGGCGGCCCAGCATACGGGCAACTCTTCCTTCAGTAGTATTTGTCCCGCCGCCGATGACGGCGCAGGTCTCGCTTCGTCTGAGTGTAATGAACTGTTCCATAACCGCAGGTCTTATCTTGTCAATGATCCTACAATCTCCTGGCCGGTCCATCCTTCCATGAATCCCATCAGGAACTGGTCGAAGTTCTCAGCGAAGAATTTTACGATTTTGCCCCATAGGCCGGCACCCCCGCGGACGGTGGCGCAAAGGTCAGAATTAACACATTCAAACCCTTCATACCTTTGAATAATTCTTTCCATGATATTAGATGTTTTATGTTGTGCCGCAGATAAAAGGCGCTGCGGCTTACGCCTGTGAACGCGCGTTCTTATGTGATAGATCTATTATATTGTCGGCAATGTCCAGTGCCTGCTCCTCGTGGGATATGAGTACTGTCGTGATATTGTGCTCTTTAAGAAGACAGATAGTGTCAGTCAGCCTCTTGCGGCTCTCCTGGTCCAGAAATGTGGCCGCCTCGTCCAGAATCAGTACTTTGGGCTGTCGGTACAGGGCTCTGGCCAGGGCAATCTTCTGCCTTTCTCCCCCGGACAGTCTGCATCCATGCTCGCCGGTATGGGCCATTATGCCGCCCGGCATGTTCTCTATCGTGCGGGCCAGGCCGGCCATGGCGCATACGGCAGTGACGGAACGCATGTCGTAGTCCCTGTCTCCCATTACGATGTTGTCCAGTATGCTTCCGTCGGATATTTCCGGCTTCTGCGGGACTATCGAGATATATTTCCGCCAGGTGTCCAGCGGGATGGTCTGTATGTCCACTCCGCCGGCGGTGATGCTTCCGCTCTGGGGCGCATAGCCCCGCATCAGCAGTGCCGCGACGGTGCTCTTGCCGCTGCCGTTGGTTCCGAGTATGAGGTTGGTCTTTCCGGGCAGGATCCTGAACGAGAGTCCGTCCAGCAGCTGCTCTCTTCCGGGGAATGAGAAGCAGATGTCTCTGGCCTCGATAATGTCGTCCTGTGCCGGCTGGAACCTTACTGTCCCTGTGGGCTCTTCTCCTTCCAGGTCCAGGATGTCGAATATCCTCTCCGCTGATATCCTGGCTTCGGTAATTTCCCGGCTGCTCTCGATGAGCAGGACTACGGGAGAGCTGAAGACGGTGGTCATGGATATGAAGGAAACCAGTTCTCCTATGGTCAGCTCGGAGTTCAGTACGAAAAACGCTCCCGCGAGCAGGGTCGTAAGATATACCGCCCGGCTGACAGTGTCGGAGACGGAGCCGACGACAGATGCCAGCACTCCTCCGCCATACAGTGCGGATGCCGTCCTGAAGTACTGTGTCTCTATTTTCCTTACAGCCTCTTTCTCGGAATTGAAATATTTTACGTCCCTGACTGCGGAGAGCTGCTCGATGCTGGTCTGCTCGAACCTGGCGTTCTCCTCTATGATCCGCCGGTTGACCTTTCTGTTGAGCCTGTCCGAGACTATGTACAGCAGGACGAACAGCGGTATGAAGCTCAGGACGATCAGTGTGAGTTTCCAGTAGAAGGTCATGAGCACGGCGGTGGCTATGGTCAGGGTGATGACGCTTATCGTCATCAGCAGCAGCCTTTCGGTGATGAACGACCGTATGCGGTAGGCGTCGGATACTCTGGAGTTGAGCTCTCCGCTGCTCATGGAGTTGAAGAACGACAGCGGCAGCGAGAACACCTTGCGGAAATATTCCGTGATGAGGCGGCAGTCTATCTTGATACTGGTGCGTACCAGCAGGACGGACCTTACGTAGGATATGTACCAGCACAGCAGGGCAAGACATATCATGACCGCGCCTGCGGTCAGCAGCCCGTTGCGGTTGCCCGCCGGTATGACCGAATCGATGATCCTCTGCAGGAATACGGATATGCTCAGCGTGGCGGCTATGTAGGCGGCCGAGCCTGCCAGTACCAGTGCCAGCTCCTTCCTGTAGAATGAGAGAATGTCCTTGAACCGGCCGAGGATGTCGGTCCTCATGTCCCCTTTTCTGAACATCGGCGAAGGGGTGACGGCTATGATGTAGCCGCTCCATTCTTCTTCCAACTCTTTCAGACTGGTCCTGTGCATCCTTCCGTCTTCGGGGTCCATGATCCGGGCATGGTCCTTGTCCATCCCGTAGAGGACCACGAAATGCAGCCATCCGCTTTTCTTCTCCAGGTGCAGTATGACGGGCCTCTCCACATTACGGAGACTGTTCATGTCCTTGTCCTTCGCTTTCAGTCCGGCCGCTTCAAGTCCCAGCTTGCCGCAGGCGTCGATGACGCCCTGCATGGTGGTGCCGTCCGCGTTTGTCCCGCAGGCCTCCCGTATCCTTATAAGGGGCAGCCTGAGTCCGTAATGGGCACATACTGACGCGACACATGCGGCGGCGCAGTCATTCCGGTCCTGTTGTCTGATTCTGATCTCCTTCTCCATATCCCGCTCCTCCAGAATGTGTCTTGATTATATAAAAAAAGGAGTGAACGGCAGTGCGGACAGCAGAAACGCCGCGGCTGCAGCAATCTTGTACCTGATGATTTTCCTGGATGCCATCGGCGGCAGTACGGATTCTGCCAGCCGGCCTGTGATCTCCCTCAAACTCTTCTCTTCTTCCATATCATTGAATTTTCTGATGCAAAGTATGGAAAAATATTTCACATTCCGTTACCACTTCTGACAAAATCGAAAAAGTTTTTACGGAAGTGGTTGAAAAGGGCTAGATTTTGAACAGATCCTTGATATAGGGGAATACGGAGTCGGTGATGGAGGTTATGATCTGTACGCCTTTGGAGCCCTCCAGGGCCTCTTTGGGAACGAGAGTGAACCAGGTGTCATTGACGTATTCTATCAATGACAGCAGGACTCCGATGAGGAGCACGGTCGTGGCTATGGACAGCACCATGCCCAGAATCCTGTTGACCCATCCCAGTGTGGCGAGCTGAATGATCTTCTCAAGCAGTTTGCCCAGCAGGTGCATGCATAGGCACGTGGCGATGATGATGAGGACGAAAGCAATGATCTTGACGATGTTCTCGGAGGCGTTGACCCACTGGCCGAGCCAGCCGGCGAGCAGGGCCGAGAACCTGCCTGCCAGGATGATTCCGATAAAAAGTCCCGCGATTCCGCCTGCCTGACGGATCAGTCCGTCCTTAAGGCCCTTTATGACTGCCAGTAAAAGCAGTACCAGGATGATGATGTCTATAACTGCCATAATGGACAAAGTTAGTAATATTTTCTTTTGTCATGGGCATAATGATGATAAGATTGAGATTTTTCTTGCAGATTTATGGTTTTTACCTAATTTTGCGCAAGGTTAAATTTAAAGTTTTTGAAGATGAGAAAAGGTATAATCTGTATTCTCGCCGCAGTGATGGGCATACTGCCGTTTCTGACAAGCTGCGAGGAGGAAAGTAAAGTTGAGCATCCCGGACTCTGGCTTTCTGCGGACAAGACCACTATATCCGCTGACGGAGAGGATATGGTCACATTCACAGTTACGCTTGATGATGTGGACGTGACATCACAATGTTCGTTCTGCTCCCAGGAAAGTTGCTATGTCAGCAATACATTCAGTACGACAACAGCCGGCGAGTATGTGTTCCATGCCACTTATCTGGAGACAAATGAGAACAGCGCCAATGAGGTGACGATAACTGCCCAGTAACGCCAGTTGCTGAAATAGGGTTAAGCCGGGTCAAGTCAAATTGGCCCGGCTTTTTGTCTGACTAATACGAAATCTTTATATCTTTGCCCGTTAAAATTCAGAATATGTTTAAAGAATATAAAGGATTGGACCTGACGGGCCTGTCGGCCGAGGTTCTGGACAGCTGGAAGAAGCAGGATATATTTCACAAGACCCTTCGGATGAGGGAGGGAGCGCCAGAGTTCGTGTTCTTCGAGGGACCTCCGTCCGCGAACGGTATGCCGGGTATCCACCATGTGATGGCCCGCTCGATAAAGGACGTGATATGCCGCTTCAAGACCCAGTCCGGATATCATGTCAGCCGCAAGGCCGGATGGGACACACACGGTCTGCCCGTGGAGCTGGGAGTGGAGAAGATGCTCGGCATCACTAAGGATGACATAGGCAAGAAGATATCCGTGGCCGAATACAACTCCATCTGCCGCCGCGAGGTCATGAAATACACCAAGGAATGGGTCAACCTGACCGAGCGCGTGGGCTACTGGGTGGATACCGACAATCCTTATATCACATACGACAACCGTTACATAGAGACACTGTGGTATCTGCTCAAGGAGATATACAAGAAAGGTTATCTGTATAAGGGATACTCCATACAGCCTTATTCTCCGGCAGCGGGTACGGGCCTGAGTACACACGAGCTCAACCAGCCCGGCTGCTACCGGGACGTGAAGGACACGACTGCGGTCGTACAGTTCAAGGTAATCCGTGACGAGGTTTCCGAGCCGTTTTTTCAGAAAGCCGGAGATGATCCCCTCTACTTCATAGCCTGGACTACTACCCCCTGGACCCTGCCTTCCAATACCGCCCTGTGTGTAGGTCCCGGCATCGAGTATGTCATGGTGCGATCCTCGAATCCCTACACCGGTCTTCCCGGTGTCTATGTCGTCGCAAAGGCGCTGGTTCACGACCATTTCAACGGGAAAGTGCCTTTCGAAGTGCTTGAAGGCTCTTATAAGGGCACTGACCTTGTAGGTATGCGCTACGAGCAGCTGATCCCTTGGGTGCGTCCCGACGAGGGGGCTTTCCGAGTGATTCCCGGCGACTACGTGACCACGGACGAGGGCACCACAGGTATTGTCCACATTGCCCCCACCTTCGGTGCCGACGACGCCAAGGTGGCCCGCCAGAGCGGAGTGCCCGCCCTGATGGTGCGTGACGCAGCCGGAGTGATGCAGGCTCAGGTGGACCGTCACGGCAAGATGTACCGCATAGAGGACCTTGATCCTGAATTTGTCCGCGAGAGGGTGGACGTGGATCTGTACAGGGAGTTCGCCGGCCGTTATGTCAAGAATGCCTACGATCCGGAGGCTACGCCCGAGACTCCGACTATCGACGTGGATATCTGCGTGATGCTCAAGGGCCAGAACAAGGCCTTCAAGATAGAGAAGCACGTACACTCCTATCCCCACTGCTGGAGGACTGACAAGCCCGTGCTGTATTATCCTTTGGATTCGTGGTTTATCCGCACTACCGCCGTGCAGGACCGTCTGATAGAACTCAACAGGACCATAGAATGGAAGCCGGCCTCCACCGGCAGTGGCCGTTTCGGCAAGTGGCTGGAGAACCTGCAGGACTGGAACCTCTCCCGCAGCCGTTACTGGGGTACCCCGCTTCCGGTATGGAGAACCGAGGATGGAGCGGAGGAGAAGTGCATAGGTTCCGTAGCGGAACTTTACGCAGAGATAGACAAGGCAGTGACAGCCGGCATCATGCAGGAGAACCCGCTGGCCGCAGCCGGATTTGTTCCCGGAGATTATTCCAAGGAGAATTACGACCGAATCGACCTGCACAGGCCGTATGTGGATGAGATATATCTGGTGTCCGACAAGGGACGGAAGATGGTGCGTGAGACCGATCTGATAGACGTGTGGTTCGACTCAGGCTCCATGCCCTATGCCCAGGAGGGTCTGCAGGCTCTCGGCACTCCCAAGTTCGGCCAGACCGCAGACTTCATAGCCGAGGGAGTGGACCAGACCCGCGGATGGTTCTTCACTTTGCACGCCATCCATACGATGATAAGCGACAGCGTGGCTTTCAGGAGAGTCATCTCCAACGGACTGGTGCTGGACAAGGACGGCAACAAGATGAGCAAGCGTCTGGGCAATGCCGTAGACCCGTTCAAGGCTCTGGACAATTACGGCCCGGATGCACTGCGCTGGTACATGCTCACCAACTCCCAGCCCTGGGACAACCTCAAGTTCGACGAGGCCGGTGTGGACGAGGTGCGCCGCAAGTTCTTCGGAACTCTCTATAACACATATTCGTTCTTTGCCCTTTATGCCAATGTGGATGGATTTGACGGCAAGAACATGTCTCCGGTACCGGTGGCGGAGAGGCCGGAGATAGACCGCTGGCTGATGTCCCTGCTCAACACCCTGGTCAAGAACGTCAGGGCCTGCTACGAGGATTACGACATCACCGGAGCCGGCAGGCTGATTCAGGACTTCGTATGCGACAACCTCAGCAACTGGTACGTGCGCCTGAACCGCAAGCGTTTCTGGGGCGGAAAGATGGATGCGGACAAGATGGCCGCTTATCAGACCCTTTACTGCGCTCTGGAGACTGTGGCCGTACTGGCCGCGCCTATCGCGCCTT
Organism: uncultured Bacteroidales bacterium; assembly: GCA_949297365.1. Lineage (GTDB taxonomy): Bacteria > Bacteroidota > Bacteroidia > Bacteroidales > UBA932 > Coprenecus. The sequence goes on along the minus strand of CASFSL010000044.1, from coordinate 21,718 downwards.
TCTACATGGACCGCCTGTTCTGTGACCTCAATGCCGGAACGTCACGCCATAGCGTGGAATCCGTGCATATGATGTCCATGCCCGAGTGCGACACCTCGTGCATCGACTCCGATCTCGAGGCCCGTATGGCTCTGGCACAGAAATCCTCCTCGATGGTGCTGGCCCTGCGCCGCAAGGTCAACATCAAGGTTCGTCAGCCTCTGTCGCGCATGATAATCCCCGTACTGGACCCCAAGGTGGAGGAACAGTTTGAGAAGGTCCGTAATCTCGTGCTCGGTGAGGTCAATGTCAAGGAAGTGGAATATATAAAGGACACCACTGGGCTCATCACCAAGAAGATAAAACCCAATTTCAAGACTCTCGGCAAGCGTTACGGCAAGCAGATGAAGGAGATAGCGGCGTCATTCGGTACTCTGTCCCAGCAGGATATCGCTGCGGTGGAACAGGCCGGTCTGGAGGGCAGTCCGTATACGCTGCGTCTGCCGTCGGGAGATGTGGTTCTGGAGCCGTCCGATTACGAGGTGTCTTCTGAGGATATGCCCGGAAGACTGGTGGCTACAGAAGGCAGGCTGACCATAGCCCTCGATATCACCGTTACTCCGGAGCTCCGCAATGAGGGAGTGGCCCGCGAGCTTGTAAACAGGATTCAGAACCTGCGTAAGGACAGCGGCTTCGAGGTGACGGACAAGATAACCGCGTATATCCAGAGACTGCCTGAGGTTGAGGACGCCCTGGCGGGCTTCAAGGATTATATCGCCTCACAGACCCTTGCCAAGGACATCGTGCTGCAGGATTCGGTGGACGGAGGGACTGATATCGAATGGCTGGAGGACAGTACTATAAGGATGAGGCTCGAAAGATAATGACGGCGAATGACCATATGCGCAGGGCCATATCCCTGGCTGAGGACAATGCCTCCTCCGGCAACGGCGGCCCTTTCGGTGCGGTGATTGTCAAGGACGGGAAAGTCGTGGCCGAGGGCTCCAATACCGTGACGGTGGACAATGATCCCACTGCCCACGCGGAGGTCAATGCCATACGCCGGGCCTGCGCCGTGCTGGGTACGTTCGACCTCTCGGGATGCGAGCTCTATACCAGCTGCGAGCCGTGTCCCATGTGTCTGGCCGCATGTTATTGGGCGCATATCTCAAGAGTGTACTATGCCGCCGGAAGGGATGACGCTGCGGCTGCCGGCTTCGACGACGACATGATATATGTGGAAGTCGCCAAGCCGCTTGATGAGAGGAAACTGCCTTTCATTCAGCTGCTCCCGGAGGAAGGGCTGCGGCCTTTCCTGCTGTGGAGGTCCAATCCGGACAAGGTCAGGTATTGATTATTCACAAAAAATGATTAATTTTACAAAGTAATATTAAAACTTTTCAGCTATGGACAACACTGACGAAAACAAGAATGAAGTACTCGAGAAGGTACGTTACAGCGATGAAGAGCTGCAGGAATTCAAAGAGATCATTCTGAAGAAGCTCGAAAAGGCAAGGGATGACTACGAACAGCTCAGGTCTGCGATTACTCACAGTACCAGTAATGATACTGAGGATACCTCTCCTACATTCAAGGTTCTGGAAGAAGGTGCCTCTGCTCTGTCGAAGGAAGAGTCGGGACAGCTGGCTCAGAGACAGCTCAAGTTCATCAACTCGCTGGAGGCGGCTCTTGTAAGGATTGAGAACAAGACATACGGTATCTGCCGTGCGACCGGAAAGCTGATTCCCAAGGAGAGGCTCAAGCTGGTTCCTCATGCCACATTGAGTGTCGAGGCCAAACTTAACTCCAAGAAGTAATGACGCTTTCCAAGGGTAAGAAGGCCGGTCTCATAATAGCGCTCGCGGTGGTTCTTCTGGTGATTGACCAGGTGACTAAGATTCTGGTCAAGACCAATATGCAGCTCGGTGAGTCAATACCTGTCCTCGGCAACTGGTTTCAGATACTGTTCATCGAGAACGAGGGCATGGCATTCGGAATGTCTTTCGGAGGAGATATCGGGAAGTATATACTGACATCCTTCCGTCTGATACTCTCCGTCCTTCTCTTCGTATATGTAAGGCATCTGCTGTTGAAGAAGGACGCTCCTGTCGGGGTCCTGCTCGGTCTGACGGCCATCATGACCGGTGCGGTGGGCAACCTGATAGACTGTATGTTCTACGGTCTGATATTTGAGCCGTCCAGTTATACCCATGTCGCCTCGGCCGTGCCGTTCGGGGACGGGTACGGCAAGCTCTTCCTGGGCAAGGTCGTGGACATGCTGTATTTCCCCATTATAAACACTCACTGGCCGGACTGGGTGCCGTTCAAAGGCGGGGAGTCGCTGATATTTTTCCGTCCGATATTCAACATCGCCGATTCATGTGTCACCGTAGGTGCCCTGTATCTGCTGATCTTCAAGTGGAAGTATTTCCAGACGCATGAGTTCTCCAAATAGGCGCGATTGGAAGATGTCCTTTTAAATTAAATTAAAGGCATGGGATTTGGTGGGTTGGGAAATTATACTTATCTTTGCGCTCCTTTTGAAAGAGTAGGTATAACATATTGGATTGGAGAGGTGGTAGAGTGGTCGATTACGGCAGTCTTGAAAACTGTTGACGTGAAAGCGTCCGGGGGTTCGAATCCCTCCCTCTCCGCAAAAGGGAACGAAGAAGCCGCAGAGCTTGCTCTAGCGGCTTTTTTGTTCCCTTTTGCAATGCCCGCCGCAGGCGGTGAGGGATGTGCGACCATCGGGAGCAAATCCCTGGAGGGAGCATCACCTGCGTGCTTTTCAGCCGGTGAGAGTTACCCATGAAGCACTATTCAGTTTGTTAATGAGCTGATTGCCAGATGTATTCATCTGGTACGGAAACTCTATGGTCTGAAAAAACAGACCATAGAGCAATAGGTGTGTTCAATAGTTGCTGATTGACAGTTGGTTATGATTGATACTGATGCCTTATGGGGTAGGATGAAAGCGGATGGATTGTGCATCCGGCCATTGACCGGAAGTTGATATTCGGAATAGAATGAGGAGATGATGCTGCGGATAAACATCAGAATTGTGTAACTTTGCGGGGTGAAAAATATTCAGAGATGCGGGATTATACGATAGAGATATGCGCTCCGTCCTATGAGAGCGCGCTGGCGGCGCAGAGAGGCGGTGCTGCTAGGATAGAACTTTGCTCCGAGCTGGATGTCGGAGGTGTTACTCCTTCTTTCGGCCTTATTCAGGGAGTCAGGGCGGCTCTTACAATAGCCGTCAATGTGCTGGTAAGGCCACGGTCAGGGGATTTTCTGTATTCCTCCTATGAGGTGGAGACAGTTACGAGGGATATCGCCATTTGTGCCCAGGCCGGAGTCCAGGGTGTCGTGGTCGGAGCGTTGACTCCTGATGCGAAGGTAGACCGGACAGCGGCTGCGGAGTGGTTGAAGGAGGCTCGCAGACACGGACTGTCTACGACATTTCACAGGGCTATAGACTGTGCGGACAATATTCTGGACGCGCTTGAGGAAGTAGCCTCGCTCGGTTATGACCGCGTGCTTACTTCCGGCGGCTGTCCGACTGCATGGGAAGGCCGGGAAACCATTGCCCGGATGCAGGCTATGATGGTCAACCATACCGGCAGTTCCCGCAGGCCTTTGATAATCATGCCGGGTTCAGGTATCAATCCCGACAATATCCGGGATCTTGCTATGCTGACCGGAGTCAGTGAACTGCATCTGTCAGCCACAAAACGTCACAAGTCAGGTATGAGAGTTCTCGGCGGCATAGCAAAAGAGGAGACTGTCGTCCACAGCGACGAGGACACCATCCGCCGTGCCGTAACAGCCCTGCACAAGTAGGCTCTGTCGGGAAAGACCGGGATCCGCGGATTTTTCCCATACAGGGCTGATGCAAACTGCTGCGAAAACACCTATAAAGAAAGGGCAGGCCCATTCAGAGACAGGGTCTGCCCTTTTGTTCACACAGTCTAAGTAAGCGGTCGGAATGTGTGTCAGTACGTGATGGAGACGTAGGTGATGTCCGGGTCCATGGGCTCGCGGCCTGTCTCTACCGGTTCCTCGTACTCGTATCTGACTGCTTCGTAACGATAGTACTTTTTACCGTCATTGACGACATAGCCATCAGGGTCTACGACTGTGATAGTATAGTCCTGAGAGTAGTACACCATATAGTTTGGAACTGTCTTGGTGATGTCGGTGAGCTGCTCTCTGTCATTGAACGTATATTCGGCGGAGGACTCGTCATAGGCCACCAGATGACTGCTGTACTCCCGGGTCTGGGTTATTCCGATAAGGTCCTCGCTGATCCACTCCTCGATCGGCTGATTCTCGACTGCGAGATCGTCATCGAAGTAAGTGGGAAAGACATAGTCGGTGCTTCTCTCTCCAAGTACACCGAGGAATCCCACGGCACTTCCCACCATGGAACCGTAACCGGTGCTCAGTATCCAGTTGATGTCGATATTGGAGTTGGCGGCGTGTTCCGAATACAGGAATGGCACATCGTAATAATTGATGTATGAATTGACCATGTTGCCGTTTTCCCAGGTGTATTCCACGGTAAAGTAGTTGTAATCGTACTCATCCGTGCCTTCCTCGCGGATAAGACGGTCTTCGGCGTCGTAGAAGAAAGATATGGCCGTCTCGGACTCATAGGGATAGCCGTATTCGTCGTAATATTCATGGTATATGCCGCTTACGGCTTTGCCGGATGCATCCAGGGTCAGGTCTATGCTGAGAGTGTCGTTGTAGAACTTGACGTGGCTGTCGGAGTATTCGATGTTGTAGTGATACAGGAATGTGTCTCCGTAGTCAGTTCCGTTCAGATCCACGGCCACAGGCCTGTCCTGGGAGTCATAGGTGAATCCCCAGTAGTGTTCGTCTCCCTCGTCGTTGCGGAAGGCTATGATACTGATGCGGTCGGTATTGTCTTCTGTTCCAGGGGTGTCCGGTTCTTCTGTGCCGGGCTCTTCTGTAGTCCCGTCGTCGGGTTTGCCGGTATCAGGATCTTCGGTGCAGCTTGCCGCTGTAAACAGTGCGGCTGCGGCCATGATGCTTAGAAATGCTGTTTTTCTCATAATTTGACGGATTTGTATTTTCTGCAAAGTACGGCATAATAGTCTGCGGTGTCAATTACGGAAAACCGTGATTTTAGCACTCTCTCAAAGCATCTTCTTGAGATGGGCCGGCGGGATGAGCCCGAGAGAGACGGCTTTCATCACCATATCGGCCGCATTGGAGGCCCGGAGTTTCCGCATAAGATGGCTTCGGTGCGATTCCACTGTGTTTATGGAGATGAACAGCCGCGTCGCAATGCTTTGTGAGTCCAGACCGTCGGCGATGAGCCGGAGCACCTCCAGCTCCTTGGATGATACGCCGGGCCCGGTGCCGGCCTGACATGAGGACGGCAGCCCTTCAAGTACATTCCTGACGGTCTGTACAAGTGCGGATGAGTCCACGGATTTGAATACGATGCCGTCCACGGCGCACTGTCTGAGCCGATTCATTGCCCATATCTCCTCGTGGACGGTATTGACGACTATTTTTATCCCGGGGAAGATTCCGCGCAGCCGTTCTATCAGGTCAAATCCGGACATGTCGGGCAGTTCCAGATCCAGTATGACCAGGTCTATATCGTGGTTGACAGCTGCTTCTACAGCCTGCCGTCCGTCTGCGGCAGTCAGGAGTTCCGCTTCTCTGAAATGTTCCCTGAGGACGGCAGTCATGCCCTTCAGTACCAGGTCGTGGTCATCGACCAGTAGGATAGTCATAGTCCTGTTGCTCATAACGGTTTATAAAATATTCAAAGGTACGTCAAGTTTGAGGATGTTTGTCCCGCCGGAGGAGGAATACGACATGACGGCTCCTATGGACTTGGCTCTTTCTTTCATTATGTTCAGGCCTATTCCGCCTTTGGCCTGCATCGGCATGTCAGGTTCAAAAGGTTTTCCGTCGTCGGATACAGTCAGGGACAGCGAAGTCCCGTTTAACAGGAGTTCCGCACCGATACGTCCTGCTCCTGAATGCTTGATGATATTGCCCATGTGTTCCTGGAAGATCCTGTAGACTTCGTGTGATATATGGTCAGGCACCTGCCGCCATGTGAGAGGACCTTCACATGCGGCGTCGAACTGAATCAGGGCGTTGGTCTGGGAGCGGAAGCGGTCAGCGTACATCTTCATCACTTCCTCAATGTCAGAGAAGCTGAACTGGGGCGGCATCATGTCATGCGAGATGGCGCGGACCTCGCTGCGCAGACCCTCCAGCAGTGACAGCACCTTGTCCTGTTCGGGACCGCCTGGTCTCATGGCCGAGATCTGCATACCTATGCCGAGCAGGTCGTTGCACACTCCGTCGTGCAGCTCCCGGGCTACCCGCGCTCTTTCTTTCTCCAGTCCGTCTATGTATTTCCTGGCAAGCCGCAGTTCCTCCACCTTTTTCAGATGTCTGCGTCTGTATGCCGCTGTCAGGACAACTCCTGCCAGAACCGCTACCAGCGCCATGGCGATGATGACCCATGTCTGCATGGCCGCCCGGTTTTTCAGGGATTCCTGTTCCAGTCTGGAGATTTCCAGTTCCTTTTCGGCCGCTCCGTATTTGGCAGACCATTCCGAGACCTGGGCTGTGATGTCCGCATTGTAGATACTGTCGATGACGCTGTAGGCTTTCTCGTAGCATTGTCCGGCGTTTTCCCATTGTCCCAGTGCCATGTAGTTGCGGGCCATGGCCATGTATCCGGCATCCTCCACTACGGAGGAGTTGCTGCCAGATGCCGAAAGCAGTTTCCGGTATATGGCGTTGCTTTCGGCATAGTGCCCCAGGCTGCTGAGTACCGCCGCCTGGGTCTCGCGGAATCCCAGAACCTCCACTGAGTTCTCGGGTAGCCCTTCCGATGCTTTCTCCGCAAGTTGCAGATAGTGCTCTACTGAGTCAGTCTCTCCGGCGAGATTGAACATCGAGGTCATGATGGTCAGGGCTGAGAGCTGTTTGTCGGGCAGGCCGCTCTCTTCAGCTTTGGATACTGCGGTGCGCAGGGCAGAGGTACTTTTGGCAAAATCCCCGTTGCGGGCATAGATGCCTCCGGCATTGGTCGCGGCGTACATGATCATCTCCATGTCGGCATCGTCCCGGGCCATGGCCATCGCACGGTCGGCATACTGCATTGACTCCTCGTCCCGGCCCATGAAAGTCAGCAGGATGGCCATGCTGGTGAGCAGGCGGGTCTTTTCGGAGACAGCGGCTGGTGAGGTCTTGTCGTGGAGGATGTCCCAGGCCAGATTGTAGTAGTGCAGGGTGGAGTCCATCATCGAAGTGCGGCGGTAGCAGACTCCTATGGACTGGAGAAATCCGCTGTAGATCAGTGAGTCCTCCTCGGTCTTGGCGCAGCGGTCTGCAATCTCGGCCGCTTCGAGCCAGAGGCTGATGCAGCGTCTCATATCGCCTTCTGCGAAGGCAGTCTCCGCAAGGCTGTCAATCTGCAGGGTGTAGGAAAAATCCCGCCTTGACTCAGCCTTCAGGGAAAGGCATGTGGCGGAAACAGCAAGAAGCGTGAGCCCTGTCAGGAATCTGTGGCGCATAGTAGGGTCAGTCAGTTGTGTTATGACTGCAAAGATAGCAAAATCCTATGTCGGAGGATATGGCGGAAAACCGTGATTATTGTGTTCGGAACTGTATGCAGAGCCGTCTATTTAACACTCGTTAACAGTTTGCATTTCCGCTCTCCGACGGTGCCGGCCTCGCTCTGTTCCGCAGGCGCGGATGAGCAATATTCCCGGGAATTTCCTATCTTTGCAAACAAACAAGTCAAACAATCTAAATCGGGATATTATGCGAAGCGAGATAACAAAGAGAGAAGAGGAAGTAATGGATCTGCTGTGGGAGTACGGCCCTCTGACCGTGGCCGAGATGCTGCAGCACTACGATGAGCCCAGGCCGCATTTCAATACCGTCTCGACAATGGTCCGCTCACTTGAGAAGAAAGGTTTTACGACCCACATGGCGGAAGGACTGTCTTATCGGTATGCCCCGACGATGGACCGGGAACAGTACGGTCAGAGATATCTGGGCGGAGTTATCAGGGATTATCTGGACAATTCCTATAAGAAAGTCGTATCTCAGTTCGTGGAGGACGAACGCATCAGCCTGGAGGAACTCAAGGATCTGGTCAGAATGATCGAAAAGGACCGCAGGCGTAAATGAATGCCATGCTGGCATATCTGGCTGGCTCCGCCTTGATGCTGCTTCTGTATCCGGTGAGCTTGAGTCAGGAATTGCCGTTAATGTTGCAGATGAGTACAAGAAGCTGATGGAAGCACTTTTAGGTAAAAATATAGATGAACTCAAGGCCGTATGTGCAGGATACGGCCTGAAGTCTTTTGTGGCCACACAGATGGCTGACTGGCTTTACAGCAAGAGAGTCAGGACGATAGATGAGATGACCAATGTCTCCAAGGCGGCCAGGGCGGCTCTTTCTCAGGACTATGAGGTGGGGCGGACAGGTTATTGCGACCTGATATCCTCGGCTGACGGGACCAGGAAATATCTCTTTCCGTTCGGGCCGGGCGTGGAGGCTGTGATGATTCCTGACGGTGACAGGCACACGGTATGCGTCTCTTCGCAGATGGGCTGCCGGATGGGCTGCCGCTTCTGCATGACCGGCCGGCAGGGCTGGCACGGCAACCTGACTCCGGCGGAGATACTCTCGCAGTTCATGGAGATAGACGAGGCGGCTTCGCTGACCAACGCTGTCTTCATGGGCATGGGCGAGCCGCTGGACAACTGGGACAATGTCTGCCGGGCGATAGAGGTGCTGACCGCTCCGTGGGGCTTCGGCTGGAGTCCCAAGCGCATCACCCTTTCGACCATAGGCGTGACATCGGATCCGCGCACGGGGGAGTCGCCTCTGCGGCGTTTCATGGACGAATGTTCCTGTCATCTGGCCGTGAGCCTGCACAATCCTTTCCCTGAGGAGAGGGCGGAGTTGATGCCGATGGAGAAACCTTTCCCTCTGGCGAAGACTCTGTCGCTGATACGGGAGTACGATTTTACCGGGCAGAGGCGCGTCAGCTTCGAGTACATCATGTTTGCCGGAGTCAATGACGACAAGCGTCATGCCGATGCTCTGGCCGGGATGCTGCGCGGTCTGGAGTGCCGGGTCAACCTCATTCGCTTTCACCGGATACCGGACTCGCCTCTGGCTCCGTCCCCGATGCCGGTCATAGAGCAGTTCAAGACCCGGCTCAACAATGCCGGTGTACTTACGACCCTCAGGGCCTCCCGTGGTGAGGACATCCTGGCCGCCTGCGGTATGCTCAGCGGCAAAGGCCGGGGACAATAATGTGAGCGGACCTATGAAACAACTCGTCACGATATTTCTTTTATGCGCGGCAATGTCTTCCGTTTGCCTGAATGCGGCGGTGCCGTCCGACAGTCTGCGCCGTGAAAGGCCTAAGGTGGGCGTGGTGCTCAGCGGCGGAGGTGCCAAGGGGTCGGCCCATATCGGTGCACTGAAAGTGCTGGAGGAGGTTGGTATCCCGGTGGATTTCGTGGCCGGCACCAGCATGGGCTCGGTCGTAGGAGGTATGTACTGTCTGGGATATACTCCTGAGGAACTGGATTCGCTTATCCGCTCGATAGACTGGTCTGTCTACATGAGCAACAGCGTTACAAGGGAACAGCTTTCGTTTCAGGATAAAGAGCGCAGCGGCAAATATCTTCTCACAGTGCCTTTTGCTACAGCTGCATCGCTGGAGAGTTCAATGGAGACCGGCAGGAACAGGCGGGATGAGATGATGGCCAGGGAGCAGCCCTCTTCCAGCGTCTTTGTCAGCTCATTGCCGGCGGGATTCATCAACGGCAACAATATTGAGAGTCTTATCAATTCCCTGTGCTTCGGCTATCAGGACTCCATAGATTTCAATGAGATGCCCATACCGTATGCCTGTGTGGCCACCGATATGGTCAGCGGTAACGAGGTGGTCTTCCACAACGGTCTGCTTTCCAAGGCTATCCGTGCAAGTATGGCTATCCCCGGAGTGTTCTCTCCGATGCGGATGGGGGACATGGTGCTGGTGGACGGCGGTATGCTCAACAATTTCCCGGTGGATGTATGCAAGGCTATGGGTGCTGACATCATAATAGGAGTCAGGGTGTCCAGCAAGGTAGGGGGAGATCCGGACGGACTCAATTCCCTGCCTCAGCTGATTGACCAGCTTATGGGTGTGGTGACAAAGGGCAAGGCGGATGACAACATCGCCATGTGCGACATCTTCATAGAGCCGGATGTCACCGGTTACGGGCCGATGAATTTTGACCAGTACAGTATTGACACGCTTATACAAAGGGGGTATGATGCTGCGGACAGACAGCGGGAAGCTCTGGTGGCGTTAAAGCTGAAACTGGAGGAATACGGCCCGGTGGAGCAGGTATGGCAGGCTCCCAGGGCTGTGAATATAGACAAGGATACTCTGACGATAAGCTCGGTCTACATCTCCGGAGTCAGTGAGAAGGACTGTATGTGGCTGCTTAAAAAGTCCCGGATCCTCAGGAACCGCAGGATGACGGGCAGGCAGATAGAGAAGGCCGTATCGTTTTTCCATGGGACAAATGCTTTCTCCAAGGTCAGTTATAGGATACTTCCCGACGAGGGGGATTCCACATACCACATCGACATAGATCTGGTCAGGGATGTTCCGCACAGTTTCGGATTCGGATTCAGGTTTGACTCGCAGGAAGCCGCGGCCATCCTGCTGGGACTGGGCATCAACGAACAGAAACTGACAGGAGTCAAGTTCAATTTCTCCACCCGTCTCAGTTACAATCCATGGGCCACTGTCAGGGTCTCTTTTGCACCAAGGGCATTCCCCAGGTTCAGTCTCTCATATACGTTCCGTAAAAGCGAGACTAACCTCAGGTATCACGGCAGGGCATTCGCCAACACCATGCTTCTCAATCAGACTGTCAAGGCGTATGTGTCCGAATACCATTCCAGGTTTTTCAGTACGGAGATAGGTCTCAATTTCGAGAATTATATCTACAATCATGTCTATACCGGGAATGACGGATCTTACATCCCGGATATGAGCCTGCTCAGAAGTGCTTACATGGGGGTGTACGGTCTGCTGAGGTTTGACAGCAAGGACCGCTCGTCGTTCGCTACGAAGGGTGTGGACTTCACTCTGAGCGGAGGCTGGAAATTCCACGATTTTTACAGGACCGTACCGTTCAGGAACTTTGGAGAGGCTCAGCTGTCAGTTCTCTCCTATGTGCCGTTTGCGGACAGAAGGCTGGTGCTCATGCCGCAGGTCTATGCCAGGTTCGTTATGGGAGACAGTTATCTCTTTTCATACGACAACCTGCTGGGAGGAGTCATGCCGGGCCGCTATGTGGACCATCAGATTCCCTTCATCGGAGCCAACCGTCCCGAGATGATGTACAATACCGTAGCCGTTCTCCGAGCAGACCTGCGCTGGAATGTGTACCGCAAGCATTATGTGACCGTTATGGGCAACTATGCCCGTGAGGCCAATGGTATCCGTAACTTCTTCGTGCCGAAGACTCCGTATGGGGACGGTTCCATGACCGCATACGACTGGTGGGGTGTAGGCCTCAGGTACTCGTATGACCTTCCGATCGGCCCTGTGGATGTGGATTTCAGCTGGTCCAATATAACCAGAACATTAGGCGTGTATGTCAACCTCGGATACTATTTCTAAACTCGATGCGGTGTTCGGCCGTATGGCCTGGCTGTGCTCCCGGAGGGAATACTGCTCCGCCGCCGTGCTGGGGAAACTCAGGCAGAAGGGCCTGGACGATAAGGACGCGGCCGCCGTGCTGGAGCGTCTGGTCAGGGAGCGGTATGTGGACGATGCCCGCTATGCCCGTGCATTCGTCCGGGACAAGGCCCTTCTTTCCGGCTGGGGCCCGCGCAAGATATCGTTTGCCCTGTCCGCCAAAGGCATATCCAGGGAGGTTGTGGAAGAGGCGTTGGGGGAGGTCAGCCCGGAGGACAGCGAAGCCCGTATGTATCAGGTGCTTGCTGCAAAATGGAAATCGGTCTCGGGGAAAACATTGTACGAACGCCGCACCAAGCTTCTGCGTTTCGCCCTTTCCCGAGGCTACTCCTATGAGGCAGTACTTCGTTTTCTGGATGGATACGGTAAAAAAGATTGCTAAAAGTCAATATTTGCATTATGCGGAGCCTGTAGGTGTAGGTATTGTACCGTTTATTTCCTATATTGCACTCTGAAATCACTTAAACCAGTTATTTATGAGAAAATATCAACTCTTTATGGCACTGGCCGTGACGGTATTTGCGGTCAGCTGCTCGCGCGACAACGAAGAACCTACACCTCCAACTCCTCCGGAACCGACTGTGTACGGCACAGACCTGAGTGCATCAGGCACGGCAAATTGCTATATCGTGCATCAGGCTGGAGACTATTCTTTTGATGCCACGGTGATGGGTAACGGAGTATCCTCCGACAGGTATACAGCGGGGAGACTCGCGCCTGCATCAGCTGTGCTTCTGTGGCAGGATGCAGCATCAGTAGTCTCTGGAGTCCGCCTGGAGGATGAACGCGTGTGCTTCAATGCCGGCGGCAATCCTGGCAATGCTGTAATTGCAGTATTGGATGGAGAGGGAACTGTTCTTTGGAGCTGGCATATATGGTCTACTGATTATGATCCGTCATCTGCCGCCCAAAAACTTAACGGTCTGAACTGGATGGACCGCAATCTCGGTGCGCTGACCGATGATTATGACGATGCCGGTCTGGCTAAAGGACTGGCTTATCAATGGGGGCGTAAAGATCCTTTCCCAAGCGGTGAGGGCTGGATGGATATGGGCGGAATCACTGTTTATGACTCTACAGGGGCAGTTGCAGATGGCGTTTTTGCCAATGAGCAGGTATCGGTGGCTGACAATATGCAGAATGCCATAGAGAATCCGACTACGTTTTATTACGGTCTGCGGATAGGTGATGATTATTACGACTGGTTGTCACATGACGGCTCTGCGTCAAATGACTGGCTTTGGGAGACTCCGTCAGATGCAGGAAAGACTATGTACGATCCTTGTCCTCCCGGCTGGCGGGTTCCGCGCAATGGAAGCTGGAAAGGTGTGAATGAGGCTAATTTCATTTACGATGAGGCTGCTCTGGGCCGCCGGCACGCATTGCTGGGTTACTACCCCATGGTAGGAAACAGAGGCGCTGCGTCAGGTGAATGGAGTTTCGTAGGCGGTCAGGCCAATTACTGGACATCGACTGCTTCTGATGAATACTACGTGTATGCGCTTAACTTCCTGCCGGCTTACCTTAATACAGAAAGCAACAGTAACCGTTCGGCTGGTGCTCCTGTGCGTTGCGTCAGCGAGACCCATGGCGCTGTTGAGCCGGATGATCCCGTAACCGGTGAGGATGTGGTGCTCGACCGTGTTACTGAAGCCAGCTATAAGGCTTTTGAGGGAAGTGACGGTTCTGCCAACTATTATGTCGGACTGAGCAATACGGATTTTGAGGTTAGTGAAAGCGGAGAGCAGATGCCGGTATCCCCAGGAATGATACTGTATCTGGACCTTTATGGGACTGTGAGTATGAATGCTGATGATGCGACTATTCCTGAAGGGAAATACACCCTGGAGGGGGGAATGACGGACGGTACGGCCAATCCGGATTATACCTGGGTGCGTGAGATGAGTGAAGACGGTGAGATTGTCTACCGTAAGCCGGTGGAAGGGGAAATAGATGTCACGCATACGACTTCCGGCTATTTGATAGAGTGCTCATTTATAATGGCTAATCCCGAGGAGAATTTTTCTGTGAAGTATGAGGGCGATATCACGTTCGTCGACCGCACAGACCTTTCCGGAGACACGCCTGTCATTACTGAGCCTGTGAATGTCGTCTTTACGTCGGCATCAGCTACGTGGGAGTATACGAGTAGCACCAGTGAGCGTTATACCATACACTTGCTGGAGGGCACTGTCGAGGGAGGATATCTTGTCAAGGGGCATCAGATGACGATTGACCTGCTGACAGAGCCGCTCTCAACAAAGGAGAAAATGGTTATTAAGCCGGGAACTTATAATCCCAGTGAAGACTATGTGTCGCAGATGACATTTACAGTCGGCTCACAGTTCAATCTGTTTGGTGAACAGTTCTACTACGGTACCTATATCCAGCAGGTGGAGTCTTTGGATGTGACACCGTTGGTTGGATTTGCTGTCGATGGAACTATTGAGGTGCTCAATAATGGAGACAATTACGAGTTTGTAGTAGATGTCACTACGCCGGAGGGAGTCTCCGTCAAGGGCAGATACCCGATGGGCGAGGTTACATTCGTCGATAACTCGCCTATCCTTCCTTCAGGAGATTGGTTGAGTGTGCTTCGGGAGGACAAGACGGTCATTTTTACTCCAGAAGACGATACTGAATGTACATATCGTGTCTATACAAGTTATTTCGAGAATGCCGTGGAGTATGAGATAATGATTTACAATTATACGACCAGCGAGACTATCCAGCTGGATCTGCTGGCACCAGAAGGCTCTACTTCAATAGCGGGCACATATACAACACCGGCAGATCCTGACGCGCCGGTGGCAGGAGAATTCATTCCTGGTTATAAGGAGTTTTCGGTAATAAGGGGAACATGGCCTTATCTGTTGTACGATCCTGACAATGTGTATTACGTGGGAGCTCCGGGCATGGAGGGTACAATCGAAATCACTGAGACAGAGAACGGTGAGTTTGAGATTCAGCTTGAGATGAAGGATGATGCCGAGCCCGCGAATACGGTAACGGCTCATTGGAGCGGGCCTGTAAGGCAGCTTTGACCGTAGGATTTACTTTAATCCGTTGATTGACATATGGTGTGCATTATTCAGTACCTGGGAGTATCTGGAAAATGCACGCCATTTCTGTATGTGTGTTTGTGTCTTTGCAAATAAATTTGCTCTGCGCTCGGCTTCTGCGATATTCGGCTTCGCCGCATATACTGTGGCGCCTCGGCAAAGCAAATAAATTTGCTCTGCGCTCGGCTTCTGCGTATATTCGCAATTTGGAATGAAATATTAACGAAATAACTACGGAAGATGATTACCACGGAACAGGTGAGAGACTTGCGTCAGCGTATCGATACGCTGGGGAGGTGTCTTTGACATCGCTTCTAGGAAGGAGCAGGTAGCTGCGATGCAGCAGCACAGTGCCGGGCCGGGATTCTGGGACGACCCGAAGGAGGCCGAGGCGTATCTAAAGAAGATGGCCGGAGTGAAGTTCTGGACCGATGCCTACGACGGGATTAAGAAAATGGATGAGGATCTGGAGGTTCTGCTGGAGTTCGCCAAAGAAGACGAGGCGGCCCAGAAAGATGTGGATGCCCAGTTCGAGGCCCTTGTCGGCAAGGTCGAGGATCTGGAGCTGCGCAATATGCTCGGAGAGGAAGGAGACAATCTCGGGGCAATCCTGAAGATCAATTCGGGAGCCGGCGGCACCGAGAGCAATGACTGGTCGGCCATGCTGATGCGCATGTACGTCCGCTGGGGCGAGCGCAACGGCTACAAGGTGGCGGTCAGCGACCTCATCGAGGGGGACGAGGCCGGTATCAAGTCGGTGACGATAGAGTTCGAGGGGGACTACGCTTTCGGCTACCTCAAGGGTGAGAGCGGAGTACATCGCCTGGTGCGCATCTCCCCGTTCAATGCTCAGGGCAAACGGCAGACTACATTCTCTTCCGTCTTCGTCTATCCTCTCGTGGACGACACCATCGAGATAGAGATCAATCCGGCCGACCTCGAGTGGGATACCTACCGGTCATCGGGTGCCGGCGGCCAGAACGTCAATAAGGTGGAGACAGGAGTCCGCGTGCGCCACATCCCGACTGGCATCGTGGTCGAGAATACCGAGACCCGCTCCCAGCTGGACAACCGTCAGAGAGCCTTGCGTATATTGAAATCCCATCTTTACGACCTGGAACTCAAAAAACGTCAGGAGAAGCAGGCCGAGTTAGAGGGCAAGAAGAAGAAGATAGAGTGGGGCTCGCAGATCCGCAGCTACGTCCTGCATCCCTACAAGATGGTCAAGGACCTGCGTACCGGATATGAAACCTCCGATACCCAGGGTGTCCTGGACGGTGACCTCAACGCCTTCATGAAGTCCTACTTGATGGAATCAAGTCAAGTTTGACAAAGGTAAATAGTATTGCCCTCTGAAAACTTTGGCTCCCGAAAAGGGAGGGGACCCACGTAGTGGGGAGGATTTTCAGAGGGCAATACTATTTACCAAGTGCCTTGTGGCTAGAGTTCCCAGGCGAGGGCGGAGGCACCGAGGATGGCTGCGTCCGAGTCCTTTAGGGTAGAGTAGAGCAGGCGGATCTTGCCTTTCCAGATGTTCAGCAGATTGTCGTTCATGCTCTCGAGGATGGATTCGGTCAGGAACTCCTTGGACCTGGCCAGACCGCCGAAGAGGATTATGGCCTCGGGTGCGCTGAACGCCACGAAGTCGGCGAAGGCCTCTCCCATAATCTTGCCGGTGTAGTGGAATATCTCGATGGCCAGTTTGTCGCCCTTTGTGGCGGCATCGTAGATGTCCTTAGAGGTAATCTTCTCCGGATCCAGATTGCGCAGCAGACTGGGCTCATCCCTTTCGGTCAGGAACTCCCTTGCGGTGCGGGCCACGCCTGTCGCGGAGGTGTAGGTCTCCAGACAGCCCTTGCGTCCGCAGTTGCACTGCCGTCCTCCGCGTATGATGGTGGTGTGGCCGAGCTCTCCTGCGAATCCGTCATGGCCGTAGACTATCTTGCCGTCGATTACGATGCCGCTGCCGACTCCTGTGCCGAGGGTGATCATGATGAAGTCCTTCATCCCCTTGGCTATGCCGTAGGTCATCTCGCCGACGGCGGCCGCATTGGCGTCATTGGTGATGGCCACCGGTATGCCGACTATGTCGCGTATCATCTTGGCGAAGAAGATAACCATGGGCTTGTCGTTCTCGTCATATGCCCACTTGAGATTGGGTGCGAATTCTATGGTGCCCTTGTAGTAGTTGCCGTTCGGGGCACCGATACCGATGCCCTTTATCTCTCCGTCATTCTCGGACTGTCTGATGAGGTCCTTGATGGCGGTGGTGAGATCCTCCACATAGGATGACAGTTCTCTCTGGAGAGATGAGATGACGCTCTGATAAAGTATGTTGCCGCGGGCATCCACGACCCCCAGCTTGGTGGTCTGTCCTCCGACATCGATGCCCATTACTAATGCCTGTTTTGTCATGGTTATTCTGTTTTAATATCGGTGTTTACGTTTTTGTACCATATCAGCGCGTAAAGGAAGATGTAGGCCGCGCAGACCAGAGGAACGATAAAGCTGATCAGGAATGATCCGGTGGCATCTGCTATCGCGCCCTGAATCGGAATGAGGATTCCGCCGCCGCAGACCATTGTCATGAACATTCCGGAAGCCACTGAGGTGTATTTGCCCAGACCCTCCACGGCCATGTTGAAGATACCGCCCCAGCATACCGAGGTACACAGACCGCAGAGTACCAGAAATACCATGCCTACGGGTATGTCAGCCGTCACGAAGTGACCGGTGGAGCCTTCAAAACCGAAGAACGGTACCGTAGTGCCGGAAGGCAGCAGCATTCCAAGCAGGATGAAGACCATGCACACTGACGATACGAAGAGTATCTGCGTCCGGCTGGAGAACTTGCCGCCGAGCAGACCTCCGCAGAGCCTTCCTACGAGCATCATCAGCCAGAACACGCCGGCAATAGAGGCAGCTACGCCTGAGTCCATCCCGAATCCGGGAGTGGCTGCGTCGGTGGCGGTGGACAGGTACTGAAGTACGTATGTGGGAATACCGACTTCGACACCCAGGTACAGGAAGATGGCAATGATTCCCAGGTTGAAATGGCGGAATGAGAATGCGCTGTGTTTCTTGCCGTCAGCCGGTACCGCAGGTTTCTGTGCGGATTCGGAGGACTTCTCCTGGTCCGGTTCGGGTATCCTGACGAACGAGAGCACGATGAACACCAGCAGGAAGATGCCCAAGGCTATGAAAAGGGCTGGAGTGGCATCGGATATCTGGGCCTTTGATGCGTCTCCTACGAGAGCACCCACGAATATGGTCACGAATGTAGCGGCCAGGGAGTTGCCCACGCCGCCGAACTGTATCAGCTGGTTGCCGCGTTTTCCGCCTCCGCCCAGAGTGTTGAGCATGGGGTTGACGACAGTGTTGAGCATGCACATGCAGAAACCGGCGATAAAGGCACCGGCCAGGTACACGCCGTAGCTCTGGACTCCGTCCCATCCCGATACATACTGGAGGAATACGCCGGCGAAGCCCACTGCAATCGCTGCAAGGGCAGTCTTCTTATATCCTATCTTTTTAAGCAGTATGCCGGCAGGGATGCCCATGACGGCGTAGGCGATGAAGTTGGCCGCGTTGCCCAGCTGGGCCATGGCGTTGGATACGTCAAACTGGTTCTTGACGATAACCGCCATAGGGTTGCAAAGATTAGTCACGAAAGCGATCATGAAGAACAGCAGGTACATCATCGCTATCGGGAGCGCATAGTTTTTCTTTTCAGTCATATCAGTACACAGTTAATGTTTATGTTTGCGGTGCAAAATTATGAATAATTATTTTTCCTTGTCAATATTGTTTGTCAGCTCGCTTTTAAGATTGCACAGATACTGCGGAGTGACACCGAGATACGATGCCAGGATTTTCCCCGGAACGGCCTCTATGATTTCCGGGCGGTTCTTCAGAACGGACAGGTATCTGTCTTTGGCAGAGCCGTTGATGAGGCAAAGCTTGTGCTCGCAGGTGTAGAGCTGTCCCATGGCCAGATTGAACATCCACTGCGAGAATTCGGGATATTCCCTGAGCATGGAGTCAAAAGTGCTTTTGCTCATCCTCAATACTGTCGCAGTGGTCTTGCAGTTCTCCGCTATTAGAAATGCCGGGGAATTCACATAATAGGAGTGCGGAGAGAGTATGATGGTTCCCGGTGTCGCGAATCCGAATGTGATTTCGCGGTATTCCTCTATATGAAAGATTCTGATGATTCCTTCCTTGAGGCAGAAAATATCTGTGTTGACCCTGTCGTAGTCGATAAGGCGTTCCTTGGGCTTTAGGTGGATCTCCTCCATGGCCTCAAGAAAATTCTCTATAATGCTGTCGGAAGGATTGAAGTTGCCTTCCTGCTTTATAAGTTGCTTTAAGTCGCAGTACATCGTATTCGGATTAAAATGTAAAGATACATAAAGATTTTTGAGGGATTAAGATAGTTTAACTTTTTTCTTATACGTGGAATGTAAATTTGCACCAGACAAACCAATAAATACCATAAGCAATGAAAAAATTTATCAACTGTACTATCGCGTTGCTGGCCGGCCTTTCGGTCCTGTCATGCCAGCAGAAAGAAGAAGAGACGGTTCTTGAACCCGCTCTCAAGCAAGTGACTCAGTCTGTTACGGCAGATCCTGCCGGAGGACATTACGAGATAGAATATACTCTGACCAATCCGGTCGATGGCGTGGAGGTTCAGGCTTCCACTGAACAGACGGAATGGATTACTGATTTTACTTATGAAGATGGTGTAATCGGCTTTGAGGTAGGTGAGAATCCGGGAACCTCCAGCCGCGATGGCCTCGTCACCGTCACCTACGGCTCCTACGCCGCCTTCAGCGTCCCCGTCACGCAGAAGGCAAAGAACGGCGGCGAGGACGTTCTGACATTTGAATTTCAGCTAAGGGACATGACTTCTACGGGAGTAACGGTTGATGTTCTGCCAAGTGATAAGACAGTCTATTATACATGGAATATTATTGAGAGGTCGTTGGCCGACGGAAAATACTCAGATGACGGGACACTTTCTGAATATGCGGAGCAGATAATCGCGCAGGACCTGGAGGATTTCAGAAATTATGTGGATCAGAACGGAAGCTGGGTGGACGTGCTTTCCCATGCTGATGACCTGTATAGGACAAATGCCCTTGATCCATCTACCGAATACCAGATTTTTGCATTCGGAGTGGATGAACATGACGGGTCAATAAACTCCGCTATAACAAGAGAGAATTTTACGACACTGGATTTTAAAGTTTCTGACAACTGCCGGTTTGAGATAGTTTTTGATGAGGTTCTGCAGACTGAGATGACATTTACTGTAAAGCCTGACAATCCGAATACCAGATGGTTTGCAGGAGTGTGTCCTACGTCAATGGTTGATGCGGAAGGTCTTGAGGAAATTTCATTGCAGTTTATACGTCAGGCGGATGTGGCCGGGATAGACTGGGCGGCTTACAGTTCCTTAAACAGCGGCGAGAAGACAGTCAATACCTTTGAGGATATGAGCATCAGCGATATGCAGCCTGGAGAGACATATACAGTAGTGGTATTTGGAGTGAGCAGCCTCGGTGAGCGCACGACTGAGATTGCCGGTGCGGAGCAGACACTTCCGGAAGTTGTCGCCTCAGATATGACATTTGACATATCGCTGGTGGAACAGACTGAGAGCGGAGCCGTTCTACAGATAATACCGTCGGTTAAGGACGAGCCTTATATTGCAGGATGTATGCAGTATGAGCAGTACAGTGAGTATATAGGCAGGGATGAGGAGTTCATGCAATATGTTGTGGATTATGGCGGAATGGGTGTCTATGAGGGAAATCAGATTCTGGATAAAAGCACGGCGCTCATATCTGACACCCGTTATGTATGTTTCGCATTCGGTTATGCCGGCGGCGTGACCACTCCGTTGACGGTCTTTGAATTCACTACAGGCAAACCGGATGCAAGCGGTTCTGCCGTTGTAGAGTTTACTGAAGTTGAGATTATAGACGGTGCGGAAGTAGGTTATGACGGTCTGGCTGCGGTATATGCGTACATGACTGTCAATGACGATGCCGCACACTGGTACGGTCAGGTCATGACCAGTGAGAACGGAGTATGTGTCGGAAATTTCGGCATTACTTTCACTGACACCGAACTGATAGAGCTGCTGACAAATCCTATAAATGATGCAAAGTACACTGACTCGGAGTATGTGGCGACGGCTGTGGACTGGGGTACTGAATTGACGTTCTTTGCCATAGCTGAGGATGCAGACGGGAATCTAGGGCCGCTCGTGAAGAAGACCGTAATAGTGGAGCGTTGAGACATGGCAGGTTGCCGGACGGTGTTCGCAGGGAACAGCTACACATATAACGGCATAAATCGGACGGTCGGCAAAGTGACCGTCCTTTTTTATGCGCAGCATTTTGCATTTTTCGACAAACTGTCTGTTTTTACGGAAAACCACCTATGCCGGGAAATCAGGGTACAGTTCTCATAAATCGCTTGACAAGTT
This sequence comes from uncultured Bacteroidales bacterium, assembly GCA_949297365.1. Classification (GTDB taxonomy): domain Bacteria; phylum Bacteroidota; class Bacteroidia; order Bacteroidales; family UBA932; genus Coprenecus. The sequence goes on along the minus strand of CASFSL010000044.1, from coordinate 383 downwards.
TCAGGAAAAATTCTCCGGGAGAATATACCTCCGTTATCGGGAAAACAGACTGTTGAGTGTCCCAACTAGAGTCCACCCTTTCAGACACTCTGCTTTTGAAATGGCAGGTAAAATGGATTCTATATCAGCAGTTATACCGGTCATCGCATCCTTCGATTTAATTCGCGGGTGTGGATTCTTTTTACATAGGAATCCGGATGTTTTACGCCGAAATAACAACTGGTTATAAACCTGTTAAGAATCTGTTTAAATTTTATTCAAAAATAATTTTATGGCAGCGATATGCATCATGGCTTCGTGCGTATCGGCCCTGTATTCATAGTCAATGGTCAGTCTCCTGAAGTTCTCGAGCCATGAGAAAGTGCGCTCGACAATCCATCTTT
>CASFSL010000043.1 GCA_949297365.1 uncultured Bacteroidales bacterium | reverse complement strand
GATACCGGACGGGGCGGCTTCATCCTGATGAGTCTCTCCTTCTTGGTGGTCAGCAGCTTCATGATAGGAGGCTGGATCACAGGTACCAGGGCCATGTACGAATATGCCGACACGGCGATGGCGCCCATAAGGTCGGGAGCAAGTCTCGAGGAGAGGAAGATGGCGGTAGGACCGTCAGCACCTCCGATGATACCGATCGCACCGGCCTCTGCAGGGGAGAATCCCAAGGCAAGGGCCACGGTGTAGGCTCCGAAGATACCCAGCTGGGCTGCGGCTCCGATGAGCAGCAGCTTAGGGTTGGAGATCAGTGCGGAGAAATCGGTCATCGCGCCGATTCCGAGGAAGATCAGAGGCGGGTAGAAGCCCTTGATCACACCATAGTAGAGTATGTTCATCACAGAGCCTTCCTCATAGATGCCGACCGAGAGGCCGGGGAAGAGGGGGATGTTGCCGATGATGATACCGAATCCGATAGGAACCAGGAGCATGGGCTCCCATTCCTTCTTGATTGCGAGGTAAATGAACATCAAGCCGATGCAGATCATCAGCAGATATGTCCACTCGAAATTCGCAAATCCGGTATACTGCCAGAATTGTCTTAAATTTTCACCAATCATACTATCCTATAATAGCTAAGGGCGTTCCTTCCATTACGGAGTCGCCTTTGTTGACTTTTATACTCTTGATAACACCGTCGGCAGTGGCCTCGATGACGTTCTCCATCTTCATGGCCTCAAGAACCATGATCTTCTGACCGTTCTTTACGGTGTCGCCTTCCTTCACGCACACATCCAGGATAACACCGGGAAGGGGTGAGGATACGGTTGTACCGCCGGCTGTAGGAGCGGGAGCCGCAGAGGGCTTGGGTGTGGCAGCCGATACAGCGGGTGCTGCAGGTGCGGTTTTCACTACTTTGATGGCAGTAGGCTTGACGATGGGCTTCTCAAACTCCACCTTGTAGTTGGAGCCGTTGACCTCTACTGATGCCACTGACTCCTGTACGTCGTTGATGACCACATTGTAGTCATTGCCGTTGATTTTGAGTTTATATTCTTTCATGGTCTGTATTATTATCTTTGGTTCTTTTTAAGTGTGGGGGTCTGACGGAGAGTGTAGATCTTCGAGCTCCAGGGCGAGTAGCTCCTGTCGGTATGGCTCATGGTGATGGTCAGGCTCTCGTTGTCATGGGCCTCGCTCTCCTCGTGGAAGAGGTGGAGGGCTACGGCGATGGCGGCGTAAGTCTCTCCTGAGGTCTCTTTCACGTTGACAGCAGTCTCTCCGCTACCGGCTGTAGCTGCTGTGGACTTCCGGTTCAGCTTGTTTACAGCGATGTGGCCGGTGAACTTGAAGATGAAGCAGAGGATGATAAGGGCACAGAATACCACCAGCATGGCTGTGAGGGTGAGAATCCATCCGCCCGGGTCTTCCCTTGCCATTATCTGACTCTTGGTCTCCTCGTCCACTCCTGCGTTGTTGGTGCTGGGAGAGGTCCAGGGCATGATGCCCCAGCCCTCGCCGCTGCCGTCGTTGGAGCCTATGCCGTCCTCGATACGTCCGTAGGACTGGTCCACACCGAGGTTCTTGGGTATAGCGATCTTGTCGATGACAGTACGTCCGTCGCTGGCCACGAAGTAAACAGTATCAGACTCTTCCAGGGTGAAATTGATGTGGAAGGTTCCGTGATAGGGGTTGTTGTCCGCCCAGAAGAGAACATGCTGGCGGGGCTTGATCTGGGTCAGCACGTCTCCTTTGGGGATGATGTATTTCTTCAGGTTGTCCGGATCATTGGACAGGAAGCATCCGCCGATATCCACCGTACCGTAGGAGGTATTGAAGAGCTCGAACCAGCCGTTGTGGAAGCCGAAGTCGTCCTCGAAGTTGGTCTCATTGTGGATGAGCAGCTCGTTGAGACGCATATCGCTCTGGCTCTGGGCACTCAGGGTGAACACGGACAGAGTCACTGCAAGACCCGACACCAATATGAATCTAAGTTTGTTCATTTCAGTCGGTTTGATGTGTTACAAAGGAAGATTGTCGTGCTTCTTGGCAGGGTTGGTAAGCTTCTTTGTAGAAAGCTGCTCAAGGGCGCGGATTACGCGGAAACGGGTATTGCGGGGCTCGATGACATCGTCGATGTAACCGTAGCTGGCTGCCTTGTAAGGGTTGCAGAAGAGGTCGTTGTACTCCTTCTTCTTCTCGGCAGCGAGCTCTGCGCGTTTCTCGGGATCCTCGATGGCCTTGATCTCCTTGGAGTAGAGCACTTCTACCGCACCGTCGGCACCCATCACGGCAATGTTGGCTGTAGGCCATGCGTAGTTGATGTCGCCGCGGAGCTGCTTGCAGCTCATCACGATGTGTGATCCACCGTAGGACTTGCGGAGTGTCACGGTTACTTTAGGCACTGTAGCCTCGCCGTAAGCGTAAAGCAGCTTGGCTCCGTGAACGATGATTCCGCCGTACTCCTGCTGTGTTCCGGGCAGGAAGCCGGGAACGTCCACGAGGGTTACGATGGGGATGTTGAAGGCGTCGCAGAAACGTACGAAACGTGCGGCTTTTCTCGAAGAGTTGATGTCGAGCACACCGGCCAGGTACTTGGGCTGGTTGGCCACGATACCTACAGATGTGCCGCCCATGTGAGCGAAGCCGATAATGATGTTCTTGGCGTAGTCCTTGTGGATCTCGAAGAATTCTCCGTCATCCACGATGCCGCCGATGACATTGTACATGTCGTATGCCTCGTTGGGGCTGTCGGGTATGATGGAGTTGAGGGAGTCCTCAAGTCTCTCGATAGGGTCTGCGGTGGGCTTGTAAGGCGGCTCCTCCATGTTGTTCTGAGGAATGAAGGAGAGAAGCTTGCGGATGATGGCGATAGCGTCTTCCTCTGAGTCGGCAGCGAAGTGAGCGACGCCGCTCTTGGAAGCATGTACGGATGCACCTCCGAGCTGTTCCTGTGTAACGACCTCACCTGTTACGGACTTAACGACTGCGGGACCGGTCAGGAACATGTAGCTTGTGCCCTTGGCCATGATATTGAAGTCGGTAAGGGCGGGAGAGTAAACGGCACCTCCGGCGCAGGGACCGAGGATGGCTGAGATCTGGGGAATGACACCCGAAGCGAGGATGTTCCTCTGGAAGATCTCGGCATATCCTGCGAGTGCGTTCACACCTTCCTGGATACGGGCTCCGCCTGAGTCATTGAGACCGATGACGGGAGCGCCCATCTTCATGGCCTGGTCCATGATTTTGCAGATCTTCAGGGCCAGAGTCTCGGAAAGAGAACCTCCGAATACAGTGAAGTCCTGTGCGAAGACGTATACCAGACGGCCGTCGATAGTACCGTAACCGGTAACGACACCGTCGCCGAGGAACGTGGTCTTGTTCATGCCGAAGTTCGTGCAGCGGTGTGTCACGAACATATCGAATTCTTCAAAGCTGCCTTCGTCCAGGAGCATTGCAATCCTTTCGCGGGCAGTGTATTTGCCCTTCTGGTGCTGAGAGTCGATTCTTTTCTCACCGCCACCGAGGCGGGCCTTCTCACGAAGCTCTATCAGCGCTTTAACTTGTTCAAGCTGTTGGCTCATAACTTAATCTATTAATTAGTGTTTTGTTTACTTGTTGTTGGGGTCCTCGCACAGCTCTGTGAGCACTCCGTGAGTGGACTTGGGATGGAGAAATGCGATATTGAGTCCCTCCGCACCTTTGCGGGGAGCCTTGTCAATCAGTCTTACGCCCTTGGCCTCCATCTCGTTGAGTGCGTTCTGAACGCCGTCCTTAACGCTGAAAGCCAGGTGATGTATGCCTTCGCCTCTCTTCTCGATGAAGCCGGCGATGGTGCCGTCGGGAGATGTGCTCTCGAGCAGCTCGAGCTTGGTCTGTCCGATCTTGAAGAAAGCTGTTCTTACTTTCTGGTCGGGCACTTCCTCGATAGAGTAGCATTTCAGGCCCAACATGTTCTCGTAGTAGGGAATGGCCTCGTCAAGGGACTTGACGGCGATTCCAAGATGTTCGATATGTGACAGTTCCATAATATTATGTATTAAAATGTTATTGTTCGTCAGACATTGCCATCGTGTGATATACGTTCTGGACGTCGTCGTCGTTCTCCAGCTTGTCGATGAGCTTCAGGATGCCCTCTTTTTCTTCCTGAGAGAGCTGTTTCAGAGGAACGTTCGGAATCCTCTCAAAACCTCCGGATACGATTGTGAAGCCGTTGTCCTCAAGATATTTCTGGATATTGCCGAAAGACTCGAACTCCCCGTATATATAAATAAGGTCTTCCTCGTCGTCCTTGTAGACATCGTCTACACCGTAGTCTATGAGTTCCAGCTCCAGTTCGTCCATGTCCACGGGACCGTCCTTCTTAACCTTGAAGACGCACTTGTGGTCGAACATGAAGCTTACGCAGCCTTGGGTGCCGAGGCTGCCTCCGACTTTCGTGAAATAGCTGCGGATGTTGGCCACAGTCCTCATGTTGTTGTCGGTGGCTGTCTCTATCAGGAATGCTATACCGTGGGGACCGAAGCCCTCGTATACTATCTCTTCATAGTCTCCCTGATCCTTCTCGACGGCTCTCTTGATGGCCCTCTCGATGTTCTCCTTGGGCATGTTCTCGCTGCGGGCGGTCTGAATGAGGGTCCTCAGACGGGGGTTGTTGTCGGGGTCGGGACCACCGGCCTTGGCAGCTATCGTGATTTCCTTTCCAATACGTGTGAAGACGCGGGCCATGTTGCCCCAGCGTTTGAACTTGCGTTCCTTTCTGAATTCAAAAGCTCTTCCCATACGGTTCTTTACTTCTTAACTTCTATGCGTGAAATGTACTTGTCGATCTCATATCCCTCATAGGACTGCGGATATTTGTCCTTGATGACACGGTAGTGGGCGAGAGCCTCGTCATTGCGTCCCAGCTCCTCGCAGATGATACCGGCCTTGAGCAGGTATGAGGCGGCGAAGATATTGTCCTCGGTCTCTGCAGCCTGAAGATAGTAGCTGAGAGCTGTCTCATAGTCCTCGAGCATGGAGTAGGCATCTCCTGTGCAGGCCAGTGCGCGTCCCTTCATGACAGGCTCCTTGGTCCTGTACTTGCCGAGATAGCTGATGGCCTCCTGGGCATTGCCGAGCTGGAGCTCGCATATGCCGGCATAGAGATACACTGCCTTGCCGGCCTTGGCACCGTATTCATCGATAATCTGGGCGAATCCGAGGGCGTTTCCGTCACCGTTGAGCGCCTTGTCGTAGTCCTCTGCCCTGAAATACTGCTCGGCTGTGAATGTCTGGCTCACGGCCTCTGCCTTCATCGGCTTGGAATAGAACTGGATAACAAGGACAATAATCGCGGCTACGAGTATAAGAGCTACTCCTGTATAGGATAACTTCCTGCCGTTTTTCTTGAAAAATTCCTCTGTCTGTGATACGGCTTCGCCGACTTTCTCGTTTTTCTCCTGATTGGGATTATTGATGTTCTTTGCCATTTGGATATTAAAATTTATAATTTTCGTAATGGATGCAAAAATACAACAAATTGTCTAATCGCAAAGATAAAATTACAAGATTTCGCCTATCTTTGCTCATTATAAATACTCCGCGATGTATCTGAGCAGAATAATCGTCAGCAATTTCAAGAATATTACCGGGGCCGATATCACATTCTCTCCCAAAATCAACTGTATATGCGGTGACAACGGGGAGGGAAAGACCAATTTCCTGGATGCCGTCTATTATCTGTCCATGACCAAGAGTTTCCTCTCGACGTCGGACAGGTACACTTTTACCTACGGCGAGACGGAGACCGTCCTCCACGGCGATTATGTGACGGACAGCGGGGCGGAGGACATAGCGGTCGCCGTGAAAAATGACGGGACCAAGACTGTCCGCCGCAACGGCAAGGCATACAAGCGGATATCCGAACATATCGGGAAGATTCCGGTGGTGATGACCGCGCCCTCTGACGTAGCTCTGATACATGACTCCGGAGAGGAAAGACGCCGGTTCCTGAATATGATGATCTCCCAGATGGACCAGGAGTATCTGCGGGCGGTGGTCTCGTACAACCGTCTGCTCAGGCAGCGCAACTCGCTTCTGAAACAGGACAATGTCCCGGACATCCTGCTGGATACGGTCTCGGAGCGCATGTACGGCCTGTCTGAGTACATATACCGGGCTAGAAACAGGACCTCGGAGATGCTCAATGAGCGTGCGGCCTCTTTCTACAGTCTCATATCCGACGGCAAGGAGGCGGTGGAGATACGCTACCGCTCAGACCTCTCCGGTGCTGACGGTGCGGCCGGGGTGTTTGCGGTCTGCCTTCAGAAAGACAAGGTCATGGGGTACACCACGGCCGGAGTCCAGCGGGATGACCTGGAGCTGTTCATGGACGGATACCCTGTCCGCAGATGCTCCTCGCAGGGACAGCAGAAGTCGTTCCTGCTGGCCTTGAAGATGGCGCAGTACTCGGTCATGAGACAGGTCAGCGGACTGCAGCCGATACTGCTGTTCGATGATCTTTTCGACAAACTGGATGCAGGACGTGTGGCGTCCCTGATCAGGATGGTGGTGGAGGGAGACTTCGGCCAGATATTCATAACGGACACAGACGAGGCCCGTCTGCGGGATATCGTAGGCGGCATTACGGATCAATGTAAATATTTCAGAGTATGCAGAGGACAGGTGCAGTCAGGCTCGGAGAATTGCTGAACCAGTATATTGACGAGGTCCGCATCCGGGACGGTTTCGTGTCCCTGGATGTCTGCGGGGCCTGGCGTGCCGCAGTCGGCCCCCGTGCCGCCGCAGCGACCGCCTACGCCTGTTTCAAACAGGGTGTGCTCTACTGCACCATTACTTCCTCCATCATCCGCAACCAGCTGTATTTTAACCTGGAGGGCCTGAAATCCGACATCAACGCCCATCTCGGCTCCCCCCTCGTCCGCCAGATAGTCCTCCGCTAGACATCCCTGTCCGTAAATCTGTGATGAGGACTGAGTGCGGCAGTGGAAATTGGTTGAAGTCTGGAGAAAATTTCGTAGCTTTGGGGATAAAATCAAAGTTATGGAAGATAGGTTTATCGAGAATTACCGGAAAGGATTTCCGTTTTTGAAGTTAGTGGCCGCGGCGACTCCTGAGAGGGGGATTGCCGTGATGGATGAAGCAGCTCAGCATGAGGCTGTTGAGCGGTATGACAGTTTCAATGGCAAGGTGGTGAAGTTCGTGCCGGCCTCAGGGGCCGCGTCGAGGATGTTCAAGGACCTGTTCGAGGGCAGGGATGCCTTGCTTGCAGGCAAGACCTTGGAGGAAGGCTCGAAGGCCCGTAAGTTCGTGGACAGTATCGGCAGGTTCGCCTTTTATTCCCCGGAGGATTTCGCCGGCCTTTCAGACTTTCAGGTCATCGACCATGTGATAGGGCAGGGGCTGTCGGCATCAGGTAAGCCCGGGCTGGATTACGGCAACCGTCCTAAGGGTCAGGTGCTCTTTCACCGTTACGACGGTGAGGTGCGCACGGCATTCGAGGAGCATCTCGTGGAGGGTGCGCTGTATGCCCGCAGCGCAGATGGAGTGGTGCATGTTCATTTCACGGTGTCTCCGGCGCATCAGGCCGGTTTCGAGAAGATACTCAGGGAGACAGTCGCGAAATATGAGGAGCGATTCGGATGCAGGTACGACATCTCGTTCAGCGTGCAGGATCCGTCTACAGATATCATCGCGGTCAATGAGGACAATACTCCTTTTCTCAAGGCTGACGGACAGCCGCTTTACCGCCCCGGCGGGCACGGGGCCCTGCTGCGCAATCTCGCGGCTGTGGACGGTGACATCATCTTCCTGAAGAATATCGACAACGTAGTTCACCAGAGGCTGCTGGACGATACGGTGCGCTGGAAGAAGATACTGGCCGGCAAGCTGCTGGAGGTGCGTCAGAAGATATGGGACTATCTTATCGATCTGGATGTGATGATGCAGGAGCGTAAGGACAATCCGGCTTTGCTCGATGAGATAAGGGTATTTCTGGAAAAGGAGTTCTGTGTGGTGCTGCCTGAGGTGCCGGCCGAGATTTACCCGCGCTATCTCCATGCCAAGCTCAACAGGCCGATACGTGTCTGCGGTATGGTCAAGAATGAGGGCGAGCCGGGAGGCGGCCCGTATATCGTCTATGATGCGGACGGCTCCACTTCCCTGCAGATTCTTGAAGGTGCCCAGTTGGATATGAATGATCCGTCTACTGTGGCCATGCTCAAAGGCTCGACCCACTTCAATCCGGTGGATGTGGTCTGCTCTACGACGGACTATCTGGGCCGGAAATTCGACCTGCAGCGTTTCGTGGATCCCGAGACCGGCTTCATCAGCAGCAAGAGCTACGAGGGCCGTCCGCTGAAAGCCCAGGAACTGCCAGGTCTCTGGAACGGCTCGATGAGCAACTGGAACACCGTCTTCGTCGAGGTGCCCCTCATCACCTTCAATCCCGTGAAGACAGTCCTCGATCTGCTCCGCCCCGAGCATCAGCCCGCCACGTTGTAGCAGAGCTGGGACAATAAGAAATAATAGATCCCGGAAGACTAGCCGCCCTCGGCTCTAGAGTGAGGGGCCCGCCGCGAAGCGGTGGGAGGGCCTGGTCTTCCGGGACCTATTATTTCTCGTCGCGGACTGAATGTCCGCCAGTAGGGGCTGCTACCAGCCGAGGACGTAGGCGAAGATCAGCGGAGCCACGATGGTGGCGTCTGACTCTACGATGAAGCGGGGAGTGTCCTTGGATAGCTTGCCCCAGGTAATCTTCTCGTTGGGCACTGCACCTGAGTAAGAACCGTATGATGTGGTGGAGTCGGAGATCTGGCAGAAGTACGACCACAGGGGCACGTCCTTCCACTCAAGGTCCTGAGCCATCATGGGCACAACGCAGATGGGGAAATCACCGGCCGTACCGCCTCCGATCTGGAAGAAGCCTACGCCGGCACCGCCTGAGTTGGCCCTGTACCATTCGGTGAGGTAGATCATGGTCTCGATACCGTTCTTGATCATATTGGTGTCGAACTCGCCCTTGATGCAGTGAGCGGTGTAGATGTTCGCCGTTGTGCAATCCTCCCATGCGGGAACCACGATAGGTATATTCTTCTCGCATGCGGCCAGTACCCAGCTGTCCTTGGGGTCGATCTCGTAGTACTGCTCGAGTACTCCGCTGCGCAGCAGACGGTAGATCACTTCCCAGGGGAAGAGTCTCTCGCCCTTGGCCTTCATGTCGTTCCATACCTCCACGAGGTGGTGCTCCAGTCTTCTGAACGCCTCTTCCTCGGGAATGCAGGTGTCGGTAACGCGGTTCATGTGGTTTTCGAGGAGCTCGTGTTCCTGCTCGGGAGTGAGGTCACGGTAGTTGGGCACTCTCTTGTAGTGGGAGTGGGCAACGAGATTCATGATGTCCTCCTCGAGGTTGTTGGCGGAGCAGGATACGATGGAGAATTTGCCCTGACGTATCATCTCTGCCAGAGAGATACCGAGTTCGGCGGTACTCATGGCTCCCGCCATAGCCAGCATCATCTTTCCGCCTCTGTTCATAAGGTCGTCATAGGCCTTTGCAGCGTCCACGAGAGTAGCCGAGTTGAAATGGCGGTAGTGATGAGTGATGAATTTTGAAATAGGTCCTCTTTCCATTTTTCTGTAATTTTGAATCGTGCTGCAAAATTAGAAAATTAGACGCAGGGTCTAACCTTTTTTTAATAAATTTGCGGATTATTTAACAAAAGACAATTTCGCACGGTATGTTTGAGAATTTAACCGAAAAATTAGAACGGTCGTTCAAGATAATAAAGGGACAGGGACGCATTACGGAGATCAATGTGGCGGAGACTCTCAAGGAGGTACGCCGTGCCCTGCTGGATGCGGATGTGAGCTACCGCATAGCCAAGGATTTCTGCAACGATGTCAAGGCCAAGGCGATAGGTCAGAACGTGCTGACTGCAGTCCGTCCGGATCAGATGATGGTAAAGATAGTCCATGACGAACTGGTGGCCCTGATGGGCAGTACGGCGACGGACATCAATATAAAGGGCAAGCCGGGCATCGTGCTGGTGGCCGGCCTGCAGGGTTCAGGTAAGACTACATTCTGCGGCAAGCTGGCTCTCAATTGCAAGAGCAAGAGGGGATTGAAGGTATTGCTGGTGGCCGGTGACGTGTACAGGCCCGCGGCTATCGATCAGCTGAAGGTGCTCGGGCAGCAGATAGATGTGACCGTATATTCCGAGGATGGAGTCAAGGATCCTGTGAGGATTGCGAAGAACGCCATAGCATATGCGGTTAGGGAAGGTTATTCGCTGGTCATCATCGATACCGCCGGCCGTCTGGCTGTGGATGAGGAGATGATGGACGAGATAGCCGCCATAAAGGAGGCAGTCAGGCCTACCGAGACCCTGTTTGTAGTGGATGCCATGACCGGCCAGGATGCCGTGGAGACAGCCAAGGCGTTCAATGACCGTCTGGATTTTGACGGAGTGGTGCTTACCAAGATGGACGGCGACACCAGAGGCGGTGCCGCTCTCTCTGTCAAGGCCGTGGTCAACAAGCCGATAAAGTTCATAAGTTCCGGCGAGAAGATGGAGGCACTGGATGTCTTCCATCCCAGCCGTATCGCTGACCGTATTCTCGGTATGGGTGACGTGGTATCCCTGGTGGAGAAGGCTCAGGAACAGTACGACGAGCAGGAGGCCCGCAAGCTGGCCAAGAAACTGGCCAAGGACCAGTTCAATCTCTGGGATTTCTATCAGCAGATACAGCAGATCAAGAAGATGGGTAACATCAAGGACCTGGCGTCCATGATACCGGGTGTCGGCAAGGCAATAAAGGATATCGACATAGACAATAATTCTTTCAAGAGCGTGGAGGCCATCATTCTGTCCATGACTCCGTACGAGAGGGAGAATCCGGCTGTGATCAACGGCAGCCGCAGGCGCAGGATCGCCGACGGCAGCGGCACCACCATCGCCGACGTGAACCGCCTGCTGAAGCAGTTCGAGGGTACCCGCAAGATCATGAAGACGGTGGCTTCCGGAGGGATGCGGAATGCAGTAAGGAACATGAAGAGAAGATAATTTAAATTTGTACCTATTATGATATTGTTAAATGGTAAGGAAACGGCTGCGGCCGTGAAAAAAGAGATAGCCGCAAAGGTCAATGAGATGGTTGCGGCAGGGGAGAGACCTCCCCATCTGGTGGCGGTGCTCGTAGGAGACAACGGAGCCAGCAAGACTTATGTGGCCAATAAGGAAAAGGCCTGTGCTGAAGTCGGCTTCAAATCAACATTGCTGACATTCCCCGATACGATATCGGAGCAGGAACTGCTGGACGAGATTGACAAGCTCAACAGGGACGATGATGTGGACGGTTTCATCATCCAGTTGCCTCTTCCGAAGCATATTGATGAGAACAAGGTCATCAACGCAGTGTCTCCCATGAAGGACGTGGACGGTTTTCATCCTGTGAATGTGGGCCGCATGGCTCTCGGAGAGGACGCATTCCTGCCGGCAACCCCCTACGGTATCCTTCTGCTTCTGGAGCACTACGGTATCGAGACCTCCGGCAAGCACTGTGTGATACTTGGCAGGAGCAATATTGTCGGCCGTCCGGTGGCCAATCTGCTTTCCCGCAAGGCCTATCCCGGAGACTGTACCGTTACCATGTGCCACAGCCGCACCAAGGACATCGCTTCATTTACCCGTAACGCGGACATTATCGTGGCGGCTCTCGGTGTGCCGGAGTTCCTTAAAGGCGATATGGTCAAGGATGGAGCGGTGGTGATAGACGTGGGTATCACCCGCGTTCCGGCTGACACCCCAAAAGGCTACCGTATCGTGGGAGACGTGGAGTTCGACTCGGTCGCTCCCAAATGCTCCTACATAACCCCGGTTCCAGGAGGAGTGGGACCCATGACCATTATCTCGTTGATGAAGAACACTTTCAAGGCCAGGGAACTTAAACTGGCAAAGAAATAACCGGATATTAACATCAGAATCATGAAATATTTATCCAAAGTAATGCTTGCCGCCGTATTGCTGGCAGCAGTCTTAGGCTGTGCGGACAAAAAGCCTCGTGTAGCCATTGTCGGAATCGGTATTGAGTGCAGTACCTTTTCTCCGGCCAGAACCACACTTGATATGTTCGAGCCTATATTGTACGGGCAGGACATCATAGAGTCCTATCCGTTTTTCCAGGACAATGAGGCTCTTTTGAGCAGGGCTGATTGGGTGCCTACAATCATGGCCTGGGCAACTCCAGGCGGAATGGTAACCCGTGACTGTTACGACACACTGGTGAACCGTTCGCTTCGTATGCTGAAGGAAGGAATGCCCTATGACGGTATTTTCCTGGACATTCACGGTGCGATGAGTGTGGAAGGACTTGAGGATCCTGAGGGTGATTATATCACCAGGATCCGTGAGGTAGTGGGACCTGATGTGCTGATCTCAGCTTCCATGGACCCTCACGGCTGTGTCTCCCCGACACTGGCTAAGGGCGTGGACCTGATAACATCGTACCGTATGGCCCCGCACACTGACAGGTACATCTCGCGTGAGAGAGCCATTGTCAATCTGCTGGACCGTCTGGAGAGCGGTAAGGGTAAGCCTGCCTATAAGGCTTGGGTAAAGGTGCCTATCCTGCTGCCAGGGGAGAAGACATCTACCCGTGTGGAGCCAGGCAAGTCCCTGTATGCCGCTATCGAGCCTATCGAGGCTCAGGATGGAGTAATCGATGCAGCTATCTGGATGTCCTATCCATGGGCTGACGAGCCGCGCAACCACGGTGTGGTGGTTGTGACCGGTGACGACAGCGCGCAGGTTACGGACGGAGCCCGTCAGCTGGCCGAACATTTCTGGTCAGTACGGAACGATTTCGAGTTCGTGGCTCCTACGGCCTCATTGGAAGAGGTTCTGGAGAAGGCCATCAAGAGCGATAAGAAGCCTTATTTCATCAGCGATATGGGAGACAATCCTACTGCCGGCGGTGCTGGTGACGTGACCTGGACTCTGCAGAAACTGCTTGATCGTCCCGAGTTCAAGAAGGAGGGCGGCAAGACTTTAGTGTATTCCGCTATACCCGGTCCCGAGATGGTGGCTCAGGCTAAGGAAGTCGGTGAGGGCGGCCATGTCCGCTGCAAGGTGGGAGCCGCTGTGGACAACCGCTATGCTCCTCCGGTAATGCTGGACGGTACTGTAGTCAAGATTCTCGACCGCGAGACCAACGACCAGGTAGTGGTGAAGGTTGGCTCGATGCTCGTGGTGGTGGGAGAGGAGAGAAGCCCCTATCATTACAAGGCCGACTATGAGGCCCTGGGCATTGATCCCTATCAGGTGGACATCATCGTCAACAAGTTGGGTTATCTGACCGAGGAACTCTATGACATCAGTCTGAGCGGAGACTGGATGATGGCCCAGACACGCGGAGGTGTGGATCAGGACCTGCTCCAGCTGCCTTATCAGCATCTCCAGCGTCCCATTTTCCCGCTCGATCCTGACATGCCGGATCCCGACTTCGAGGTCGTCTACATGTAACGCCGAAGGATTAAAGTATATTAAAGTATAAAAATTACCCCTTGTCGGAAACCGGCAAGGGGTAATTTGCTGTCAGTTGCTGCGGTCTTTGTCAGTTGCCTGTCTGAGTCTGACAGTGTCCTTGAACATAAGGATGACACAGCTTATCATACCCACGACAATGAACGGCAGCGGTATTGAGCCTTTCATCGGAAGCCCGACAAGCACGTACAGATAGATGAAGCACATCGTCAGGAACAGCAGTAACGCGGCCGGGCGCATGGTGGATTGAGTCTTAGGCTTTCTCATAATGGCAGTGTGTTTTTGTTTCGATGTAAAGTTAAAGAACTTTCTACCGAAAAGCAAAATAAACTGCGGCTTTTATTTGATGACTTCGGCGTCGTGGAAACGGAAATGCTCGTGGATACGTCTCAGGCGCAGACTGACAGCGATAATCACGGCTCCGAAGACCACCAGTATCGAGCCGGTGAGTATGATTACGGCTGTTGTGCCTATAGTCAGAGGATATAGCGTGATGCCCAGTGACAGGAGCAGTAGAATGACTCCGCAGGCAATGACCCAGCCGGCACCCTTTATGCGGAACGAATCCATGTCGCTGCCGAGGCCAATGATTGTGAAGCTGTTGAACATCATCCATATACCGAGTATTACCGGCAGTGCGACGAGGGTGACTCTCGGATAGCAGCACAGGAAGATACCCAGTATCAGGTTCAGGATACCGTTGACTATGCTGTATCCTCTTGTAGTGAAATAGTTACGGCTGGTAGAACTGACAACAAGCTCTACGATACCGCTGATAAGCATCAGAACTCCGAACATGAGACTTAAAGTCAGATAACTCTCCAATGGATTGCAGAATACTATGATACCTGCTGCTATGGACAGGATGCCTGTGAGCAGGTACAGCCACCAGTGCCGGATAGTCTTTCCGGCCCTTTCAGCTACTTTGTCAAATAAATTGTTCATATTAAAATAATTTAATTGGTTTATAATATGTCATCAGCAATTTGTGTGCAATTGGCGGTACTGGAGCCTATTTTCGGAAAAAATGTCATGAATGTGCTGACTTTTTGTATTTTTGGCAGATAAATGCAAATAAGAAGTGAAAGTGTCTAAAGTGATACTGTTGACAGGGGCAACATCCGGATTCGGAAAAACGGCGTCTTCCATGCTGGCGGCCAGCGGGCACAAAGTCTTCGGGACTGGTCGGACGGTGTGTGAGGGATTGCGGGAAGACGGAGTATGGATGCTGCGTATGGATGTGACGGATGTGGAGTCAGTGCGCAGGGCAGTGGATGCTGTAATGCAGATGGCAGGACGGATAGACGTGCTGATCAACAATGCAGGGGCCGGTATCGGAGGTGCTTTGGAACTTGCCTCCATGGATGAGAAACGCTGGCAGATGGAAACCAATTTCATGGGAATGACAAATGTATGCTCGGCTGTGCTGCCGCACATGAGGAGACGCGGCAGGGGACGCATCATCAACATCAGTTCCATTGCAGGAGTCGTGGCGGTGCCGTATCAGGGATTCTACTCCGCCTCGAAGTTTGCCATAGAAGGGTACAGTCAGGCCCTGGCGGTGGAGGTGCGCAGATTCGGTATAGACGTGTGCGTGGTTGAGCCTGGGGATTTCAGGACGGGCTTCACCTCCTCGCGCAGAGTATCGGAGGCTACGCTCAGCCATCCGGACTATGCCGGCTCGTTCAGACGCACGCTGGCCGGTGTCGAGAAAGACGAGACCCACGGCTCCAGTCCTGAGAAACTAGGCCGCGTCATCTGCCGTCTGGTAGAAAAGCGCAGGCCCGGGTTCCGCACCCTGACAGGCAGCCTCCTTCAGACCATGTTCGCGCGTGTCTCCCGGATACTGCCCGGCAGACTCACCCAAAAACTTCTCGCTTGGTTCTACTCAGTGTGAAAACAAAAAAGTTACTGTTTGAAACTAATATGTTTTCAATATTGGATATCAGTAATCTATATGTAGTTAAAGAATGAAAAGGTAGCCTGTTGTCAGAATGGACCAAATTGCTTAAATTTGCAATGCAATATAATACAATAATACAGAGAAAAGATGGCAGAATCAACACAACAAATAGTACAAATACGAAAAAAGCCACTGAAAAATCAGTGGCTCTCGGTGCTCCCTCAGGGGCTCGAACCCTGGACCCCAACATTAAGAGTGTCGTGCTCTACCAACTGAGCTAAGGAAGCGTTCCGTTTTGGGACTGCAAATGTATAAGAATTGTTTCAAATACCAAAATAAATTTAAAAAATTAATGAAAAAATTTTACCTGAACCTAGTACTTATGACAGTTGCGGTGATGGCCGTCTCATGCAGCCGGACAGAGCAGCGGCTTGTGGATTACGTTGATCCGATGGTCGGAACGGATTTTACCGGCCATACTTTTCCCGGAGCCACGGCTCCTTTCGGCATGGTGCAGCTCAGCCCCGATACCAGGATGGACACCTGGGAGGGCTGCTCCGGCTATCATTATTCCGACGACACCATCATCGGCTTCAGCCACACGCACCTGAGCGGAACCGGAGTGCTGGATTACGGGGACGTGCTCCTGATGCCTGTCACCTCCTATGACGCGGACACGCTGAACAGGGAACTGTACCAGTCGCATTTCTCCCATGACAATGAGAAAGCGGCGGCCGGTTACTATGCCGTCAACCTGGACCGTTGGGATGTACTGGCCGAACTGACAGCAGGGCCGCGTTCCGGAATGCACAGATACACCTACGAAAGTCTTGGCGGAGAGCAGCCGATGATAATCATTGACCTGGAGCACAGGGATGTCCTTCTGGACTCTGATATAGAAAAGGTATCTGACAACGCACTGACCGGTTTCCGGCGGTCAAAGTCATGGTCGGAGGACCAGATGGTGCATTTTTACATAGAGTTTTCAGAGCCGATGGCTGATTACCGTCCGTTTGGAAAAAACGGTGCGCTGGTGACATTTGCGGAGGGTACGCGCCAGGTGCTGGCCAAGGTGGGTATCTCCTCGGTGTCTTCCGATAATGCGCGGCTCAACCTTCAGTCCGACGTGCCTGAGGGCAGTTTCGACTTTGACGCGCTGCTGGCCTCTACGCAGGATCTCTGGGAAGCCTACCTTTCCAAGATAGACGTGCGCGGGGGCGGGGAGAGCCGCGAGAGGCTGCGGACCTTCTATACAGCAATGTATCATACGGCCATAGCTCCTAATCTGTTCAGTGATGTCAACGGAGAGTACAGGGGGATGGACAGGCAGATACACAAGGCGGAGGGATTTGACCGCTATACCGTGTTCTCGCTCTGGGATACCTTCCGGACCCTGCATCCGATGTTCGCTCTGATAGAGAGGAACAGGACGGAGGATTTCCTCAAGTCGTTCCTGACCATATACCGCGAGGGCGGCAAGCTGCCGGTATGGGAACTGGCAGGCTGGGAGACCAACTGCATGATCGGATACAACTCGGTGCCCGTGATTGCCGATGCGATAGCCAAGGGTATAGACGTGGAGGATGCCGGGGAACTTCTGGACGCTATGGTGGAGTCCTCCAACAAGGACGAGTTCGGCATCCTGCACTACCGTATGCGCAATGTGGTGCCGGCAGAGGAGGAGCACGAGTCGGTGTCCAAGACCCTCGAATATGCCTATGATGACTGGTGCATCGCCCAGGTGGCCGGTTTCCTTTACGAAAAGACAGGGGACGCTGAATACGCGGATATCAGGGACCGGTACATGCGTTACTCGGCCAGCTACGTCAATGTGCTGGATCCTGAGACCAGGTTGATGAGACCGGTGCTGAACGGTGCGTGGCTGACTCCTTTCGAGCCCCGCGAGGTCAACAACCACTATACCGAGGCCAATTCGTGGCAGTACAGCTTCTTCGCACCCCATGACATCAACGGACATGTCGCTTTGCTGGGCGGAGATGAGGGCTTCGACGCCATGCTGGACTCGCTCTTCTCGGCCAGCTCCGACACCAAGGGCCGCAAGCAGGTGGATATCACCGGGCTGGTGGGACAGTACGCACACGGCAACGAGCCCAGCCATCAGACGGCCTATCTTTACGCATACGTGGGCAAGCCGTGGAAGACATATGAGAAAGTGCGTTACATCCTCGACAATCTGTATTCGTCACGACCCGACGGCCTGTGCGGCAATGATGACTGCGGTCAGATGTCCGCCTGGTATGTCATGAGTGCTATAGGTCTTTATCCAGTGACGCCCGGAAGCGACATCTACGTGTTCAGCGCTCCCGTGTTCAAGAACATCAGGATCAATCTGGAGAACGGAAGGCAGTTCGTCATCAAGTCCGGGTGCAAAGGGAAAATAGACAGGAACCGGTATATCACCTCCGCTCGTCTGAACGGAGAGGACTACACCAGAAGTTACATCCGCTTCAGCGATGTGATCGCCGGCGGGGAACTGGATTTCACTCTGGCCCGGCAGCCGGATATGGCTTTCGGCTCGGCGGCGGAGGACCGGCCCGTCTCCGAAGGTTACAGAGGCTTTGTCCGCAATCCGTGGTTCGAGGCTCCGTCGGATATCTTCGAGGACACCTTGACGGTCGGGGTGAACAGCGGTGATCCGGCCAATACGGTGTTTGTCAAGGTCGGTAACAGAGGCTACCGCAAATATGACGGGCCGGTGACCATCGACAGGACAACCCGCATCAGCATCTACTCGCAGTCTCCATCAGGGGAGAAGAGTCCCGAGATATCGGCTGTGTTCCACAAGATGAAGGACGATATGGACATCTATACGGACAATGTGTACAATCCCCAGTACAATGCCCGTGGTCCCCGTGGTCTGATAGATGGCCTTAGGGGCAGCGTGAACTGGAAGACCGGAGGATGGCAGGGCTATCAGGACACGGATTTTACAGCTGTGGTGGATCTGCGCAAGGAAAGGAGCGTGTCTTTGCTCGGCTCCGGCTACTGTCAGGATGTCCGCTCCTGGATATGGATGCCCAAGTACGTGGAATACGCGGTTTCGGACGACGGTCAGAATTTCACCGTGGTCGGCAGGGTGGACAATACTGTGGATGAGCAGGACTACACGATCCAGACGAAAGACTTCATATTGAGACTGGACAGGCCGGTGAAGGCCAGGTATGTAAGGGTCTTCGCCAAGAATTTCGGAACTATTCCCTACTGGCATCTGGGCCACGGTGGCGAGGGCTTCATCTTCATCGACGAGATCTGGGTTGACTAGCTCACTTTGTGGCGAAGAACAGACAGGGTGTCCTCTAGAGGGTGCCCTGTTTGAGTTTCTCGACGTAGCGGTCGATGCGGTGCAGTTCCTGAGGTATCTTGATTGACTGAGGACAGTGGGGAACGCACTGGCCGCAGCCTATGCAGTGGCTGGCCTGGCGAAGCTTCGGTACGCTCCTGTCATAGCCTATCAGGAAGGCTCTGCGGGCTTCGCGGTAGCTCTCGTCCATGCTGCTGACGGATAGGTTGCCCTCATTGACGCATTTGTTGTAGTGCAGCAGGATGGCGGGTATGTCGATGCCATAGGGGCATGGCATACAGTACTTGCAGTCGTTGCAGGGAATGGTAGGATATTCGTGCATCTGTCTTGCCGTTTCCTCCAGAAAGTCCAGGTCCTCGTCGGTAAGCGGTCTGAGAGGGGAGTAGGTGCGGATGTTGTCCTGCAGATGCTCCATGTAGGTCATGCCGCTGAGCACGCACAGCACGCCTTCGGGAGAACCGGCGAAGCGGAATGCCCAGGAGGCCACGCTGCTCTCGGGGTCCTGCTCCTTGAGCCTGGCGGCAATACGGTCCGGGACGTTGGACAGGCGGCCTCCCAGCAGCGGTTCCATGATTATGGCCGGTATGCCTCTCTTGGTGAGCTCGCCGTACAGATATTCGGCATTGACGTTTCCCGGTGTGGCATGGCCCCAGTCCAGGTAGTTGAGCTGTATCTGTACGAAGTCCCAGTGAATCCTGTCATGCATGGACAGCACGTAGTCAAATACTTCCTGGATGCCGTGGAAGGACCATCCCAGGTGACGGATGCGTCCGGCCTTGCGTTCTTCTATCAGAAAGTCCAGCATACCGTTGTCGATATACCTCTTCTGAAAATCCTCCATGCTGCGTCCGATGGAGTGCAGCAGATAATAGTCGATGTAGTCGGTCTGAAGGTCGATGAATGACTGGCGGTACATGGCCATCGAGCCCTCGCGGCTGGAATCACCGAAGTTGGACAGCTTCGTGGCGATGTAATATGAATCTCTCGGGTATCGCTTGAGAGCTATGCCCGTGGCGTCTTCGGAGAATCCGCGAAGATAGGTGGGCGCGGTGTCGAAGTAGTTGATGCCGTGCTCTATGGCGTAGTCCACCAAGGCGTTGACCGTCTCCTGGTCAATCTCGCTCTCCTGTCCTTCGGCAGCCGCCTTCTGCGGCCATCTCATGCATCCGTAACCGAGCAGGGAGATCCGGTCCCCGTTGAGATTGCGGTATGTCATCTGCCCTTCAGGTACTTCTGCGGTGGCTTCGTCATTCCTGCGTCCGCATCCGGATGCCAGAACTGTCGCCGCACCGGCTATTCCGGTGATTTTCAAAAATCCTCTTCGCGATATTCTGTCCATATAAAAAAGTATTGCAGCGCAAAAGTACAAATTGCACTCCGGCAATGCAAATCTGGTGAGTTAATTTGCATTGCTCCAGCTTTCTGTGTATCTTGGGGAAAATTTCAAAGCTATGAAATTATCTGCATTCATAATCAGGGCGGCAGCGGTAGCCGCAGCAGCCCTGGCCGGCACATTCTCAGAGATGTCGGCGTGTACGGGGATATCCTTTAAGGCCGGGGACGGCAGTTATGTGCTGGCCCGCACGGCTGAGTGGGGCGGTTCGGACCTGCAGAGCCGCTATGTCATAGTGCCCCGTGGCTTCAGGCATACGGCCCTGACCTCTACCGGCGGTACAGGGCTGATATTTACCGGTAAGTACGGCTATGTGGGAGTAGCCGCCGAGCAGGACCAGTTCGTCCTTGAAGGACTCAACGAAAAAGGTCTGTCAGCCGGACTGTTCTTTTTCCCGGCATACGGGCAGTATCCGGATTATGACTCTGCACAGGTGGACCGTACCGTACCGGACATGCAGGTGGTCAGCTGGATTCTGGCCAACTTCACTTCGGTACAGGAGGTTATCGACCATTTTGACGAGATCATAGTCACCAAGCTGTATCCTCAGGCCGGCACCTCGCACTGGAGAGTGGGCGAGCCTTCGGGCCGTCAGATAGTGATAGAGATAGTGGACGGCAAGACCAATTTCTATGAGAATGAGATAGGAGTGCTGACCAATGCTCCAGGTTTCCCCTGGCAGGTGACCAACCTGAACAACTATGTCAACCTGGCTTTCGGTGAGGCTGACGGCAACGCCTTCTCGGCCTGGCCCCAGGTACGCCGTTTCGGTGCCGGTACCGGCATGATCGGTATGCCGGGCGATGTGACTCCGCCGTCTAGATTTGTCCGCGCGGCCTACTATCAGGCTACGGCTCCGCAATATCCGACAGCAGAGGAGACCGTGATGTCCTGCTTCCTGATTCTGAACAACTTCGACATACCGATAGGAGTGGAGCGTCAGAAAGACCATGCACCGGTGGATATTCCCGGAGCGACCCAGTTCACCACAGCGACAGATACGAAAGGCCTGAAATTCTACTGGCGCACGTGCTGGAACAGCACTATCCGCTGCATAGACCTGACATCCATTGACTTCGCCAAGGTGAGATATACCGTGGCTCCACTGGATAAAGTCCGTCAGCAGCCGGTCGAGATGATTACCGTCCGATAAATTCGGAAAGGACAGTGTACAGCCTCTGTACGGGGAGTCCTACGATGTTGAAGTAGGAGCCGCGTATGGAGGTTATGCCTATATAGCCGATCCATTCCTGGATGCCGTAGCCACCGGCCTTGTCAAACGGACGGTATTGTCCTATGTAGTAGTTGATTTCCTCATCCGACAGGGCTTTGAATTCCACTTCGGATGTGCTTGAGAATATATTTCTGTGCCCGGTGTCCCGGATGCATACTCCGGTCACGACCCTGTGCGTGCGTCCCGACAGTTCGCGCAGCATCCTCACCGCATCCTCTCTGTCGGAGGGCTTGCCCAGTATGTCGTCCCCGCAGATTACCACGGTGTCGGCTGTGATGAGTATCTCGTCCGGTTCCAGGGGGCGGTGGAAGCCTTCGGACTTGGAGGCGGCCAGAGCCACGGGAACTTCGTCCGGTCTTAATCCCGGAGAATAGGTCTCGGGTGCGCCAGGAGTGGCCTCTACGGTAAAGTCCAGTCCCAGTCCGGCCAGGAGTTCCCTGCGTCTGGGAGAGGCGGAGCCGAGTACGATTCTCCGGCCTGAAAGAGCGTCTTTGAGCAGCATGGCGTAGTGTATCAGAACAGTTTTGAATAGACTTCAGTGTCAAGGTTCCAGTCTCCGTGGACTTTCAGCACCTGCTCCACCAGATCCCGGGCCAGTCCCCTGCCGCCGGGGTACAGGGACACGTAGTCGCAGATGTCCTTGACTTCGGGGACTGCGTCAGCCGGAGCAACGGACAGTCCGGCTATTTTCAGCACGGGGATGTCTGGGATATCGTCTCCGGCGTATGCCACTTCTTCCGGTTTGAGTCCGTGGCGGTTGCAGAAGTCCAGAAAGTCTGGCACTTTATCCCGGGATTTCTGATAGATGTCAGCCTTGTCCACTCCCAGGCTGGAGAAACGGCTGACGATGCCTTCGGATGTGCCTCCCGTGATGATGGCCACCGGATAGCCTTTCATGCGGCACATTCTGAATGCGAAGCCGTCCTTGGCGTTGAATATGCGGATCAGCTCTCCGTCCGGGGCTGCTATTATGGAACCGTCCGTCATGACTCCGTCCACATCGAAGGCGAAGGCACGGATGCCGTGGAGCCGGACTTTATAGTTGTAGTTGGGCATTTTGATTGTGCTGTTATTTGTGGTGGTATTTTTCCAGAATCCTGTCAGTGAAAAGGCGGTATATCTCCTCCTGCTCCTTTAGACCCATGCTCTCCAGGACTTCCAGATGCTTGCGGATGGTCTCCATGTCGCCTCTCCTGGCCGGTCCGGTAAGAGTGGAGGCGGGGGTGTGCAGGAATGCGTTGCGCACGGCCTCTATCGTGGATGGTATAAGCAGTGGATGGTCATGCTGGACTATCGGGAATGCCAGCCCTAGAAGGTAGTTGACGAAATTGGTGGTGAATACGGCGGCCACATGCATCTTGAGCCTGTCTGCCGACGAGTAGAAATAATGCTCGCCGCCCAGGTCTGACGCGATGGAGTCCAGTACCGGCCTGAGTTCCTGTGAGGTGGACTCCAGCAGCAGGGGGACGTCCTTGAACTCCACGTTCTTGTTGCGGTTGAGAGTCATCAGCGGATAGACCACGCCGCAGCGGCAGCCTATGTCCTCCAGCGGCTTGAGTATGGAGATATCTGTGGCACCGGAGGTGTGGACTACTGCCGGCAGTTTTTCCATACCTGCCAGTTGCCCGGCCATTTCGCGGACGACTGTCTCTATCGCGTCGTCCGATACTGCGATAAAAATCAAGTCAGCCGATGCCAGATCTCTGTAGTCTGCCGCAGCCTGGGTGTCGGAGCCGTTGGCACGGAGAGCACGCACCAGTTTATCGCGGCTGCGTTCGGTCCGGCTGTAGACAAAAGATATATCGTAGCCTTTTTCCTGCAGGGCAAGGGAGAACCGGAACGCTACGTTTCCGGCTCCCGCAAAAGCTATGTCAGGTCTCATCGGCTACGCCTCCGGAGTGTTGCCGAAACCGAAAGGTATGGTGTTCTTGGGAGTGTTGCCGGTAAGCTTGATCTCTCCGTTCTGAGCCTCGTATTTGCTGATGTTGTCCCTGAGGGCCAGGTAGAGCCTCTTGATGTGCTCCGGTGTCATGATGACACGGCTGACTACCTGTGCTTTGGGATAGCCCGGAGTCACACTGGCGAAGTCGATGAAGAACTCGCTGTTGGAGTGTGTGATAAGGGCGAGGTTCGAATAATGTCCTGTTGCGGCATCCCGTGTAAGCTCGATGCTTATTTCTTTTTTCTGCGGTTGATTGTCCATAATTCTTGATTTAATTTTTAAAATATTCTGCCTGCAAATCTACATAAAATGAATTATATTTGCGAGTTAAATTGAAGGATTATGGAATTGTCAGCAAAATACAGTCCCTCCGAGGTGGAGGAGAAGTGGTACTCTTACTGGTTGAAGAACAAGTTTTTCCATTCGGAACCCGACAGCCGCGAACCGTATACGGTCGTTATTCCGCCCCCAAATGTGACGGGTGTGCTGCACATGGGTCACATGCTTAACAATACTATACAGGACGTGCTGGTGCGCCGCGCCCGTATGCAGGGCAAGAACGCCTGCTGGGTGCCCGGTACCGACCACGCATCGATAGCCACCGAGGCAAAGGTGGTTGCCAAGCTCAAGGAGCAGGGCATCGACAAGTCGTCCCTGACCCGGGAGGAGTTCATGAAACACGCCTGGGAATGGAAGGAGAAGCACGGCGGCATCATCCTCGAGCAGCTCAAGAAGCTCGGGGCCTCCTGCGACTGGGACCGTACCCGCTTTACGATGGATCCGGCTCTCAGTGAGGCTGTCATCAACACATTCGTTTATTTCTACAAGAAAGGATATATCTACCGCGGCGTGAGGATGGTCAACTGGGACCCCCAGGCCCTGACCGCTGTGAGCGACGACGAGGTGATCCACAAGGAGACCAAGTCCAAGCTCTACTACCTGCGCTACAAGGTGTCCGACGGGGCCGGCAATCCCACTGACGACTACATAGTCATAGCCACGACCCGTCCCGAGACCATCATGGCCGATGCCGCTGTCTGCATCAACCCGGAGGATCCGAGATATCACCACCTGCGCGGCAAGAAGATACTCATCCCTTTGATCAACCGCGAGATACCCATCATCGAGGACTCCTATGTGACCATGGACTTCGGTACCGGCTGTCTGAAAGTGACCCCGGCCCACGACGTGAACGACTACGAGATAGGCCTGCGTCACAACCTCCCGGTGCTCGACATCATCGACGACCACGGAAGGCTCAACGAGAAGGCCGTGATCCTCGTCGGAGAGGACCGCTTTGTGGCCCGCAAGAAGATAGTCAAGATGCTCGCCGAGGCCGGACAGCTTGAGAAGGAAGAGGATTACATCTCACCCGTGGGACATTCCGAGAGGACCGATGCAGTCATCGAACCCAAACTGTCGATGCAGTGGTTCATCAGGATGGAGGAACTTTCCAAAGCTGCCCTGGCCCGGGTGGAGAATGGTGAGATTAAACTCATTCCAGATAAATACCGCAATACCTACCGTCACTGGATGGAGAACACCCGCGACTGGTGCATTTCCCGTCAGCTGTGGTGGGGACAGCAGATTCCCGCATACTACCTGCCCGACGGCCGCTACGTGGTCGAGGCCACTCCCGAGGAGGCCCTGAAGGCCGCTCAGCAGCTCGACCCCTCGGTTACAGCCGCCGATCTCAGGCGCGACGAGGACGTGCTGGACACCTGGTTCTCCTCGTGGCTCTGGCCCATCTCTGTATTCGACCCCGACAAGCCCGGTTTCCCGGACAAGGCCCCGAACACCGACCTGGCCTACTACTATCCGACCAACGACCTGGTGACCGGCCCGGACATCATCTTCTTCTGGGTGGCCAGGATGGTCATGGCCGGCAATGAGTTCATGGGCAAGGTGCCTTTCCGCAACGTGTATTTCACTGGCATTGTCCGCGACAAACTGGGCCGCAAGATGTCCAAGACCCTCGGCAACTCGCCAGACCCTCTGAAACTCATCGATGACTACGGGGCCGACGGAGTCCGTATCGGCATGCTGCTCTGCACTGCCGCCGGCAACGACATCCTCTTCGACGAGTCTCAGGTGGAGCAGGGCCGCAACTTCTGCAACAAGATATGGAACGCCTACCGTCTGGTCAAGGGCTGGAGCGTGGACCGTTCCATGGAGGCTCCGGACCATGCCGCCCTGGCCGTGAAGTGGTTCACACAGAAACTGAATAGGGAGATAGCTGTGGTTGACGACCATTTCTCCAAGTTCAGGATATCGGATGCCCTGATGTGCCTGTACAAGCTGTTCTGGGATGACTTCTGCGCCTGGTATCTCGAGATAGTGAAGCCCGCCTACGGTGCCCCGATAGACGGAGTGACCTACGACGCCACCATCGGATTCTTCGATTCCCTGCTGAAACTCCTGCATCCCGTGATGCCCTTCATCACCGAGGAACTCTGGCACAACCTGGCCGAGCGTCCCGATGGGGCTACCATCATGCTGGAGCGTCAGCCCGAGGGCGGCGAGTACGACGAGGCCTTCATTGCCGCATTTGACCTTGCTACGGAGGCTGTGGCGGCTCTGAGGAATATCCGCCAGAAGAAGGGATTGTCCCCGAAAGAGGCTCTTGACCTGCGCATAAAGGGCGCATTCCCCGAGGAGATGACCGGCATAGTCCGCCGTATGGGCAATGTCGGGGAGATTTCCTACGTCGAGGACTTCGGCGAGAGGGAGGCAGGCGCTTCCTTCCTCGTGGGTACGGTAGAGATGTTCGTCCCGCTGGCCGGCAAGACCGACGTGCAGGAGGAGATAGCCAAGGCCGAGGCAGAGATCGAGCGTCTGGAGAAATTCCTCAAGGGAGTGAATGCCAAGCTGTCCAATGAGAAGTTCATGCAGAATGCTCCCGAGGCTGTGGTGCAGAACGAGAAGAAGAAACTTTTGGATGCGACCGCCAAGATAGAGGGACTGCGCAAGACCCTCGAGGCGCTCAGAGGTTGAATATTTTAGTCGGATAAAGTTATGTTCATCCAGTCGGAGACACAGATAGAGGTCCGTTACTACGAGACCGACCAGATGGGGATAGTCCATCACTCGAACTACATCCGCTACTTCGAGTGCGGTCGGCATCAGTTCCTTATAGATGTCGGGCTGCCGATCATGGAACTGGAGAAGCACGGAATCATGATGCCGGTGGTGTCGGTCAATGCTAAGTACCACACGCCGGCCCGGATGGGTGACGTGCTTCGGGTGGTCTCCCGGGTGGAGAAGGAGCCGATGGCGCGGATAGAGGTGCTGACGGACATCTACAATCAGAGGGGCGAGCTGGTCTGTGACGGCTCGGTGGTGCTCGGGTTCATCCACAGCGACAACCGCCGGCCGACACGCATCCCTGCCGCCCTGCTGGAAGTATTCCGCAAGGCCGATGCGGAGCAGCATTAGAGAAAATAGCTGTCTGTGAATATGTGGGGTTGGGAAATTTTGATAGATAAAGGAATAGTGGTATGGGGCCGATCAGAATATTTGTAAGCAGTGTGCAGCGGGAATTTGCTGTGGAACGCAAGGCTTTGGCAGAGTATATACGGACAGATGCTCTGCTCGGCAGATTCTTTGAAGTTTTTATATCTGAGGAAATGCCGGCCAAGTCTCGGTCTGCTTCTCAAGTATATCTTGAAGAAGTCAAGCAGTCAGATGTTTATATCGCTCTGATGGGTGCTGATTATGGCTATGAAGATGCTGAAGGGATTTCACCTACCGAGCGGGAGTTTGATTTGGCGACCGAGCTATATAAAGACCGTTTGATTTTTATCAAGCGGATGGATAAGAATCAACGTAATGCCAAAGAAGTCGGCTTTATCAAAAAAGCGGAACAGTGTGTAGTCCACAAGTCGTTTGGAGATTATGAGGAATTGCGCTCAGCCGTTTATGCTTCATTGGTGCGTTATCTGGAAGAGAAAGAATATCTGCGGCTATTACCTTTTGATGCTACACTCCATCCTACTGCCTCTTTTGCTGATATTGACGAGGATAAAGTGGGTATCTTTGTGGAACGCGCCAGAAAGAAACGAGCTTTTCCTCTGTTAAATGATGCTGGTGTAGAACGTGTGTTGAGAAGTCTGAATTTGATAGACAGAGGCCGGATAACCAATGCGGCTTTATTACTGTTTGGAAAAGAACCTCAAAAATACTTCCCGGCATCAGAAGTAAAATGCGTTCAGTTCTATACCAATACAATAAGCAAACCATTGGCCTCCTATCAGGTATTCCACGGTTCATTGTTCGAAATGATTGATAATGCAGTCTCATTTGTTATGTCACACATAGATGCCCGTGTGGGAGAAAGGGATAAGAGTGCCGAAGTGGATATAAATTTTGAACTGCCTGTCAAATCTGTGATTGAAAGCATTGTGAATGCAATATGTCACCGGGACTATACGAGCAATGGAAGTGTACAGGTAATGCTTTTCCCTAACAGATTGGAGGTGTGGAATCCAGGACGCCTGCCATTTGGGATTACAGCAGCTCAGCTGTCATTGCCTCATACATCAATTCCTGCTAATCCAGTGTTGGCCAATCCATTGTATCTTGCAGGCTATATAGAACGTCTCGGCACCGGTACTAGCGATATGGTGGATGAGTGTAAGGCTATGGGATTGAAAGCCCCTGAGTTTATTCAAGATAGTAATTTTCGTGTGATTCTTTGGAGAGAAAATGCACCAAGTTCCATAGAAAATGCACTAAGTTCCATAGAAAATGCACCAAGTTCCATTGAAAATGCACCAACTCCGACTATAAAACTGGATAGAAAACAAAAGAAGGTTTTAGATTATTGTGCTGTATATGCACGGACCAGTAGCGAGATATTTAACCATCTTGGGATTGTGAATCAAAGCCGTTCGAGGGAAAGATACATTACCAGGCTCATTCTGGCGGGGCTTTTGCGTCCGACAAAACCAAAGTCAAACGACCCGGATCAGAAGTATATTGCGACGGCTGGCGGAGGGAATGAATAATGGAATGCGGAAGATATACTGAGGCATCAGGAAAAGATGTTGGATATAATCATTTTATAAAAAATAAGTAGGAAATATCTATTTTTAATAGATTTGCATCGATTTATAAAGAAAAGAACCGTATGCTTACACTTTTGTTTTTAGGATCCGTCGGACTGACCGAGATACTGGTGCTGCTGCTCATCGTCCTGCTGCTGTTCGGGGCGAAGAAGATTCCTGAGTTGATGAAGAGCTTCGGCAAAGGGGTCAAGAGCTTCAAGGAGGGGGTCAACGGCATTGAGGATGACCTGAATACGGATTCATCTGCCAAGAAGGGAACGTCTACTGCAAGTTCCGCAGATTCCGCAAAGGACAGCTCCGCCGAGAAGAAGTAGGAGAGGGGTGCCGTGGCGGGAGAAATGACCTTCTGGGAACATCTGGACGAGCTGCGAAAGGTGATCTTCCGCAGTTTTGCTGTGATTATTGTCCTGATGGTCATGTTCTTCCTGTGCAAGGAGACGGTGTTTGACGGGGTGGTGCTGGCTCCGCTGACGGACGGTTTCTTCGTCTATCGGTGGATGGACAGGCTGCTGGGGCTGCTCGGGATCGGGGCTCTGGAGCCTTTCCGGGTGGAACTGGTCAATATCGACCTGGCCGCCCAGTTCTTCACCCACGTGCGCATCTCCTTCTGGCTGGCGGTCATCGTGGCCATGCCGTTTCTGATCTATCAGGTGTGGCTCTTTGTCAGACCGGCCCTGTATGACCGGGAGAAGCGGGCGGCTCAGACGGCTTTCGGGCTCTCATCCCTGCTGTTCTACATCGGCGTGGGGGTGGGCTACGTGGTGGTCTTCCCGCTGACCCTGCGCTTTCTGGGAACCTATCAGGTGAGCGAGTCGGTGGCCAACCAGATATCGCTGCTCTCGTACATCGGGATGTTCCTTAAGCTCAACCTGATTATGGGCGTGGTCTTCGAGCTGCCGGCCCTGGCCCTGCTGCTATCCCGGATAGGGATTATCAACCGGAGGATGCTGAGGAGTTTCCGCAAGTACGCGATCGTAGCTGCTCTGGCCATATCGGCCGTCATCACCCCATCGGGCGACGCCTTCACGATGATAGTCGTGGCACTGCCTTTGTATCTGCTCTACGAGGTGTCCATAATGCTTTGCAGGGATAAAAAAGTGAATGCAGAAGTTAATATTGTAGATAGACAGACTGATAATGATATCGATAAATAATATAACAGTAGCTTTCGGAGGCTTTACCCTCCTGGACGACATCAGCTTCCACGTCAGTGACGGGGAGCATATAGCCCTTGTGGGTAAGAACGGTGCGGGCAAGAGTACGATACTCAAGCTCATAGCCGGTGTGGAGCATCCGACATCAGGCTCTATAATGAAACCGAAGGAGCAGACCGTGGGTTATCTGCCCCAGATTATGAGCTATTCGAAGGATACGACGGTCATTGAAGCCGCCATGTCCGTCTTCGCCGACCATTTCACCATGGGTGAGAGGGTGGAGGAGATCAGCCGTGAGCTTGGCGAGAGGACGGATTACGAATCTGCTGCCTACCATAGGCTGATAGAGGAACTCAATGAACTCAACGATAAACTGGCCATGGCCCAGTCCGAGTCTCCCGCCGTGCTGGCCGAGAAGACCCTGGTAGGCCTGGGTTTCAAGAAGAGCGAGCTGGGACGGCAGCGCAGCACATTCTCGCAGGGCTGGAACATGCGCGTGGAACTGGCCAAGGTTCTGCTGACCAAGCCCGATGTGCTTCTGCTGGACGAGCCTACCAACCATCTGGATATAGAATCCATACAGTGGCTGGAGGATTATCTGTATGGTTATCGTGGCTCAGTGGTGCTCATTTCCCACGACCGCCGCTTTCTGGACCGGGTGACCACCAGGACGGTGGAGATAGTCCTCGGTCACATCTACGACTACAAGGTGCCGTATTCCAAGTATGTTGAGCTGCGCCGCGAGCGGATGGAGCAGCAGAGAGCCGCTTACGAGAACCAGCAGCGGATGATCGAGAAGACCGAGGAGTTCATCGAGCGTTTCCGCTACAAGCCCACCAAGAGCAATCAGGTGCAGTCCCGCATCAAGCAACTGGAGAAGATAGAGCGCATAGAGATAGACGAGGAGGACAACTCGGCTCTTAGCGTCAAGTTCCCGCCTGCCCCACGCTCCGGCCAGATTGTCTTCCAGGCTAAGGCCCTTACCGGAGGCTATCCGCCCCGTGACGGCTCGGGCAGTCCTAAGGTGGTGTTCACCGACATAGACCTGACCGTGGAAAGAGGGGAGAAGGTGGCATTTGTCGGGCGTAACGGCGAGGGAAAGAGTACCATGATGAAATACATCACCGGTGAGCTGCGGCCTATCTCCGGCTCGGCCTCCCTCGGATACAATGTCGCATTGGGTTACTACGCCCAGAACCAGGAGGATGTACTGGACCGCAATGACACTGTGTACGATACGTTGGATAAGGTGGCGGTAGGAGATATCCGTACTAAACTGCGGGATATACTTGGTGCGTTCCTGTTCAGGGGCAATGATGTGGACAAGAAAGTGGCCGTACTCAGCGGAGGCGAGCGTTCCCGTCTGGCCATGGCCAAGCTGATACTGCATCCCTACAACCTGCTGGCCCTCGACGAGCCCACCAACCACATGGATATCCGCTCCAAGGACGTGCTCAAGCAGGCTCTCCAGCGCTACGATGGAACTCTTATCATAGTATCACACGACAGGGACTTTCTCGACGGGCTGGTGGACAAGGTCTACGAGTTCCGCGACGGCCGGGTCAAGGAGTATCTGGGAGGAGTGCAGGACTTCATCGAGAAGCGCAGGATAGAGACCCTGCAGGACCTGGAACGTTCTGACCGTTCATCGGAGTCCGGAACTCAGAAGTCAGAGAAACCTTCGGCAACCGGACAACCGTCAGTCTTTCAGGCATCATCTTCTCAGTCAGCCCAGACTCCCAAGCCCCGGACAGCCTCCAACCTCTCCTTTCAGGAGCAGAAGGATCAGCGTCGCAAGCAGAAGCGCATCGAGAGCTGCGAGAAGAAAATAGCCGACCTTGAGGCCCAGATGAAGGAACTGGAGAAGGTCCTGGCGGCTCCGTCGGCAGATACCGACATAGACAAGCTGACCAGGGAGTATCTGGAACTGAAACGTACCCTCGACCGCACGATGGAGGAGTGGATAGAACTGAGTAACTGAAAATAAATGCAATACAATATGGAAAATACCGAGAAAAAGGATACCGGATACCACCTTTACGGGATGCACCCCGTCCTGGAGGCCGTTCTGTCCGGAAGACAGATAGAAAAAGTGCTGCTGAAGCAGGGACTGGAGGGACAGCAGTTCCGCCAGCTTCTTACTGAACTGGACAACAGGGACATCCCCTTCCAATTCGTACCCGTCGAGCGGCTGGCCCGCTTCCGCGGAGGCAAGAACCAGGGAGTAGTGGCTTATCTGCCGCAGATTGACTATATGCCGCTGGAGGAAATGGTGGATAGGGCCTTTCAGAAAGACTCCGCACCCATTTTCGTACTTCTGGACGGAGTGAGTGATGTGCGCAACCTCGGAGCCGTTGCCCGCAGTGCCGAATGTGCGGGAGCCGGCGGCATCATCCTGCCTGCGAAAGGAGGAGCCGCCATCAACGCTGACGGAGTGAAGGCTTCGGCAGGTGCCTTGCTGCGCATCGGTGTCTCCAAGTGCAAGAATCTGCGCATCCCGATTTACTATCTGAAAGAGAGAGGATTCCAGATAGTAGCTGCTACTGAGAAGGCTGACGGGCTTATCTATGAAGTGGATATGAAGAAGCCCACGGCTTTCGTCATGGGCTCCGAAGGCAAGGGTATCTCTGACTCTGTACTGGCATTATGTGACGTTATGGCGAGAATACCCATGCGCGGTGATATCGGTTCGCTGAATGTCTCCGTGGCCGCCTCGCTCATGCTTTTCGAGGCGGTCCGTCAGAGAACTATCCGAGCAAATACTAATCTTTAGTCCCGTCAAACAGAGTCTCGTTTCTCTGTTTGATGTAGTAGTAGCCGTTATTGTTTCCGACTCCAGTGAATTTATAATAATTGCCGTCTATACCAGGTAGATTATCAGGATAACTGCTGAAATCCTCCCTGAGGTAGCTGAGAGGCCTCAGCCTACCCAGATCATTAATGTATCCGTTACCGCTTTGGGTAATATTTGTGCGGTAATTCTGTATGTAGGGCTGGGGATTGTCAAATGCTCCGATGGGATGATACAGAGCTGCGGTTGATGGGTATGTAATGAGGTTTTGCTGAGTCAGCAGATTCCGTTCATTACTGTTCAGAACATTCCATGAGTTGTTGCTCCATCGCGCAGACAGGGATACAGTGTAATAATAACGGCCACCGCTGGATGACAATCCGTATCTCTCGACACCGGTTTCATACTCCAGCAGCCGATATACCTCAATCTCTATCTCTGAGGTGCGGAAACGATGGAGATGATCCCAGCCTATGATTGTGTATTTCCCATTCGCCGTACTTGAATACGGGTTGATCAGCCCGGAGTCGTATACAGAGATATCATCGCACAGACGGCCGTCTTCATCATAGACTTCCCATATCATCGATACATTGGACGCATGAGAAACATCAAGCTGAAGTGTGTTTGAGAAGTTACTCCATATACTGCCGTCAGACGTATGGCCATAGGTGTTCACGACTCTATTGTCTCCTTTCAGGCTGGCGGTGACGGCAGGTATAACGGTGACTCTTGCGCTGGCACGGATATGCGGATAATCCACCAGCCTTGCCTGAATAATCACATCGTCCTGATTCATAGTTCGTTTCAGTCCATACATCTTGTTGCCTTCAATGGATACATATTCTTCTCCTTTGATAATCAAGTATTCTACCGGAAGGTCTGCGGATACTGGTCTGAGGGAGGATACCAATGTCCAGGTAGCACCCTCATACATGGTTACATTGCTGAATGTCAGGTATGGTTCCAGTATGTTGACCGTCATCCTGTCAGATATGCCTGTTGCGGACTCTACACTTACAGTACATCTGCCTACTTTTAAAGGTGTGATGTTTCCGTCATCGTCAATTTCAAGCATTGACGGGTCTGAAGTACTCCAGTTCAATTTTACATCTGCCGGCTCAAGTTTGTTGAAACTCAGTCTGGAAGGGATCCCTACATAAAGATTGCTGAATAACTTGTTCAGGACCAGTTCTCCACCGCTGACACTGAAATCCACACTCCTGATTATCCCTCCGGCTTCGCCTGTGAGACGGTATCGTCCTATCTCTTTCTGCAATTTCCCTGGATTCGAAACATAGATCATCCTGTCTGAGACCATAGCCCCGCGTTCTTCTCCTGAAAGACATTCGATTCTGAAAGTCGGTTTCAAATTGTATGGATACACGTTGTATCTTATATAATAAGGAGAATTGTAATAAGGATAAATTGTGTCAGGAAAATCCCTGATCTCAAACATTTTACTGTCTGCGTACACATGCACGGTACAAGAACCCTCTACACCGCTTCCGTCAACGGCAGATGCCATAATAGTGCATACTCCGTCTCCTACAGCCTTGACAATACCGTCCTGACTGACAGTTGCCACACCCTCATCATCCGAAATCCATGTGATATCGGGGTTCTCTGCCGAGACAGGCAGAACCGATGCTGTAAGTCCACAGGTCTCATTCAGCTCATAGAAATCTACTTCTTCGGGAGTTACCTCGATTGAAGTGACGAAATCCTTCAGTCCGGACAAATCAACTCTCCATGAATTTTCCTCCAGCCCCGACCCTTTGACGATGGTGCGGCAGGTATACATATAATTGCGGATGATATCGAAGTTACGATAATTAACTCCGTCGTGCAGATAGTATCGGTACACTAGGTCGTCATTATAATGTTCTGAACTGCGGTATTTTACATGGACCTCTATGAAAGTGCAGTATTGATCATAGGGAACGGGTGGTATATGCTTCTGCTCTTCGGTTTCGGCAATAAGGTCACCATGATAATTCT
Source organism: uncultured Bacteroidales bacterium (assembly GCA_949297365.1). Taxonomy (GTDB): domain Bacteria; phylum Bacteroidota; class Bacteroidia; order Bacteroidales; family UBA932; genus Coprenecus. Next base: position 2,931 of record CASFSL010000043.1, on the reverse strand, counting down.
CGGAGATGTAAAAATCAATGCCGCTTGTAAAGATCTTTTCCAGATTCTTGCCGTTCGCGCTTGCGCCAGTGGAGAATACCTGGCTTGTCGAAGCGGCTCCCGATGGCTTGAAAGCACAGACTGTCCTGTTCATATTCCTGATTCTCACCTCGGTGATATCGAATACGCTTACATCCTCATCAAGACCGGTGGTGTCGACAATTATCCGGAACTTGGCGAGCATGCGTGTCAGCGGGATAATGACGGATGTGTTCTCTTCATCAATGTCGGAGACAAATCCGGACATGGGTATTTCTCCGTCGGAACCCACAATGTCATCGGGGGATTCCAGTTCCCAGCTTATGGATTTCAGTCCGTCTGTGGTCACGATAAGACTGCGGTCGGTCAAATTCCCCTTATTGGCAATAGCGTAAATTGAATGGATGCCGCTGTTGCCGGTTTCCATATTGATTTCCGTGCCGGGGTCTTCCAGGTACAGGAAGTCAATCAGTCTGCCCCGGGCATCATAAGCGAATAAGTTGAGATTCTTTATAATCTCTTCATTCACAAACGGCTGGGATTTAGTGACAACACTTTCCCAAACCTGTAACTTTATCTTTATGATGCTGTTCCCGGATGCGGTCTCCCGGTTCTTTTCCTTGCTGCAGGAAGAAAGAATGCAAAGTAATGTGATTAAGAATAGGTATGGTCTCATGTTAAAACAGTATTTCGGTATGGTTTGTGCTGTTCCAGCTTTCCAGACTGAGGATTATGCTGGAAAGGGCGATGTCCAAAGTTATATAGAGGTCCTTGAGGGCATCGTCATTCATATTTATGCCGGCATCATATAAAAATGCGGATAATGGAACGCGGGCCAGTATTTTGTCTGATGTGCCGCGGACTGTGACTGAGAGACTCTCGTCCTTTTGTCTGAGAACTCTGGAAAAGAATTCAAAATAGGCCTCTTCACTGGAGGGGAGATGAGTTGTATTTGGACTGTGTCTGAATATCCCTTCAATGATTTCACCGGAAAGACCGTATCCGACAGAAGTTGACTCAACGGTTATGCCAAGACTGTCGGATATGTTCCCTATAATCCGTATATTGAGGCCTATGTAGTTCTTAACGGGTATGATGTGCTGAAAGGACAGATCATCGTTGCAGGCCATACTGATGAAACAGGTGTACAGGCTGTCGGCATCCTCTCCCTCGTGGATACGGTAGCCGTAGTCATACATCATTCTGTCGTTGTTGCCGAATGCCGCGATATGGAGCTCTCCGCGCCTGACGGGTATCTCATACGGTATTCCGAATTTGTTTGCCGGAAGAGTGTCCTTGAACAAGTATCCTTTGCTGTCTTCAATGAACAGATGTATCTCGGATACTTTATCGGGTGTTTCGGAAAAATCAAGAGTGAGATATGCCGGGCAGTTGCTGCGGTCTTCCATGATACACGCCTGGACAAAGACAACAGTCAGCACAAGAGCCGTCAATGTTTTGATCTGTCCCATTTTCAGGTGTGTTGTTAGAATTCCTTATCGAACTCAGGTACTTCCGTCCAGTCGGCCACTGAGATGCTCAAGTCCAGAGTGCCGGGCTCTATCGGAGTATCCGGGTCAGTAGAACCTGGTCTGGATACGCTTATGTCCATTGAGTAGACAGTGTTCCGTTTTATACCATGATGCCCGTTTCCTGTCACGTATCCATATTCTTCCTGATTGACTGGGATGGGATAATAATATGTGGTTCCGTCAATGTCGGCCTGCAGTACGAGTTTTGTACAGGAGGCGATATCTGATGTCTCGTTTGAGTAGCAGTACAGATAGTGGGGAGTGCTGTAGCCGGCATCGCTTATTGTTTCCGAAATCTCATCCATCAGCAGTCCGGTTTGAGCAGCACCGGTCACATCCTCTGATACCAGGCCTCCTTCATTCAGGATTACAGGACTTTCTGTAGGCTCACCGTTGTACAAAAGTTTGTCTGCATTGACGTTTATGAGATATAATTTGCAGTTGTTCAGTGTCATATCCTTATAAGGAGTACCTGCGAAATCAGTCTTTACAGAAGTGACTGTGATTCTTGAGATGAATCTTGACACTGTTATTGTCTCGGTGGTCTGTGCCGTCATAGTCACATCTTTTTCTCCATACATGGTAAGATTGCCGAACAATTCCTCATTAAGGTCTGCAACCATCTCCTGGAATTGTGAATAAGAGGTGACGCTGCTGATTTGCAGCGATTTGGCATTTGCCACCACGCAGACTTTCTTGGAACCGGTAGTAGTTTGTATCTCCATTTGTGTCTGTCCTTCCTCGAATCGCTTATGCACGTCCAGCTGTCCGCTCCCTGAGTTGTTGAAGATAAGCACATCAATGGTATTCAAGGTCTTGTCGGTCTCATCGGACGGAGTCTGAGTGGATTTCGTCGCAGTGGGGCTGACAGATAAAGACAATGTCGCAGGTTCTCCCGCTGTTCCGGGACATTCTGTACATTCTTGAATCTCGCAGGCTGTAAGTCCTGCTGCAAGTGCGATCAGGGATAATGCCCTGACAGTGTAATTAAAAGTGTTTCTCATCATTTTGTTGTTTATAAAGTTGATAAAAAGGTCACTTCTGCCAGGGACGGCTTTCGGATGCAAAAGTAGGGGCTAGAAACGGAACAAAAAAACCACTTCCGTACAATAACCGCATATTTAGGACATTATAAAAAAAAGACTTTTTATAAAAACTTATATCTGTTTGCTGATTAGGATATTGCCGGTGCGACTGCGTATTTCTGACTGTGCGGAAAAATAAGTTTTTAAAAATGCAGTCACTTGTGTCCACTAAAAATTGTGGAGGATAGTTAAAAAGTTTAACAATTAAAACAATGTAGGTTCACTTGAATCATTCAGTTCATTGACAATATTGCAGTTAGGTTTACAGAACAATGTTTTGAGTTCAACAGTATCTG
>CASFSL010000042.1 GCA_949297365.1 uncultured Bacteroidales bacterium | reverse complement strand
CAACCATCCCGAGGAGGTCGTGCAGCTTGACCAGAAGATCAACGTGGTTATCCTCGACTTCGATGATACCAAGAAGCGTATCGCTCTCGGTCTGAAGCAGCTCCAGCCTCATCCCTGGGATGCTCTCGATCCCAACCTCAAAGTGGGCGACGTCGTTAAGGGCAAGGTGGTCGTTATCGCTGACTATGGTGCGTTCGTGGAGATTCAGCCCGGCGTCGAGGGCCTGATCCACGTATCCGAGATGTCATGGTCCCTCCACCTGCGCAGCGCCCAGGACTTCCTGAAGGTAGGCGACGAGGTAGAGGCAGTCATCCTGACCCTCGACCGCGAGGAGAGGAAGATGTCCCTCGGCATCAAGCAGCTTAAGGAAGACCCTTGGGCTACCATCACTGAGAAATATCCCGTAAACTCCCGCCATATCGCCACAGTGCGCAACTTCACCAACTTCGGTGTGTTCGTAGAGCTTGAGGAAGGTGTGGACGGACTGGTACACATCAGCGACCTGTCCTGGACCAAGAAGATCAAGCATCCCTCTGAGTTCACCTCCATCGGCGACAAGCTCGAGGTAGTGGTTCTCGAAGTCGACAAGGAGAACCGCCGTCTGAGCCTCGGCCACAAGCAGCTCGAGGAGAATCCCTGGGACGTGTTCGAGACCCAGTATCCTCTCGGTTCCATCCACGAGGGAACAGTGGCCAGCTTCGCTGACAAGGGAGCTGTCATCTCTCTCGGCGAGGGTGTTGAGGGCACATGCTCCATCAAGAACCTCCAGAAGCAGGACGGTACTACAGCCAACGTAGGCGAGAAGCTGCCCTTCAAGGTGGTCGAGTTCAACAAGTCCAACAAGAAGATCATTCTCTCGCACACCAAGACCTGGGAGGAGCCTAAGAAAGAGGAGAGCCGCCGCGAGAGCGAGAGCACCCAGAGTGCCATGAAGAAGATCAAGACCAACCTGGAGAAGACCACTCTCGGAGACATCGCCCAGCTTGCCGACCTCAAGAGCAAGATGGAGCAGGAGGCCAAGTAGAGTAACTCTTCCATGAAGTTTTCGTTGACGACACTGGGAGTCTCCTCAGCCTCCCCGACAACGGACAGATACCCCAGCGCTCACATATTGAATATATGTGGGCGCTTGCTGCTTATCGACTGCGGCGAAGGCTGCCAGATGCTGATGAAGCGGCACGGGATATCGCTGATGAAGACGGAGCGGATCTTCCTCTCCCACCTGCATGGCGACCACGTTCTGGGGATATTCGGACTGATGTCCACCCTGTCCATGTCCGGAAGGACGGAGCCCCTGCATATCTATGCCCCGGAGGGATTTTCCAGGATACTGGACTTTTTCAAGGTGCAGTTCCTGGAGCGGGAGACCTATCCCGTCGTATTCCATCCGCTGACGGCCTCCGTGCCGGAGGTGATTCTGGAGGACTCCGTCATGAGCGTGACGGCCCTGCCCCTGCTGCACCGGGTCCCTGACTACGGGTATCTCTTCCGGGAGCGGGAGCCGGGGCTGAATGTCCGGAAGGAGGCTGTCGCGTCGCTTGCATTGTCCGTCAGCGAGATACTGGCCCTGAAGGAAGGACGGGACGTGCAGAGGGAGGACGGGAGTGTGCTGAGGGCTTCTGAATTGACCTACCGGCCGTATCAGCCGCGGTCATTTGCCTACATAAGTGATACCGCCGCTTTCGGAGCCCTTCCCGGCATGGTCCGGGGGGTGGACCTGCTCTACCATGAGGCCACCTTCGGGGACGACTGTGCGGAGAAGGCGGCGGAGATGTTCCATTGCACTGCCCGCCAGGCGGGGGAGACGGCCCTGCGCTCCGGTGCCGGGAAACTGGTGATAGGACATTTCTCATCCAGATATAAGGACCCTTCTGTACTGCTGGCTCAGGCCCGGGAGGTATTCCCGGAGACGGAGATGGGCTGGGAGGGCCGTGAATTTGAAGTACCTGTAAAAAAGACAGAATAATGAGACAGAATAAGATCAAGGCGGCGCTCCTTTGCGCGGTCCTCCTGCTGGCTTCCGCCGTCACGGGCGCGGCCCAGCAGAAGAGCGAGATGAATCGGGCTGCCGGAAAGTTCAATCAGACACTATTCTACATCGACCGGCTGTACCTGGAGGATGTGGATCTCAACGCGCTCGTCGAGAAGGCCATCGTGGCGGCAGTCGGGGAACTCGACCCGCATTCTTCCTATATCTCGGCGGAGGATGTCAAGGCTATGAACGAGCCGCTTCAGGGGGAGTTCGAGGGCATCGGTATCGAATTCGCGATCATCCGGGATACCCTGACCGTCCAGGCGACTGTGGCCGGGGGGCCGTCCGAGAGGGTCGGGCTGCTGGCCGGGGACAAGATTCTCCGGGTGGATACCTCCTTTATCGCGGGTATCGGACTGAGCAATGAGGATGTCTACGGCTATCTGCGCGGCAAGAAGGGCACGAAGGTCGAGCTGGGCGTGCTCCGCAAGGGCGTGGCTGAACTTCTCGATTTCACGGTCGTGAGGGACAAGATTCCGATCAACAGTCTGGATGCGGCCTATAAGGTGGAGGACGACGTGCTTTACCTCAAGCTCAGCCGTTTCGCGGCTAAGTCGCGGGACGAGATAGTGGAGGCGATCAGGTCGTTCGACGGGGTAATCCGCGGAGTGATACTGGACCTCAGGAGCAATTCCGGGGGATACCTGCCTACAGCCATCGACATCGCGAACGAGTTCCTGGAGGCCGGGGACCTGATAGTCTATACCGAGGGACGGGCCCTGCCCAGGATGCAGGAGTCGGCCCGCGGCAACGGGCTGTACCGTCAAGGGCCGCTGGTGGTGATGATAGACGAGAACTCGGCTTCGGCCAGCGAGATCGTGGCCGGCGCTATTCAGGACCAGGACAGGGGTGTGATAGTCGGGCGACGCTCCTTCGGCAAGGGGCTGGTCCAGCAGGCCATTCCGCTGGAGGACGGCTCGGAGCTGAGGCTTACCATCGCCAGGTATCATACGCCTTCGGGCAGGGTGATTCAGTCGCACTATGAGGCCGGGCATGCTGACCAGTATTACAAGGACTTCTACGAGAGGTATCTGCGCGGGGAGTCTTTCAGCCGGGACAGCATCCAGTTCCCGGATTCGCTGAAGTTCAAGACCCTGCGGCTGGGCCGGACGGTCTACGGAGGCGGCGGCATCATGCCGGATGTCTTCGTGCCTCAGGACACCGCTTCGTATTCGGCTTATTATGCGGCTCTGCTCAGGCAGGGGCTGGTCATAGAGTATATGAACGGGCTGTGCGACCGCAACCGCAGCGCGTGGACTTCCAGGTACCGCACTTTCGAGAAGTTCGACCGCAGTTTCAAGATTACGGACGAGATGGTGGACGGGCTTGTGGCCCTGGCTTCGGAGAGGGGAATAGAACTGAAGGAGGATGAGCTGGAACGCTCCCGGGAGGACCTGTGCCTGTATATGAAGGCGCTGGCTGCCAGCTCTATCGTCTCGCGGGACTGCTTCTACCGGGTGATGAACTCGCGGAGTCCGGAGTTTCAGGCTGCGTTGGAGGCTTTGCGGGAGGCTTCTCTCTCGCGGAACGCCTTGTTGTAGGCCCTGGAGTTGGCCTTGTGCTGACTGTAGGTGGAAGCGAAGTTGTGGGTCCCGTCGAACTCGGGCTTTGCACAGAAATACAGGTAGTTGGATTTCTCGTAATTCAGCACCGCGTCTATGGCTGTCACTGTGGGTATCGCAATCGGTCCCGGTGGCAGCCCTTTTATTCTGTAGGTGTTGTAGGGGGAGTCGATCTGCAGGTGGCGGTGCAGGAGACGGCGCAGTCCCGGCTCAGTGTCCAGATGGGCGTAGATGACGGTGGGGCAGGCCTGGAGCCTCATGCCGCGGTGGAGGCGGTTCATGTACACGCCGGCTATCTTGGGCATCTCTCCGGCGTTGTTGGTCTCGCCTATGACTATGGAGGCGAGGGTCATCACCTCGTTGCGGTCCAGGCCGATCTCTTTGGCCAGGCGGTCGCGCCTGCCGTTCCAGAAGGTATCGTACTCCTTCTTGAACCGCTTGATGACGGACTCGGGGCTGGAGGTCCAGTAGAATTCGTAGGTGTTGGGGATGAACATGCCGATGAAGGTCTCGGGTCTGAATCCCAGGGAGTCAATCATGGCAGTGTCTTTCAGGGCGGTGGCGAATGCGGCGGAGTCGGCCTCGAAGTTGCGGCCGAGGAATGCTGCCAGCCGGTCGAGGGTCTTGATATAGCCCCTGAGGGTGACCTTTGCCGGAGTCTGCCAGCCGTTGGCTATCATGCGGATGATGTACTGGTTCGACATGCCCGGCTCTATGACGTAGCGGCCAGGCTCGAAGTGGGAGGCCAGGTCCCGCTTGCGGGCGGCACGTTCCAGACTCTTGAGATTCTTTATTGTACCTGAGGCTTTTATGGAGTCCTCCACTGCCTGATAGGTGGCGTCGCGGTAGATGAGGATGACGCCCTCCTGCACGGTGTTGGGCTTTTTATAAGTGATGTACCAGTTGAGGCCGAAGGCCGCAATGATGACTGCGGCGGCCGCTGCTGCGATGATGAGTGTCCTGCGGTTCATATTGTCCTATCTGTGCCTGCGGAGGAAGATCTCGTCGCCGATGTGGAGGATGTCTCCGCTTTTGTAGTCATTGTACTTGAAGAGTTTTTTCATGCGTACTCCGTATTTCTGGGATACGTCATAGTAGGTGTCGCCTTCCACAGCGATGTGTATTTCGAGGTGTTTCTGAGCCTTGCCCTTCTTGCGCTGGAGGTAGACGACTGTGCCCGGTACGAGGTCGCGGGATTTCTTCAGATCGTTGAAGCGGAGCAGTTCTCCTGTGAAGAGGTTGTACTCCTCGGCGATGCTCTCGTAGGTGTCCAGGTCTCCGGCGAGGATGAAGGGTACACCGTTGCGCACGTAGATGGTGCGGTTGCGGGAGTACTTGTACAGCAGTGAGTTCTTGGCGGGATTGAGCTCCATGACCTGCTGCAGCTGGCTGGGGCTGGGAGGCAGCAGGTCGGGTTTCTTCTCGGCCTTGGCGTATATCTCCCGGTCGAAGCGGTAGAGCTGGTAGTCCTCGATAATCTTAATCAGCTTCTGGGCATACTTGGGGTCGGTGGCGTAGCCGGCTTTCTTGAGGCCGTGGCTCCAGCCCTTGTAGTCAGTGATCTGCAGGTCGAAGAGAAATGCGTATCGCTGGCCGTAGCGCAGGAAGTCCGAGTGGTCCTTGAATGACTCGGAGGCGCTGCGGTACTTGCGGTAGCAGGATTTCCCCGGGTCGTCGCCTTTCTTGTAGTAGGTCGGGCCCTTCCAGTCGTTGTGGCACTTGATGCCGAAGTGGTTGTTGGCCCTGACGGCCAGGTCGGAGTTGCCGTTGGCCGACTCCAGGCAGCCCTGGGCCAGGGTGATGCTGGCCGGTATGCCGTGGGTCCTCATCGCTTCCATGGCTGTCTCCTTGTATCTGTCTATGTATTCCTGACGGGTCATTCTCTGCTGTCCGTAGCCGGGCATGACTGTCAGCAGAAAGATCACGGCTGCAGCCGCTCCCTTGATTGTCGTTCGGATTGCGTTGAAATTCAGTGTCTGTATCATGTCGTCAGTTCAGCTGTGAGCCTTAACGGACAAAAGTACGAAAAAATTCTATTCATTGGAGATGGACTCGACCGGATTGCGTAGTGCCGCCCTGCTCTCCTTCAGTTCCGCCCCTAGGCTCTCAATCTCGTGCATTTGCTCCCGTATGGTGCTGCTTTGTTCCTGAATCGTACTGTTCTGCTCCAATATCATACCGTTCTGCTCCTCGATAACGTCCTTCTGCTTCCATGTGTCCCCCTCCAGGTCCTTGGAGATGCCGTAGAACATCGAAGTCTTCCGCCGCTCCTTTCTAAGTTTGATGCGGCTGTCCAGCAGCGCAATCAGAGCCGCCGACAGCCCCACGGCCAGTATGCAGTGTATGATAAAATCCCAATCCATAGTACAAATGTACGCAGAAGCCGAGCGCATAGCAAATTAACTTGATCAACTGTCGTCAAGTTGTTCCCGACTTTCATTCAAGTCCATTGCCATATCCGTGACACCTGTCCTGCGTTACGTGATAACAACTTGCTAGTACTTAAGCATATATGTGAGTGGGCTCAAGGATAGGGGTGGCGGATTCCGGACATTTTGGCGGTTTTTGAGTACCCCTATCCTCCGCACTGTTTTATATTTGCCTAATTATCAAGATGTTCTAAAAAACGACTGAGGACAGGTCTCCGGCAGGCATTGGAACGCCTGCCTCCACGCTGCCCTTGTCACCAACGACTCCTTACATCGGTGTATTTACGGAATGTGCGCGCATATCATATCAAATACAACTAACTGATTAAGCACGACTTAATCGCTCTCAAAGATGGATTTCGTATGGACTGTGTCAGGGGTGTCTTTGCGGAGAATTATTTGCTTTACCGAGGTGCAACAGTACAAATGACGAAGTCAAAGTTAGAAAATTCCCGGCGGAATTGTTAAATTTGTCTCGTCAAAGCAATAAAAGATAAATGCCATGGCACAGAAAAGACTCACGATAGATTATCAGGAATATGCCTCGATGGCGGAGATGGAGGAGGCGGACCGCTCGCTGCTGGAAAGGGCGGTCAAGGCGACGGAAGGCTCGTATGCCCCTTATTCCAAGTACAATGTGGGAGCGGCGGTGCTCCTTTCGGACGGTACGGTGGTCACCGGGGCCAATCAGGAGAATGCGGCTTTTCCCTCGGGCCTCTGCGCTGAGCGGACCGCCCTCTTCGCGGCCCATGCGCAGTATCCCCGTTTGTCCGTAAGGGCCATCGCCATAACAGCCTGCCGCGGTGGCCGGATGGTGGAAGAGCCGGCCTGGCCCTGCGGAGCCTGCCGTCAGGTCCTCGCCGAGTCCCAGAAAAGAGCAGAGGCCCCCGTCCGTGTCATCGTGGGAGGCCTCAGCCGTATTGTCGTATTTTCCTGTGTAGAGGATATTCTGCCGTTTATTTTCAACGGACTATAGGGAGGAAAGGTCGTAGACAGCGGGATTCAGCTCACTTACATCGGAAGGCATGAAGATGCCGCAGGGCTTACCTTCCGGAGTACAGAACATATAGAGCAGATCTGCGATTTCTCCGTTTTCTCCCATTATCCGGTAGAATGTGGATTTGCCGCTGCGCATGTCATTGACCATTAGCAGCATGGTGCTGGTCGTACTCATGCCGGCGTAGACTTTGTCTTTGGAAATCATCGAGCACATATGGAAAAGGTGCGTGCTGTCGTCGGGATGCGAACGGTTGTACTCAAAGCGGTTGGCGAAGTTGTACTTGATGTCGGCGGGCAGATCGCTCTGGCCTAAGTCGTAAATGATGGCCGGAACAATGCGTTCTCCGTCAGTCCTGTAGATAGTGTCCGAGCCGATGAATGCCATATAGATGCTTCCGTCCACGTGGGAGAAGGGGAAGGCAGTGGAATAGCCTCCCGCTGGATATTTGACCTCGGAGGTGTCCACGACGTTCCAATCCCTGTCATATATGCCGTAGAGCGGGGTACTCCATCCCGGCGTGCCGTTCCAGATATACTTGACGATGTATCTGCCTGGGATGTCGGGAGTGGCGGTCATGTAGATGATTCCATGTCTGAGGTCGCCGCTCTCGGAGTTGGGAATGACGGTGTAACCGTCCGGTGTGATGATATAGCGGTGCAGGATGTGGTTGAAGCCTTGGAATGAGCCGACGTTCAGCGTGTCGCCTAGCATGAAGATGGATCTTATATTCAGAAACTCACCCGGTCCACGGCCCTGGTGGCCGATGTCGCGGATGTAGCGGCCGTCGCGGTCAAACTGCATCAGACGGTGGCTATTTGCGGTGGTTGAGGCGATGATGTATCCTCCATTGTCCGTGCAGACAAGATCCTTGATGTCTCCGATCATGCTCTCTTCGGAGTATTCCAGGACAGTCTTTTCCAGGTCCGCCAGATTAAGCTCGATGACTTCCTTGCCGGTCAGGTCGGCGTCTATGACGCGGATGCCGTCGGAGGTGGTCCGGTCAGTGCAGGAGTAGATGATGGCGGCGGCAGCCAGGATGATAGTCAGTCGTCTCATATCAGTGTGTAAGTTTAAAACACTGCAATGTACGAAAAAAAAAAGCGGATGGGCAAATATTACCGCAGCAGGTCTTTCAGCTCGCTCCAGGGTATGGTGACTTCCACGGCTCCGAGGACGTATGGGCCGATTTCGTACTGGTTGTAGATGTAGGTGATGCCAGTTTCGGAGACCCTGAAATTGCCGTTGGGACGTATGTCTTTAGTAAACAGCATCGCGGTGTCGCCGGGTTCCTGCAGGGCCTCGGGCAGATGACTGCTGAGCAGGGTTGAAAGCCGCTCCTCATAGCCGTCCTTGAAGAATCCCTTTTCAGTAATCAGCGAGCCGTTGTCCAGGTCGAAGTTCAGCGCGGTGATGGATGTCATCCCGTGTGCGCCTCCGAGATAGGCGTACTTTGTAACGGTGTATGAGAGTATGCCTTTATGGATGCTGTTTACCTCTCCCTGAAGATGCTTCACCCAACTCAGTGCGGCGATACTGGCATCCGGGTTCTCTTCCAGCAGGGGAAGATTCAGGGATTTGTACTCCCCGACGGCATCAGCGGCCCAGGTGCTCATGACGTCCGGAAGGTCCGTATCTGCGTACTCCTCACCGAAAACGCAGCTTATTATGGTTCGGTTGATGCTGTCTGTTGCGGCTGCTCCGGAGTTCGAGGCCGGAACGAGGTATTCTACGTCCGACTTCAGCTCCAGAGCCGCTTCGCTGCCGCCGGTAAGAGGATATGTGGCCGATGTACTTAAAGATGCGGTTCCGGGTGTCTGGTCGCAGGACTGCAGGCAGAGCAGGCACAGTGCTGTCATAAGGGACAGAAATGGAAAGGTGGAGAGAGTTTTCATAAGAATGATTTTTATAAATGAAAAAGGGTAAGCTGATTACATCGCACCGCTACGACCATCGTGTCCTTGCTGCCTTCCGGCCCTGGGGAGGTTGGATGGGAGCTGGTCGTGTAAGACTTACCCGAGTGCAAAGATATACATTTTCGCCAAATTTTCTACATTTGCATAGAATTTTTGAAAATCTACGCTTAGGAATGGAACTGAAAGATAATCTCAGGGGCAAGAAAATAGCCGTGGGCCTCTCCGGCGGAGTGGACTCCTCGGTGGCCGCTCTGCTGCTGGCCCGGGCCGGATACGACGTGTTCGCCCTCTTCATGCAGAACTGGCACGATGTCACCGGCACCCTGCACGGGGAATGCGAGTGGGAGGAGGACCGCAAGGTGGCCGAGATGGTGGCCCGGAAGATAGGCATACCCTTCGAGTTCATCGACTTGTCGGACACCTACCGGCACCGGGTGGTGGACTACATGTTCTCGGAATATTCCAAGGGCCGCACCCCCAATCCGGACGTGCTCTGCAACAGCGAGATCAAGTTCGATGCCTTCCTGAAGGCCGCCCGCGACCTCGGGGCCGACTATGTGGCCACCGGGCACTACTGCCGCAAGGATGTGACGGCCGGCCCGGATGGACAGCCTGTCTACCGCATCCTGGCCGGAGCCGACGGCAACAAGGACCAGAGCTACTTCCTCTGCCAGTTGTCCCAGGAACAGCTCTCCGCCGCCCTCTTCCCGATAGGGGATATCGTCAAACCTGAGGTCCGCCGTCTGGCCCGCGAGGCCGGTCTGCCCAGCGCGGAGAAAAAGGACTCGCAGGGCATCTGCTTCGTGGGGAAGGTCGATCTGCCGGTGTTCCTGCAGCAGAAGCTCGCGTCAAGGGAGGGCAATGTGATTGAGATTTTCCGGGATTTCTATGACAATATCAGGGCTGAGTATCCGGGATACGGGATGTCTGCGGCTCCAACGGCGGCAGTTTCAGGGCTGTCCTGTGATTCTGATGCCTCAGGTGATTCAGACTCCGCTTTTGCGGCTGCTGTCGATACGTTCACTCCGGCCGAGCTTAGGGCCTTGGCCCGCGCCTACCACTACCGGGAGAGCGACGGCAAGAAGATCGGCACCCACATCGGGGCGCAGTATTACACCATCGGTCAGCGCAAGGGCCTGAACATCGGAGGACACCGTGAGCCGATATTTATCCTAGACACATCCATCGCCACCAATACCATCTATGTAGGAGAGGGACATGAGCATCCCGGTCTTATGCGGAAGGCACTTAAAATCAATGCCGACGAAGTTCATTGGATCCGTCCGGACCTCCGGATGGCTTCCGGGGATGTCCGCCGCTACTTAGTCCGTATCCGTTACCGCCAGCCTCTTCAACGGGCCGTTCTGTACTGCCTCGACGACGGGATGTACATCGTCTTCGACCAGCCGCAGAGAGGCATCACTCCCGGGCAGTTCGCAGTGTGGTACGCTCCCGAAGATCTGGAGATGCTCGGCAGCGGAGTCATCTCGGAATAATGCTCTTGATGCAGGCAAGTTTGTGGGTATGAAGCACGCTGTTGTTTTGTATATGTTTGATAGCCAGATGTTTGTGAGGATGTGGGTTGCCCTATGGTCTGTTTTTGGAGGCCATAGAGCACCGATGGAAATGCTAATGCGGTAATAGATAATTAGTTAGATATTGGATATTTGCTTTATGGTTGTAAAGAAAGTGGTAGTGTACCTGGGATCGGCGGCCGGAAATTCGCCGGTGTATGCGGACAATGCGGCCGAACTCGGACGCCGTCTGGCTCAGGCCGGTGTGGAAATAGTCTACGGCGGGGCATCGGTAGGTACGATGTGGACGATGGCCTCGGCTGCGATTCAGGCAGGCGGTCGGGTGACCGGAGTGTTTCCCAAGAATTTCAAGGGCAAGAAGGAATCGCAGGATCGCCGGATAGAGGTGCGGGCGCAGGGGCTCGCAGAAATGATAGAGACTCCGGACTTAGCGTCCCGGGTGGCTAAGATGACGGAGCTCAGTCAGGCCTGCATCGTCCTGCCCGGCAGCTACGGCACCATGCACGAGCTGTTCTGCTGGTTGCTCGGCCATCAGCTCCGGGAACACGCCAAGCCGGTATTCATTCTCAATACCGACGGTTATTACGACTGCTTGCGCGAGCTTTTTGAAACGATGGCTTCCCGTGGCTTCATGTCCGCAGCCGATGCGGCCATACCGTGTTTCTGCTCCACCGTCGATGAGATAATCGCAAAAGTGCTGGCCGGCGAATAATTGCTCGAGCCGTCAGGGAGTGCTGCCTCCCGGAGGCGGTATGCGCTTCCGGGTGCCACCACAACGGCAGCGATTCCCGCTATTCGGTGCCGTTGCGGAAAGAGGAGAGAAAGGGAACAAGGCCCAGAACGTCTGTGGATGGGATGTGTGTTTCCGGGAGCATCCACAACGGCAGCATTTTCCGCAATTCACTGCCGTTGCGGCAAGAAGAGAGACCGGTGATGCGGTTCAGAATGCTTGTGGAGGCGGTATGCTCTTTTGGCGGCAACCACAACGGCAGTGTTTCCTGCGATTCGGTGCCGTTGCGGAAGGAGGAGAGAAAGGGAACAAGGTCCAGAACGTCTGTGGATGGGGTGTGTGTTTCCGACGGTATCCACAACGGCAGCGTTTCCCGTGATTCACTGCCGTTGCGGAAGGAGTAAGTGCCGGTGCGGTTTAGGTGAATAGATTTACGAATTATGACAGACAGAGAATATATAACGATTAACGATGCGTGCGAGAATAACTTGCAGCATGTCTCGCTGCGCATCCCGAAGTATCGGATAACGGTGTTCACCGGAGTGTCCGGCTCAGGCAAGTCCTCGCTGGTGCTGGATACGGTGGCGGCCAAGTCGCGCCGCGAGCTCAACGACACCTTTCCGTCATTTGTCCAGCAGTACCTCCCGAAGTACGGCCGCCCGCATGTCGGCAGCGTGGAGAACCTGCCCGTGGCGATAGTCATTGACCAGAAGAAACCGGCCTCCAATTCCCGCTCTACCGTAGCGACCTACACGGACATCCACCCGCTGCTGCGGCTCCTCTTTTCCCGCGTCGGACAGCCCTTCGTAGGATATTCCGACACATTTTCCTTCAATCATCCGCAGGGCAGCTGCCCCCGGTGCTCCGGCTTAGGAGAGATACGCGAGCTGGACATCCACAAGCTGGTGGACTTCGACAAGAGCCTCAATGACGAGGATACGATTCACTACATCGCATTCCACAAAGGCGGCTGGAGATGGATACGATACGCCCACAGCGGACTGTTCGACCTCGACAAGAAGATCCGCGACTACACCCCCGAGGAACTGGACCTCTTCCTCTATTCGCCCCAGATCCGCCTCAAGAACCCTCCGTCGAACTGGCCCAAGACAGCCAAATACGAGGGCCTGATACCCCGCATGTACCGCAGCATCATCAACTCCGAGGAGGGCCTGCTGCACCGCAAGGTCCTTGACCCCATGCTCCGCACCGGTATCTGCCCCGACTGCGGCGGTACCCGGCTCAACCCCAAGGTGCTCACCTGCCGCATAGACGGGAAGAACATCGCGGAGGTGACGGCCATGTCGGTGTCGGAATTGCGTCAGTGGCTGGCTGAGCCTCAGCCGGGCGGCATGCTCGAGAGTCCGCTGGCCCATGATATAAGGCAGGGTGTGCTCCGTCGGTTAGAAGCCCTGGAGGAGATAGGCTTGGGATACCTGACCTTAGAGCGTTCGGTGGGTACGCTCTCCGGCGGCGAGGCCCAGAGATGCAAGATAGCCAAGTACATCAACTCGTCCCTCTCCGACCTGCTCTACATCCTCGACGAGCCCAGCGTCGGCCTGCACAACCACGACATCGCCCTGCTCAAGAACTCGGTCCGCAAGCTCCGCGACCACGGCAATACGGTCCTGCTCGTCGAGCACCACAAGGAGATGATCCGTATCGCGGACCACATCGTGGACATGGGACCCGATGCCGGGATGGAAGGCGGCCGGATAATGTACGAGGGCCCGCTGGAAGGGCTGCTGAAAAGCGGCACCGACACCGGCCGTATGCTGGAGATGACATCGGATTTCAATCCGGCTCCGCTGCAGCCCGAGTCTTTCTTCAAGGTGGAGAATGCCTCGCTGCACAATCTCAAGCACATCTCGGTGGACTTCCCCCTCGGGGTGCTGACTGTCGTGGCAGGAGTGGCCGGCTCGGGCAAGAGCTCGCTGATCCAGTGCCTGATGGACGCATATCCGGTGCAGGAGGACATCGAGTATATCAGTCAGAAAAATATCGGAGCGTCCCTCCGCTCCACACCGGCTACCTATATGGGTGTGGCCGACGACATCCGGAAGATTTTCGCCAAGGAAAATAAGGTCAGTGCGGACTGGTTCGCCTTCAATTCGAAGGGCGGCTGTCCGGTCTGCGGAGGCAAGGGGGTAATCGTCTCCGAGATGGCTTTCATGGATTCGGTGGAGACGGTCTGCGAGGCCTGCGGAGGTCTGCGCTATTCGCCCGAGGCTCTGCAATATAAGATCCGCGGAGAGTACAATATCGCTCAGGTGATGGACATGACTGTCAGGGTGGCTTCCCGCTATTTCGCAGGTACGGTAATAGAGGAGAAGCTGCGTTCGCTGATGGATGTCGGACTGGTCTATCTGCATCTGAATCAGGCTCTGTCTACTCTCTCCGGCGGAGAGCTTCAACGCATGAAACTGGCCTCACGCCTCGGTCAGAGCCGCAGGATATTCATCCTTGACGAGCCGACGGACGGCTTGCATTTCAAGGATGTGGAGCATATCGGCTGCCTGTTCCGCTCGATGGTCTCGGCCGGCAACACTGTCATCCTCGTCGAGCACAACACAGACCTGATCAAGTCCGCCGACTGGCTCATCGAGCTCGGCCCCTCCGGCGGCGGCTCCGGCGGCGAGCTCCTCTACTCCGGCATCCCTTCCGGTGTTCTTTCCGCTCCACGCTCCATCACCAAGCAGTATCTGTAAATCCATCCTTCAGCCCTCCATCCTTCCGCAATGGCAGGAAATTGTGGGAAATGCTGCCGTTGTGGAAGCCGCTGAGGACGCAGATCGCCACTACAGGCGTTCTGAACCACATTCACCGCTTCTCCATTTTCCGCAATGGCAGTGAATTGCTGAAAATGCTGCCGTTGTGGAAGCGGTCGTGTCATGAAAGTGCAGAGTCGACAGGCAGTCCGTGACGGTAATGGTAAGTAGGGAAGCGGTGTGTATCTGTAAGTTATTGATATTCATCGATATATGATTTGAGTGTGATCTTTGCGGTGAGATGTGGAAATATGCGGAGGAAGGGTAAGTGAGCGGCTATGCCCCGACGTCAACTATGGGCGCAAAACGGAAAGTACGGGCATCTTGTTTTTGGCGGAAGTGTTGTATAATCAGTTAGTTGCGTTCTTGAAAGTGTGGATTTCGAAGCCTTTTGAGTAGGCGAAATCCATCAGCGATTTCGGTAAGTATCAATGATACAGTTCGTTATACGGCCGACCGATGCTCGCACATGCCGTAGCATTGCGAACCATCGCCGGTAGCTGCGGCATCGAGAGATACCGGCCACAGCCATCACCGCCCTGATGTGAGGGCTCGTGATGGGTGGTTTTTGAAGTGGCGGTGCAGAGGTGATGTGACAGTTGTTGAATATCAGGGCGTTGCGTCAGGGCGATGCACATTTGACCCGGTTTGACACAGGCCAAATGTGCGGTGCGTTTTGTAAGTTGCTGTGAATCAAGAGTGATTTCCCTGAGCCTGCACCGCCGCTTCAAAAAATAACCATACGGCATTTCCGTCCTCGTCAGGCAGTGCCGCCGGTAGAAGTTTTACGGCAGTGGTAACGCCGTCTGCAGATCAGATTACCGCTGGTTGTAGATGAAGTCGAGGCCTTGGGGACGGTAGTAGCCGAAGCGGGTATCGCTGGAAATCAGCGGCAGGTGCTCCGTGATGGCGTGGGAGATGATGACGTGGCCTGACGGGTCCTTGTGGTCCTGCTGTGTGTTGAGCCGGAGTCTTGCGTAGGTCCTCAGATGTTCGGTTTTGATCGGAATGATATTGATGAAGAATTCGTCTTTGATGGCGTTGATGATTTCTTCTGCTGATTTCCAGCGTTTTGAGCCAAGTCCTTTAGACCTGTAGCCTGTGATGAGTTCTCTGACGGATTCAGTGCTTATGCAAAGTACTGTGTCCGGTTCCTGAATAATAGCCGCATTATCTCCGCTCAGCATTTCCGCATCTAGGGCAAGAAATACAAAAATGTTGGTGTCAATAAGATCATGTCAAAGCAGAAATTTCGGGTCATACACCTCAATGCTTCCCTTCAACCGCATGGCGGCCTCCCAGGTCCTGCTGACCTTCCTTTTCTTTCCGGCATTGGTGTTGTCCGGTTCGCTCTGTACTGTCTGTGGAGTCTGATTCTGTTCGCTCTTTTGTTCATTCACATTTTCCATAACTCACATATTAAAAGATTAAACATAAGGCAAAGCTACAAAAATAAAGGCAGCCGAAGCCGCCTTGTATCAAGTTTTTACGAAAGTGGTCAGAACTTTTTTACGCTTTTGGCAAAATCTAGTCGTTGCTGCGGAATCCCAGATAGTAGATGAGGGAGGCCAGGGCACTGAGGGCGGCGACGAGATATGTGCGGGCTGCCCAGCTGAGGGTAGTCTTTGCCTGCTCCAGCTCAACTTGAGAAAGCGTATTGGACCTTTCCAGCCAGGCGAGGGCGCGGGCTGAGGCATTGTACTCCACCGGCAGGGTGATGGCGCTGAAGAGGAAGATCATGAAGAACATGGCGATGCCTATCCAGTAGAGGGCAGGGAAAGCCGTCATCATGATCAGTCCCAGGATAATCACTATCTGGGCGAACATCGAGGAGAACTGCACGATGGGCACGAGGGCCGAGCGCATTTTCAGGAATGCGTAGCCTTCCGCGTGCTGTACGGCATGTCCGCATTCGTGGGCCGCTACTGCCGCTGCCGCCACGCTGTTGCTGTTGTATACCGAGTCGGAGAGGTTCAGGGTCTTGTTGGCGGGATTGTAGTGGTCTGTGAGATGACCGCGTACATTGGTGACCTGAACATCACGGATGCCGTGGTCGCGCAGCATCTTCTCCGCCACTTCCCGGCCGGTAAGGCCGCCATGGAACATCACTTTTGAATATTTTGCGAATACTCTCTGCAGTCTGCTCTGTACTATCATGCCGACAACGGCGATGATGAGGATAAGTAGAATTTCTAAACCCATTTAAAAACTGTTTAATAACTAATGCCGTATGACATTGAAAAAATCGTGCCGAACTCTATTTGTGTCAGAAATGGCACAAATGGCGCAAATCAGTCTTTGCGGAGGGCCGTGGCAGGATTGGTATTCATCAGCTGCACGGCCCGGTAGGTGATGGCGAGAGCGGCGATTGCAGCCACGATGAGCAGTGCCAGCAGGTATATCCACCAATAGTTGCCTATGTGGTAGGAATAGGTCTGCAGCCACCGTCCGGTGTAGGTGTAGATCAGAGGAACTGCTATGACGGCGGCAATCAGGGAGGCGGACAGGAAGCTGGCGAGCGTATGGGTGTATATCTCGGAGCGGGGGCAGCCCATGATCTTGCGGACGGCTGTGCTCTTGGCTCTCTGGCGGGCGTAATAGGTGCTCATGGCGACCATGGCCATGACTGTCAGGACGATGGTGAGCAGAGCAAAGAGGCCGGTAATCCTGAGGCTGCGGTCCTCGGCGGTGTAAGTGCGGCGGTAGATGTTCTCGTAGGTCTCTACGGTGACGCTCAGGTCCGGTTTCTCGTCGGAGTAGAATTCCTGTATCGTGCGGACAGCATCATCCGGGTCTCCGTTGACCTTCACAACCAGTGAGGTCATATTTCCGAGCATCTGAGGCTCCGAAGGCTGTACGGTCCATATCAGCATGTCGTTGTCGGTGGAGTTGGCGTTGCCCATCCACAGGTCGTCGATGATACCGCAGACGTTGATGGCACCGTAGTCATATTCGAACAGAGTCGTATTCATGTCCATCCCTAAAGCGGCGGCAGTCCTGCGGGTAAAGTAAAATGTGCCCGGCAGAGGCTCGGAATTCTGGCTGAGAATCCTTACACCCAGCAGGCGCAGCGCCGTGGTGTCTCCGTCAAACATGACTACGCTGTAGCGGTTTCCGTCCAGTTCCATACCCCACGAGCTTCTGCGCCCGCCCGCCGGACATCCCTGTGTCCATCCCACTTCCGCCACGCACGGCAGGGACTTCAGACGGTCCTTGAGGAAGTCGTCGGGATTCTGAGTGTTGGAGCCAGTCACATCTACAAGGGAGTCTCTGGTATAGCCCATGGGCTTCTCCACCATGTGGCGCAGCTGCAGGAACATGGCAATGGAGATGGCTACGGCTCCTATGGCGGCGACATTCTGGACTACAAGGAAAATCCTTCCGAGAATCATCTTGCTCGCCCTCGAGAACTCGCCCCGGACGATGTCTATCGGTCTGTAGCGCGACACCATCATGGCGGGGATGATGCCGGCGATGACTGACAGCAGCACGATGACTCCGGCCCACAGAGCTGCCGTGCCCCAGGTCAGGGACGCGAGAGGGCTGTAGGTCTTGCCGATGAGGGTGTTGAAGAGAGGGGAGGTGGCCTCTGCGAGGATAAATCCGAGTATGAAGGCCACGGCAGTCACGGCCAAGGACTCTCCGATGTAGCGGAGGATGATGCCTGCGCGGGAGGAACCTATCAGCCTGCGGGTCGCCATCTCCCTGACTCTGAATCCCACCTGGGCAGTGGTCAGCGAGATGTAGTTGAGCAGGGCAAATACCAGCAGCAGCACTCCGGCGGCGGTGAAGAGCCGCAGCATGTCCCGGTTTACGATGTTCTCAAAGGGGAAGGGGTAATTGGCCCCGCTTCCGTAGTGCACCTCCTTGAAAGGTACTAAGCGGTATTCAGTGCAGATGCCGGACATATAGAGAGCGTCGCTCTCTTTCAGTATTCCCAGAATCTCCCGGCTGATGGTGCTGAGGTCAGCTCCTTCGCGTATCTTGTAGAGGGTTACCGTCGTACCGTTGCCGTTGCGTGTCAGATATGGAACGTATCTCTCCAAGAAGTCTAAACGGTAGATCATATCGCACTGCGGCAGCACGGTCCGTTCCATATCCTCGAATATGCCGGTAACTATCAGACTGGCTTTTTCCCCGCCGGCTGTGATGTCCACGCTGTTGCCCACGGCATTGCCTTCGGGAAACCATTGGTCGGCGAAGGAACGGGAGATGATGACCGATCCGGTGGCCTCAAGCGCACTGCCTCTGTCTCCGGAGACCATTGGTACGGGGATGAGCGACAGAAAGTTGGAATCCACACACAGGGCATTCTGCACCAGGGTCTCGTCGCCTATCGAAGTGCTCAGGTCCAGCCCGTTGAGGGATTTGGTGCCGATCAGCCGGCAGATGGCCTCAATGTCCGGATAGCGGCCCTCAACGGATTCCTTGATGGTCCCGCTGAGACCGAAGAACTCAGAATCCGAACCGATGTAGATATCCTCGCCGACGAACGTGTCGTAACTGCTCTCCTGAGTTACGTATGTCCCGATGAATATAATGAATGCCAGGGCAATGGCCATGCCCGCCACCTCTATCACCGTGTAGAGGCTGTTGCGGGAGATGAACCGTAGAAAAGATCTCATGCTGCTTGATGTTGGTTTATGACGGTACGAGAGGCATAAAATGTGCCATAATACATAACTAGTTGCTAGTTAGTAATTTAGAGTATTTTAAGGTAATGGTGTGCTGTCAATTTTCTGGACAGAGGTGTCCAACTATCATACATCTTTATCAGAAGAGCCTCTCATGGGACTCGAACCCACGACCTGCTCATTACGAATGAGCTGCTCTACCAGCTGAGCTAAAGAGGCTTTTTATTTGCGGCTGCAAATATAGAAAAATAATTTTAGAAAAAATTGAAACACTTTCTTAATTTTGTAAAATAAACATGTAGCGATATGTCTTCCTGTGAATATGATATAGTGATAGTAGGCGGAGGCGCGGCCGGATTGATGGCTGCGGTACTGGCAGTAGGAAAGGACTGCCGGGTAGCAGTGATAGAGAAGAACGATCAGTGTGGCAAGAAGATGCTGATAACCGGCAAAGGCAGGTGCAATATAACCAACAGCCGCAGATGGGACGAGTTTAAGGAGCATATTCATCCCGATTCAGGGTTCTTCCGTCCGTCTTTCATGGCCTTTTCCAATACCGATACGGTCTCTTTGCTGGGCAGGCTCGGACTGGCGACGGTGGAGGAGCGCGGTATGAGGATCTTTCCAATCTCGGGACGCAGCGTGGACGTGCGGAATGCCATGGTGTCATACATAAGCAGGGCCGGGAACGTAGAACTGTGCTGTAAGTCGGAGGTAATCTCCATATCCCGCGGAGCCGTCGGCTTTGATGTCGCTGTGTTGAGACTGGAGGACAGGATGCGGGTTGACTGCATCCATGCGCGTAATGTGATAGTCGCCACAGGCGGGCTTTCGTATCCCTCAACAGGTTCTACCGGTGACGGATATAAGTTCGCATCCAAGTTGGGCCATACCATAGTGGAGACGATGCCGTCCCTCACTGCGCTTATTCCATATAATTACAATTTCAGTCTTGTCGGACTGACGCTGCGCAACGTCTCCCTGACTCTGGAGGTGGATGGCGGGCAGGTGCAGCAGGAGTTCGGGGAACTGACATTTACGACGGGAGGTCTGGAGGGTGCTCTGGGATTCCGGGTGAGCCGCAAGGCAGTACATGCGCTGGAAGCCGGCCGCAAAGTGGAGGTGGTGATAGACCTGAAGCCGGCCGTGCCGGAGACAGAGCTAAGGGACCGTATCCAGAGGGAATACCGTAAGGACATGAAGCTGTCCAGATACCTTGAGCGGTTGTTGCCCCTGCAGGCGGTAAAGCCGTTCATGGACTCGGATTCATCCCTGACGGTCAGCAATCTCCCGGTACGGCTCAAGCACTGGCGGTTCTCCATTAAAAGCTATGTGGATTACAGCAGGGCGGTAGTCACATCCGGCGGAGTGAGTCTTAAGGAAATCTCCCGAAAGACCATGGAGTCCAAGGTGGTTCCGGGACTTTATTTCGCGGGCGAGGTGATGGACCTTGACGGAGATACCGGCGGCTACAATCTCCAGATTGCGTTTTCTACGGCGGCAGCGGCAGTCAATGCGGCGATAGCTAGTGGACGATGATGCTGATATTCCCTTCAACACCGAATGTGCAGGTGAGCCGGCTGTCTTTTGGGACAGGAACGGCATCTGCCAGTTCGAAAGCCAGGAAATCTCCCGTCCTAAGGGAGCAGTAACGGCTTATCTCCGCAAACCTTCTGCTCAGTTCATCCTTTCCGGGAGTATTGGATACGGAAACAGCCGGATGTCCGTTAATCTTTATCGTCAGGGGTCTCTGTTCCGAGATGAATCCGCTCAGCCTGTCAGCGGGCAGGAGGTCATACGGTATGACAGTGGAGTAGTCCAGGGCGTTCTCTACGAAGATGAGGTCCTCCGGCGATACTGCATCCTTGTTCAGCGCAGCTTTAATCAGCAGGCCGCAGGTGAACGGTCCGAGATATCTGTCGGCGAATCTGGCAGGAACGGACTTGCCGGATCTCTCTGACCTGATGCATAGAACGGGTACCGCCGAGATGCTATCTATGTAATCCGGGATATAAAAGTCGGTCAGAGCTCTGATCATGGTAGAGTCTGACCGGAAATAGAAACTGCCGTTCCGATATGGAGAGACTAATATGTTCACCGTGAGGAGGACTTGATCTTGATCTCGGTAAGTACTTTCTTGGTGTCCAGAGTAAAGTCTCCGTTCATCATCCAGGAGTAGTAGCTGGGTTCCTTCTTCAGGACTTCCTCCACAGGTTTTCCCTTGTGCTTGCCGAAGTTGAACACCGGTACGTCCTGGTCGTTGTAGATGATGCGTCCGGCATAATCGGCGAACTTGGTCTTGGACGAGAAGTCGGACAGGAAGGTGATGTCGTTCTGCAGTGTGTCCTGATATTTGTCCAGCTGGGCCTGGAGTATCTCGTATGTGGCCATGGTGTCGGCCTCTGCGGAGTGGGCGTTGTTGAGGTCCTTGTGGCAGTAGAACTTGTATGCGGCCGAGAGGGTCCTCTGCTCCATCTTGTGGAAGATATTCTGCACGTCCACCAGCTTTCTCTTGCGGAAATCAAAATCCACTCCGGCTCTCAGGAACTCCTCGTACAGTACCGGGATGTCGAACTTGTTGGAGTTGTATCCGGCGATGTCGCAGCCTTCCATCCATTTTGCCAGGGACTTCGCTATCTGGTTGAATGTGGGGCAGTCCTTGACGTCCTCGTCGTGTATGCCGTGTATTCTGGTGGATTCTTCGGAAATGTGTATGGTAGGGTTGATCCTACGGGTCTTGACCTCGGTGGAACCGTCCGGCATAACCTTTACCATGGAAATCTCGACAATACGGTCAGTGGCGACGTTGAGGCCGGTGCTCTCTATGTCGAAGAATATAATCGGGTTTTTAAGATTGAGTCTCATTGTCTGAAATTAGTTGGGGATACGTATGGGCATCAGGAGCGAGCAGATGTCCTCGTCGGGATTGTGGTCCTCGGCTGCGACTATCAGGGCGGCTCTGGCCGGGTCGGCAAGTTCAAAGCATATCTCCTCGTAGGGCAGGTTGGAGAGAATCTCGATGAGGAACGTGGACTTGAAGCCTATGTCCATGGGGTCTCCGTCATACTGGCAGGGCAGTGTCTCATGGGCGGAGATGGAGAATCCTGTATCCTGTGCCGATATGGTCAGGCTGTTGAATGACAGTGACAGCTTCATGCTGGAAGTGGCCTGGTTGGAGCATACGGAGACGCGCTTGGCGGCGTTGAGCAGGGTAGTCCTTCCGATGATCATCTTGTTCTGGTTGTTCTTGGGAATCACCGTCCTGTATGCCGGGTATGTGCCGTCCACGAGCCGTCCGATCATCACGTAGCCGTCGAACTCAAAATGCGCGTTCTTTCCGTCAAACGTCACGGTGACGTCGCTGTCGGACTTGGCCAGAAGTCCCCTGAGTATGGCCGCCGGTTTCTTGGGCAGGATGAATGCGGACTTGTTCTCGGACTTTATGTCAGTCCTGGTGTAGCAGACGAGCTTGTGGGAGTCGGATGCCACGAGAGAGGTGGACTCGGGTGACAGGTCGAAAAGCACGCCGTTCATGACGGGTCTCAGCACCTCGTCTGCCGTAGCGTAGAGTGTGTATCCCAGTCCTGCCGAAAGGGACTCGGCGGATATCCTCACAGAGACTGCGGTCTCGTCCATGGCCGGCAGTTCGGGATAATAGTCGGCGGGGAAGAAAGGTATCTTCTGCGCTCCTGTCGCCCAGCTTATCTGCAGGGTGGTATTGTCCTCGAGCGTCTTGAACTCTATCGGCATGTCCGGGAACTCCTTCAGGGAGTCTGTGAGAATCTTGGCGGGGACAGCCGCGGCTCCTTCCTCCCTGACTTCGTCAACGGGGATGACTGTCTTCAATGTGGTTTCTGAATCCGATGCGGTCACTTCCAGGGAGCTTCCCCTGAGGACAAACAGGAAGTTGTCCAGTATGGGGGTAGTGGTCTTGTTGGAAATCACTCTCAGTCCGGAAAGCAGGCCGTGGAGAAGTTCTGTACTCGATATCGTAAAATTCATTTGCGTGATAATTTTGATCTTTTGAGGACACAAATGTATAAAAAATTTGGCATATAATTTGAGTTAATCCTGTTCAAAACCCAAAAAAATTGACAGAATATGAGAAAGAAAAATTGGCTGATAGTGCTTGCCGCCGTAATAGCCGGCGGACTTGCAGGTTACATTACTGTCAGAATGACTGCCTCTGATAACGGGCAGCAGACTTACGTGTACGATCCCGGAAATGCGGGGGCCGTCGTCAGGAACGTAAGCATATCCGGGGAATATCCGGATTTCACATATGCGGCGGAGTCTTCGGTCAACGCCGTGGTGTTTGTAAAGGTGGTCAAGAGGAGCGAGCAGCCTCAGGGACCGTCCTCGCTGTTTGAGTATTTCTTCGGATTCGGAGACTCGATGCCCCGGGAGCAGGTCGGTACCGGCTCTGGTGTGATCATATCCGAGGACGGCTTTATCGTGACCAACAACCATGTAGTCTCCGGAGCCACCGAGATAGAGGTGACTATAGGCGACAAGAAGACATTTGACGCGGAGATAATAGGTACGGATCCGGCTACCGATGTGGCCTTGCTCAAGATCGACGCCAAGGGACTGCCCACAATACCTATGGGTGACTCTGACAAGCTCCGGCTCGGCGAGTGGGTGCTCGCCATAGGAAGCCCTTACGGACTTACATCGACTATCACTGCCGGTATCGTGAGCGCGAAGGGACGCTCGATGCCCAATTATTCCGGGGAGTTCAAGATCGAGTCATTTATCCAGACCGATGCCGCCGTCAATCCCGGCAACAGTGGCGGAGCGCTGGTCAACATAAAGGGCGAACTGGTGGGCATCAATACCGCTATTATCTCACAGACAGGCTCTTATGCCGGATATTCATTCGCCGTGCCGGTCAATATCGTAAAGAAGATCGTCTCTGACTTCAAGGAATACGGCTCGGTGCAGAGAGCCATGCTCGGTATCACCATGCAGGATAATAATGAAACTTTGAAGGAGAAAATGAAACTTTCCACGACCGAAGGCGTATATATAGCTGAGGTAGTGAAAGGCGGTGCCGCCGAGGCCGCCGGGATAGAGAAGGGAGACGTCCTTCTGTCTATCGACGGAGCTGAGGTGTCGAAGGGTACGGCAGTGCAGGAGATAATCAACGCCCACCGTCCCGGTGACAGGATCCAGGTGGAGGTGAAGAGGGGAGACAAGACCCTGAAGATGGACGTGACCCTCATAGGCAAGGACACTCAGGAGATGAATGCCTATAACCGTCAGGGCAATGTCAATCTCTTCGGAGCACAGCTCGTTCCGGCACCCAAGGATGAACTGGAGAAACTGGGTCTGGAGGCAGGAGTCAAGGTGGCGTCCATAGAGAAGGGAAAGATCCGGGATGCAGGCATAAAGGAAGGCTTTATCATTACCTATATTAATAATACCCCGGTGTCGTCGCCTCAGGATGTGGCGGCCGAGGTCAAGAGGTCCAGAAGGTCGCTGCTGATTGAAGGCTTCTATCCGGACGGCAACCTCTACTACTACGGAATAGGTTTATAAAATATAATGAGACAGCTAAAGATTACAAAATCGATTACCAACCGTGAGAGCGCCTCTCTCGACAAGTATCTCCAGGAGATAGGCAGGGAGGAGCTCATCGGGGTTGATGAGGAAGTGGAGTTGGCACAGAGAATCCGCAAGGGCGACCAGAAAGCTCTTGAGAAACTGACGAAGGCCAATCTCCGCTTCGTCGTTTCTGTTGCGAAACAGTATCAGAATCAGGGTCTGAGTCTTCCGGACCTTATCAACGAGGGAAACCTCGGACTCATCAAGGCCGCCGAGAAGTTCGACGAGACCCGTGGTTTCAAGTTCATCTCCTATGCCGTGTGGTGGATACGCCAGTCCATACTGCAGGCTCTGGCCGAACAGTCCAGGATCGTCCGTCTTCCGCTCAACCAGGTAGGTTCCCTGAACAAGATCAACAAGGCCCTGCAGAAGTTCGAGCAGGACAACGAGAGGATGCCTTCGCCAGACGAGCTGGCGGAGATACTGGATATCCCAAGGGACAAGATTGCCGATACGCTCAGAGTCTCCGGACGTCATGTGTCTGTTGACGCCCCGTTTGTGGACGGTGAGGATAACAGCCTGCTGGACGTGCTGGTCAACAACGACTCGCCCAACGCCGACAAGGGACTGGTCAACGAGTCGCTCAACAAGGAGATAGAGAGAGCCCTCTCCACACTTACTGAGAGGGAGAGGGATATCGTGAAGGACTTTTTCGGTATCGGTACCCAGGAGATGACCCTGGAGGAGATCGGAGAGAAGTTCGGTCTGACCCGTGAAAGGGTGCGTCAGATCAAGGAGAAGGCCATCCGCCGTCTCAGACACAGCAACCGCAGTAAGCTGCTCAAGAGCTATCTCGGATAATCAGGATACAGACACACAGAACACTATCAATAAATATGAAGAAAGTATTAACAGCAACCGCAATATTTGCAACCGCGCTTATGATGACATCGTGCAACAGTAAGAATCCGCTTCTGGAAGAGTGGAACACCCCTTTCGGGATAGCTCCCTTCTCCGAGATCAAAGCGGAACATTATAAACCGGCCGTTCTCAAGGCCATTGAGGAGCACAACAAGGAGATTGACGCCATAGTGGCCAATCCCGACGCTCCTACATTTGAGAACACCATTGTCGCTTTGGACAACTCAGGAGAACTGTTTGACAGGATATATGCCGTATTCTCCAACGGAGCCTCCATCAATGCCACTCCAGAGATCATGGCTCTGGAGACTGAGCTCGCCCCGATAGTCAGCGACCATTTCAACAGCATATCCATGAACGAGGCTTTGTTTGCGCGTATCAAGGCTCTGTATGACGACAGGGACGGTCTCGGTCTGGAACCGGATCAGATGCGTCTGCTCACCGAGACCTACAAGAGTTACGAGAGAGCCGGTGCCACGCTTCCGGCTGACAAGAAGGAAGAACTTAGGAAGATCAATTCCCGAATGTCGGAGCTGCAGCTGCTTTTCGAGCAGAATGTACTGAAGGAGACAGCAGACTTTACTCTGGTCGTGGAGAATGAGCAGGATCTCGCCGGCCTTCCCCAGGCGGCTGTGGATGCCGCCGCACGCCGTGCCGAGGAGAAGGGTATGGGCGGCTGGTGGGCTTTCGGTCTGGACAATGCCAGTCTGATGCCTTTCCTGCAGTTTGACGGCAACAGGGCTCTCAGGACCAAGCTGCTCAACGGATATCTCAACCGGGGCAATAACGACAACGCCAATGACAACAAGGCCATCATCGTGGAGCTGGTCAATCTGAGCAACCGCAAGGCCAAGATCATGGGCTATGACAATTACGCGCAGTATGTGCTGGAGGACAGGATGGCCAAGACCCCCGAGGCCGTATACGCCCTTCTCGACCAGCTCTGGACTCCCGCTCTCAATTCGGCTGAGAACGAGCTGGCCGACATGACTTCCATAGCCAGGGCGGAGGGTATGAAAGACGCTCTTACCGCCGCTGACTGGAGATATTATTTTGAGAAGGCCAAGGCCGAAAAGTTCAATTTCTCCGAGGATGAGCTCAAGCCTTATTTCCAGTTCGAGAATGTCCGCGAGGGCATCTTCTATGTGGCGAACAGACTTTACGGCATATCATTCGAGCCGCTGAACAACGTGCCCGTGCCTGATCCCGAGGCTCAGGCCTTCCTGTGCAAGGATGCCGACGGCAGCCAGCTGGGCGTGATATTCATGGACATGTTTGCCCGTCCCGGCCTGAAGAGAGGCGGAGCATGGTGTACCGGATACCGCGAGCAGCATTACGAGAACGGTGAGAGGATACTTCCGATAGTCTCTATCGTAGGTAACTTCACACGCGGACACGGAGATACCCCTGCACTTCTCAGCCCCGACGAGACAGAGACATTCTTCCACGAGTTCGGACATGCTCTCCAGTCCCTGCTCCAGGACGTAAGATATAAGGGCAATGCCCCCATGACCAGGGATTTCGTGGAGCTGCCCTCGCAGATCAACGAGCACTGGGCATTCGAGCCCGAGGTTCTGAAAGTCTACGCCAAGCACTGGCAGACAGGAGAGGTGATCCCTCAGGAACTGGTGGACAAACTGGACCGCTCGGGCAAGTACGGACAGGGCTTCGCCACTACCGAGTATCTGGCGGCCTCCCTGCTCGATATGGATTATTTCATCATGAACGATATCCCCGCTGACCTTGATGTCAATGCCTTCGAGGCCAAGACCCTCGGTGACAGGGGACTGCTTCCGCAGATACCTCCCCGCTACCGCTCTACGTATTTCGCCCACGTCTTCGGAGGCGGATATACCGTAGGCTACTACAGTTATATCTGGGCAGAGGTGCTTGACGCGGATGCTTATCAGGCCTTCAAGGAGACCGGTGATATCTTCAATCCCGAGGTGGCCCGCAAGTTCCGCAAGGACATCCTGGAAAGAGGCGGTGAGGACGATGCCATGACTCTGTATGTCAACTTCCGCGGTCAGGAGCCTTCAATTGATCCCCTGCTTGAGAACAGAGGTCTTAAATAGTATAACCCAGCTATATGAATCAGGAAATATTTATCCAAGATAAGGTTAAGAATGCGCTGGAAGCCCTATACGGGGCTTCTGGCGTTAATGTGCCCCTGCAGCTTCAGGCTACCAGAAAGGAGTTCGAGGGCGATATCACACTGGTGGTCTTTCCGCTGTTGAAGACCAGCCGCAAGGCTCCCGAGGCCACTGCTCAGGAGATAGGGGAGTGGCTTAAGGCCAATGTACCTGAAGTGGAAAACTTCAATGTGGTCAAGGGCTTTCTGAACATAAAGTTCTCCGCATCTTTCTGGAAGGAGGTCTATGCCTCCATAGCGGCGGACAAGGATTTCGGCCGTCTGCCGGCCTCCGGCAAGACAGTTATGGTGGAATATTCCTCGCCGAATACCAACAAGCCGCTGCATCTGGGACATATCCGCAATATCCTTCTGGGATGGTCGGTGTCCAGGCTGCTGGAGGAGAACGGTCATAAGGTCATCAGGACCAATATCGTCAATGACCGCGGTATCCATATCTGCAAGTCCATGATAGCATGGAAGAAGGCCGGCAACGGAGTTACCCCGGAGTCTTCCGGCAAGAAAGGAGACCATCTGGTCGGGGACTTTTATGTGAAGTTCAATGACCTTTACAAGGCAGAGGTGGCGGAACTGGAGGCGAAAGGGATGAGCAAGGAGGAGGCTGAGGAGAAGGCTCCGATACTCCAGGAGGCCCGTCAGATGCTGGTCAAATGGGAGCAGGGCGACAAGGAGACCGTAGACCTGTGGAAGATGATGAACTCATGGGTCTATGCCGGTTTTGACGAGACATACAAGGCCCTCGGAGTGTCATTTGACAGGATATATTACGAGTCCCAGACATATCTGCACGGCAAGTCGCTGGTGGAGGACGGTCTGCGCAAGGGAGTTTTCGAGCGCATGGAGGACGGTTCGGTATGGTGTGACCTGACGGCCGACGGACTGGACCGCAAGCTCGTACTGCGCAAGGACGGCACCTCAGTGTATATCACCCAGGATCTGGGTACGGCCGTGGAGAGATTTACCGAGTACAATCTGGACGAGCATGTCTATGTGGTGGGCAATGAGCAGAACTACCATTTTCAGGTACTCAAGCTGATACTTAAGAAGCTGGGCTTCGCGTGGGCGGACCATATCTACCATCTGTCATACGGTATGGTGGAGCTGCCTGAGGGTAAGATGAAGTCCCGCGAGGGGACTGTCGTGGATGCGGACGATCTGCTGGAGAAGATGTACAACACAGCAAAAGAGACCTCATTGGAGCTCGGCAAACTGGCCGACATGAGCGTTCAGGAGCAGGACGAGCTCTTCCGCACGCTCAGTCTGGGAGCCTTGAAATATTTCATCATCAAGGTGGACCCCAAGAAGACCATGCTCTTCAATCCCAAGGAATCCATCGACTTCAACGGCAATACCGGTCCGTTCATCCAGTACACCCATGCCCGTATACGCTCCATCCTGCGCAAGGCGGCAGAGGCCGGATATGTGCCCTCAGTGCCGGAAGACGTGGATTTCAACGAGAAGGAGATAAGCATCATCAAGCTGCTCAACCTGTATCCTCAGAAAGTGGCCGAGGCGGGAGCGGCTCTGTCTCCGGCCCTGATAGCCAACTACGCCTATGACCTGGCGAAGGAGTTCAATCAGTATTATCACGACGTGTCCATACTGAAGGAGGAGAACCGGAGCCTGCGGGATGCAAGGCTGTCTCTTATCGCCACCATCGCATCCGTTCTGGTCAAGGCCATGGACATTCTGGGCATCCGTCTTCCCGAGAGGATGTAGTATATGGGTGCGGACACAGAACAGGCCTATATGTTTCCCACCTCGGTCAAGGAGGTGGAGCGGCTCGGATGGGAGTGGATTGATATCATTCTCTTCTCAGGGGATGCTTTCATAGATCACCCTTCATCAGGGACGGCAATGATAGCCAGAGTGCTGCAGAGGGAGGGCTACCGTGTGGCGGTCATCCCTCAGCCCAACTGGCAGGACGATCTGCGGGACTTCCGTAAACTGGGAGCCCCGCGTCTGTTTTTCGGAGTCAATTCCGGAGCCATGGACTCGATGGTCAACCATTACACCGCCGCCAAGCGTCTGCGCAGTGACGATGCCTATACTCCCGGAGGCCAGGCCGGACACCGTCCCGACTATGCCGTGACCGTCTATACCCGCATACTCAAGCGGCTTTATCCGCATGTCCCTGTGGTCATAGGCGGCATAGAGGCCTCGCTCAGAAGGCTCGCCCATTATGACTATTGGCAGGACCGGCTGTTCCCGTCCGTGCTGGTGGACAGCGGGGCGGACTGCCTTATCTACGGCATGGGCGAGCGTCCCGTCACAGCGGTGGCCAGGGCCATAGAGGCGGGGCAGAGTCTGAGAGATATTCCGCAGACAGCGTATTTTGTCAAAGGCAGGCCTGAGCATCTGCCGGAAGGCAGTGTCCTGCTCAATTCCTTCGAGCGTGTCCTGGCTGATTCCGACGCATTCATAGACAATTTCAACATAGAGGAGAAGGAGGCCAACCGGCTCCACGCCTCCACGCTCATTGAACCCTACGGGGACGGATACGTGCGGGTCAATCCTCCGTTCCCGCCTGAGACAGAGGAGGAGATGGACTCTTATTACAGCCTGCCCTTCACCAAGCAGCCCCATCCGCGATACAAGGGCAAGGAGATACCGGCCTATGAGATGATAAAGAATTCCCTGACCATCCACCGCGGCTGTTTCGGCGGATGCAGTTTCTGCACCATAGCCGCACATCAGGGCAAGTTTATCCGCAGCCGCAGCGAGGAATCGATACTTGCTGAGGTGCGCCTGCTGACGGGGATGCCTCAGTTCAAGGGCGTGATATCGGATGTGGGAGCTCCTACCGCCAACATGTACGGACTTCACGGTAGGGACAGTCACCGCTGTGCCGTATGTGCCAGGAAGTCATGTCTGTTCCCCTCCAGATGCCCCAATATGGAACATTCGCACCGCCGGCTGCTGGAACTGTACCGCAGGATAATGGAGATTCCGGGAGTGAGAAAGGCCTTTATTGGAAGCGGTATCAGATATGACCTTTTCCTTGACCGGGACGGTTTTCTGGACGAGTATTCCCGGAAATACCTTCGGGAGGTGGTCGTCAACCATACCTCGGGATGGTTCAAGGTCGCACCGGAGCACACCGAGGACCATGTCCTGAAGCTCATGTCGAAACCTTCCTTTGAGTTGTTTGCCGTACTTCGAAGGGAGTTTGACAGGATTGCCGCACAGGAGAGGCTTCCGTACCGTATAGTCCCGTATTTCATATCCTCTCACCCCGGCTGTACGCTGCAGGATATGAAAGCATTGTCTAAGAATAAGGAACTCAGTGGTATACGCTTGGAGCAGGTGCAGGATTTCACTCCGACGCCCATGACGGCCTCGTCGGTGATGTTCTACACCGGAAAGGACCTTTCCAAGCGTCCTGTTTTCGTAGAAAGAAGCATCAGGGGAAAGAAAATCCAAAAATCTCTTTTTTTTAGAAAAAATACATTATAATTGCAGCGTTTTTAGCAATTGAATGTATGGCACAGAACGTGAAACCTTCGGCTCAGCGTCCTAAGAAGAGAGCCGTAATAAGTTACGACAATATGTCACCTGAACTTCAGGCGGCGTTTAAGGAGAAGTATCCCAGAGGATATGCGGATTATATGGGCGATATCTTCAAGGTGGACAAGCCTGACGGTACTTTCTTCTATGCCGTGGAGGTGGATATTCCCGATGCGGTATATCTTGTGAAGATAGACGTGGATATAGACGATTACGAGAAAGCTGAGAATGATCTTTTCGACGAGGATGTTGTGGACGATACGGTGGTTCCCGAGATAGAGGGAGACGTATTCCCCGGTGAGGCGGAGGAGATGCAGGAGGACGATGACCGGCTGGATGACTAAGCCGCTCGCGTGGCTCAAGCGTCAGCCTGAGCAGAGGCTGATGATAATCCTGGCCATCGTCGTCGGTCTGGGAAGCGGAGCCGCGGCCGTAATACTCAAGAAACTCATAGAACTTATCGGGGGGCTTCTGACCGGATGGTTCGATGCCTCGTGGAACAATCTCCTGCTCCTGGTCTATCCGGGAGTAGGAATGCTTTTGTCACTTCTGTTTGTACGGTATGTTGTAAGAGACGATATCGGACACGGTGTGACAAAGGTCCTGTTATCCATATCCCGCAACAATTCGCGGATTAGAAGCCACAATATGTGGTCGTCCCTGTTGTCCAGCTCTGTGACTATAGGTTTCGGAGGCTCGGTAGGAGCGGAGGCTCCCATTGTGTACACCGGCGCGGCCATCGGCTCCAATGTGGCCCGCTCTCTAGGGCTGTCATACCGGCAGATGACCATCCTGCTGTGCTGCGGTGCCGCAGGGGCGGTCGCAGGCATATTCAAGGCTCCGATGGCCGGTATCCTGTTCTGTCTGGAGATACTGCTGTTCAACATATCCATGTCTTCCATCCTGCCGCTGCTGCTCTCGTCTGTGACCGCAACGACGGTCTCATATCTGTTCCTGGGCCGCGAGGTGCCCTTTACCAGTACGGTGGATGCGTTCGCTATGGGCAACATCCCGTATTATATCCTGCTTGGAGTGCTCTGCGGCTTTGTGTCCCTGTATTTCCTCAGGACGACCCTTTCTCTGGAAGACCGGATAAAGAAGATACAGAATCCTTTCAAGAGATGGGCTGTATGCGCCTCGATGCTGGGTGTGCTGATCTTCCTTTTCCCGCCGTTGTTCGGCGAAGGGTACGGCTCTCTCGGACATATGCTCCAGGGTCATCCGGATTCGGTGCTGGAGAACTCCGTATTTGCCGCCATATTCCAGTATAAGTGGGTCATTCCCATATATTTCGCGCTGGCATTGATTCTGAAGGTCTTCGCCATGTCCTTCACCAATGCCGGGGGAGGTGTCGGAGGTACTTTCGGTCCGACCCTTATCGTCGGAGGTATTGCCGGCTTCATCCTGGCCAGGACCATCAACCTGATGGGCTTCCATGCCCTGCCTGAGGCCAATTTCGCACTGGTAGGCATGGCGGGACTCATGGCAGGAGTGATGCAGGCACCGATGACGGCCATCTTCCTGATTGCTGAGATTACCGGCGGTTATTCACTTCTGTTGCCGTTGATTATCGTCTCCGCCATATCATTCGCCACGATGAGGGCCTTTGAGCCGTTTTCTATATACTCAAAGCGTCTGGCCAAAAGCGGAGACCTTATCACGCACAACAGCGACCGGGCCGTCCTGACCCTTCTCCAGACCTCGGATCTGGTGGAGACGGACTTCACTTCCGTCCGGCTGGATGACACTCTGGGAGATCTGGTCAAGGCAGTGGCCCGTTCCACCCGCAACCTCTATCCCGTCCTGGACGATGCCGGGGTCTATCGCGGCTACATCGGTCTGGATGATATCCGCAAGATCATGTTCGACAAGGACCAGTACGAGACAACCAAGGTATATACCCTGATGAAGAACGCTCCCGCCACCGTCCTGTCCACAGACCGTATGGACAGCGTGATGGATAAGTTTGATACGACCAAGGCCTGGAATCTGCCGGTGGTGGACGAGGACGGCCGCTATGTCGGTTATGTCTCCAAGTCCAAGATATTCTCGTCGTACAGGCAGCGTCTGCAGGATGTCTCCTGCGATTAAATATGCGTTAGAACGGGTAAAATGCAAGGCATTGAGGTTAAGGGCGAAGGAGTTTACTGACGTAAATGACTGAGCCATGATACCGATAATGCCGCAGCAGTTTGCCCGTTCTAACGCATATTTTGTTAGGGAAAATTTCTTATATTCGTGAAAATATTGACTGTATGGAAAGTTTGTATGTCAATCATATTGCGGAACTGATGTCCGTGGCTCCCTGGAGGGTGGAGCATTGTGTCGAACTGATAGCCGAGGGTGCGACTGTGCCGTTCATCTCGCGTTACAGAAAAGAGCGCACCGGAGGGCTGGACGAGGCCCAGGTGGCGGAGATAAAGCATTACTGCCAGAAGTTCGATGAACTGGCCAAGCGTAAGGCTTCTGTACTGGAAAGCATTGCCTCTCAGGAGAAACTGACCCCTGAGCTGGAAAAGCAGATCGTTGAGTGCCTGGACCCGGTGGTACTGGAGGACCTGTATCTGCCTTACCGACCCAAGCGGAGGACCAAGGCCTCTGTCGCCCGGGAGAAAGGCCTGGAACCTCTGGCCGAGGCTATATTTTCCTGCAAATCCAGAAACCCTGAGAAAGATGCCGCGGCTTATGTGTCGGAGCAGGTTCCCGATGCGGAAAGTGCGCTGTCCGGCGCCCGTGACATCATGGCCGAGTGGATATCCGAGTCGGTGCCGGTCAGGGAGATGATGCGCCGCTCATACGGCAAGTACGGCAGATTGACTGCTAAGGTGGCCCAGGGCGTGGACCAGGAGAGCGAGGAGGCCTCGAAATACCGGAACTATTTCAAGTTCTCGGAAGATATTTCCCGGGCACCGTCCCACAGGGTGCTGGCCGTGCTGCGCGGAGCCCGTGAGGGAGTGCTGAGCGTGAAGGTGGACGTGGACAAGGACCGGACTCTGGACAGGATATATTCGTCAGTGTTGCGCGGGAAGCCGTCACCTTCGGAGGCTGCTGCTTTGGAGATAGACTATGCGGTGGAGGATGCGTTCAAGCGTCTGCTGCATCCGTCTATTGAGAACGAGACTCTTCGTGCGGCCAAGGAAAGGGCAGACATAGAGTCGATAAAGGTGTTCGGGGAGAATCTGCGCGAACTTCTTATGGCTCCTCCGCTCGGTCAGAAACGGGTGCTGGCCATTGACCCCGGCTTCCGTACAGGCTGCAAGGTGGTCTGTCTGGATGCCCAGGGAGCCTTGCTGCACAATGATACGATATATCCTCATCCGCCTCGCAACGAGCGTACCATGGCGATGAAGAAGATATCCAATATGGTGGAGTCGTATAAGATAGAGGTGATAGCCATCGGTAACGGTACGGCCGGAAGGGAGACGGATGCATTCATCAAGAAGATAGCCCTGCCGGAGGGTGTGCGGGTGTATTCGGTGAGCGAGGACGGGGCATCGGTGTATTCGGCTTCGCCCGTCGGCCGGGAGGAGTTCCCGGAATACGATGTGACTGTGCGCGGAGCCGTATCCATCGGACGGCGTATCATGGACCCGCTGGCCGAGTTGGTGAAGATAGATCCTAAGTCGATAGGGGTGGGACAGTACCAGCACGATGTGGATCAGACTCTGCTGAAAGAGCGTTTGGACGAGGTGGTGGAGAACTGTGTCAACAGCGTGGGCGTCAATCTCAATACGGCTTCACGGCACCTTCTCGCATACGTGTCGGGTGTAGGTCCGGCCATGGCCCGCAATATCGTAGAGTACCGTGACGAGCACGGGGCATTTGCATCACGCCGTGAACTGCTTAAAGTCAAAAGGCTTGGAGACAAGGCTTTCGAGCAGTGCGCCGGCTTTCTGCGCATACCGGGTGCGGCTGATCCTCTGGACAATACCGCCGTTCACCCCGAGCGTTATCCGCTGGTCAAGAAGATGGCTGCTGATGCCGGTGTGGATGTGGCCGAGCTTATCGCCCGCAAGGAACTGCGGGATGCTGTAGACCTGAA
The DNA here is from genome assembly GCA_949297365.1 of uncultured Bacteroidales bacterium. Taxonomy (GTDB): domain Bacteria; phylum Bacteroidota; class Bacteroidia; order Bacteroidales; family UBA932; genus Coprenecus. Next base: position 789 of record CASFSL010000042.1, on the reverse strand, counting down.
GGCATACGTGTCCGACGAGGTGGGTATGCCGACCCTGACCGACATCATGCAGGAGCTGGACAAGCCGGGCCGGGATCCCAGGGCCTCGTTCAAGGTGCTGGAGTTCGCCGAGGACATACACACTATAGAAGATGTCAAGCCTGGAATGGAACTGCCCGGTATCGTGACCAATGTGACTGACTTCGGGGCGTTTGTGGATTTCGGTATCAAGCAGAACGGTCTGATTCACGTTTCCCGTATGGGCTCGGTCGGTGCTGACGGCCGTCATCGCCGTGTGGCCCGTCCCTCCGATGTCCTCAAAGTACATCAGCATGTCCGTGTCCGTGTCGTTGACGTTGACCTCCAGCGCAGCCGCATCGCCCTGGAACTCATCGGCTGATCCGTTTCAGGGATTCGTGGATTTCGGCATCAAGCAGAACGGCCTGATTCACGTCTCACGTATGTGTATCGCCGTGTTGTGTTTTTGAAATCTGTTTCCACTTCATGTCCCGACATACCGTATTTTGGAAGCGGCGGTGCAGTATGTAAAAGAGAGTGATTGATAATCAATATATTGTGATAGCATGCTGCACATTTGACCAGTTTCAAACCGGCCAAATGTGCAGTGTGTTTTGTAACTTCTTGATAATCAGATATGCAATTCGACAAGAGAGACAAGGGCATGAGATTATAAACGATGCCAACGGGAGGGTAGCAAGTTTGTGTTTGGGGCAGACCAAAACCGCTTGCTATCCTCCCATTGGTTAAATTCAAAATCGGACAGGAAACATCCTCTACTCAAAAATCTAT
>CASFSL010000041.1 GCA_949297365.1 uncultured Bacteroidales bacterium | reverse complement strand
TGGTAGAAACGGTATCCGCGGTGACGGCATATCCGGTTCATCGACACCTCCCGCTCCAGTTCCTGCCCGGCATCGTGTATGACGATAAGGCTGCGGTAATCCATAGGGGCGGTTGTCCCGCGGTAAAAGTCTATCTTAAATTCCTTCAGGGAGACATCGAATGGCAGTGCCTTGGTGCTCCCGTCATCACAATCAAATGTTCTCACAGTTTCTCCGTCCGTGCGCAGATGCAGGGTCCCCTTCTCCCCCACGAGAAATGTCATGAGCGCCCCCATGAGTATAAAGACAAATGACAGGTGCATGGCGCTGACCGCCAAGGGAAGAGTATGCCCGCAGCGCACCATGGTAACAGTGCATGCCCCCACGGCCACCACCCACAGCAGGGCAAATACCGGCGAACGGTATATGTACTCAAAAACAACCCCGCTACCGCTGGATTTCTCCAGTACGGTAGCGAGGATCAGAATTGCAGTCAGGACTGCAGCTGCCCCGAATGCAGTGTATTTTACTATCTTGTCCAATTGCTTAGATGGCTTCAATGAATTTTACAACAGCATCGCGGTCCTCCTTGCTCAATTCGCGGAACTTCTCTACAGACTGGCGTGCGTGACTCTGCGCATTGCCGTGCCACATGATGGCCTCTACCACGTTACGGGCACGGGCATCGTGCAGGCGGTCGCTGTGTCCCGAACATATCAGGGACAGGCCTCTGCCCCAGAGAGGGGTCGTGCGGCACCATCCGCCGCGGATATCGTTCTGCATGAAAAGCTGGTGCTGGATCAAGTCGCTGTAAGGCCAGATAGTCTGGTTGGGATATTTCGGCAGCTCTGTATCGCCGCGGGCGAAAAAGTTATTGGGATCGTTGAACTCGTCAGGTCCGGTAGTCCATGATGGACGGTGGCAGGTGGCACAGCCGATTTCGCGGAAAAGCTGACGGCCGCGCTGTACATCCTCGTCATCAAGGTTTCGTGCGGCAGGTACGGCCAGGCCGCGGTGCCAGATCATCAGGTCGGTATACTCTTCATCGCTCATTTCAACGGGAAGGTCCTGGGCCATCAGGAAATTGTAGATATCGGCCTCCACGTTACCGGTGCGCCATCTGTCCTTGGCTTCGGGATACTTGGCCTCGAAGTTATCCAGGAAGGCATAGAAGCCGTTCTGAACATCGGGATCCTGGGAAGCAGTAGTGGCGTATGCCGCGGTCATATAGTGGTAGCGGCGGTCGCTGCGGGTAACATTGGTGATGTTCCAGATAGCATTGGCACCGGGACCATCCTGCAGAGCGCCGCGGGAGAGGGCGTAGGTAAAGCGGAATGGATGCTGCTCGCCATCACCCTGAAGAGTGTTTGAATACTGCTTCACCCACTCGCCTCCGGAGAAGAAAGCAGGATTGATAGGGATGCCCATCGCCTCTTCCTTTGCGTACTGGGCCTTCAGAGAATCGTCGGGGATAGCGTCCAGCAGACCTGTACCGTAGATTCCGATAGTGGTCTCAAGCCGCACGCCCACCTGGGAATGAGGGATGTCCTTGCCGCCGGACTGGATAGGCACGTAGAAAGCGCTCTCGGGTATGGTCACTTCCGGATAGATAAGCTCGTATGTTTCCCCATCCGGAAACTTGTTGCCCCATTCGTCCACGTATGTGAGCCACTGGATGGTTATCTGGTCCTCGTCCAGAGGGGCCTTGAAAGGCTCCACCGCCGCAGTCTGAGGCATACCGGTGAGGGAGGACAGATAAGCATCGTTGCTCTTGTCATAGACTACCAGCAGATAGCCGTTGCCCCAGTCGTCCCAGCGGTAGCGTTCCATGCGCTTGCCGTGACCGTATCCGGGGTGGCAGGCCTGACAGGAATTGCGGATGTAGAGCGGACCGAGACCGTCGAAAGGCTCGGCGGTCTGGGTATAGGAGCGCTCAAAGAAATACTCGCCGTATTTGAACCGGTCGGTGAGACCGGCTTTTTCTACGGCAGGAGCAGGGTCCTCAAATGCCGATGCAGATGAGTTGAATGTAGTTCCGAGAAGACCTCCGGCGTAGATCTCGGGATTAACATCAGGATCCGTTCCGTTGTTGTCCGGATCCTTGCCGTTGGGGTCTTCATGGCAGGCTGTCAAGGCAATGGCTGCGGCTGCCAGTAATGAAAGGTATCTGAATTTCATAGTCTGTTACTCTGCGTTGCGTACGGCATCCTTGGCCTGGCCGAGAACCTCGTCGAGAGCCTTGCAGGCCTCGCTTGCCTCACCGGCCGAAGGGTCGTTGATATTGTTGACGAAAGGAGCTTTCATGGCCTGAATCTTGGCGAGAGCATTGTCGATAGCGGCCATCACAGCATCATCCACTGACTTGTTGTGCTCTGCCAGGAAGCCATGGAGGGAATTGGCCTCATCACGGTTTCCCTCGATGCCGCCCATGTAGACGCTCTGGATGCTGATTATATTGTCATAGAAGTCCTGAATCGACTTATGGCTATAGGGAGACTCGATGTAGTTGGGGTCCTCTCCCGAATAAGGTTTGCCTATCTTCATGGTTCCCACCTCGTCGGCGATGGTCTTGCAGCCGTCGATAATAGCCTCCATGGCCGAGGTCATGCTGCTGTAGGAACTTCCGGGCTTGCCGGCATTGAGCATATTGTCTCCGTATGAGGAAGTACCGCCGTTGACAGTGTAAGGGAGCTCAAGCTGGTCAGCCACTTTTTCCAGACGCTCTGCAGCGACTCCGTCTTCACCGGCCCAGCCGAGTTCCATCTGCCAGCAGCGGTTGCGCAGGTCGCCTGCCACTGCGGCGGCATAGATGAGATGCAGCTCATTGATATCGGCGATATTCTTAGGACCTCCGTTTTCAAAAAGGATGTACTCGATGCCATGGAAACCCAGAACGGTGTTGCCGAGATTGTCACCGGCAAACTGATCGCCGCCCTCTCCGTTCATGGCATTGATCTGGTCAGTGTTGCTCAGAGCCATATTGAGGGCGTCCACATCGAGAGGCCATGAGTCGATATGAGGGTCCACTCCGAAATCCGTGGCCGGTCCGAAAAGGAAGGCCTCACTTTTTTCCCACCAGGCGCGGGCTTCAAGGAATTTCTCGCAGGTGGCCTCCAAGGTAGCCTGGGACTTGTCTTCCTTGAGCTGCTGCAGCAGAGTCTCCAGCTCGGCCGTTGATGTAGAAAGAGCCTCATAGGTAGGAATTACAGTTTCGTTGACAAAACGGTCTGCTATTTTGGCGAACTGCTCATCGTAGGGATTGGTGATGTCCGTCTCTCCTCCGTTCTGCTCACAGGATGCGGCGCTGGCAAACACCAATGCAGCGGCCGCGAAATAGATAAACTTTTTCATTTTTCCTTTACGTTATTTGTTTGTTAATGTATCTGCTATTTGAAAAATCCGGCGTAGGCTATGCCTATCGAAACCGACGGCTCGTCAATATACTGGCTCTTCAGGAAACGGTGGGAATATTCGGCCTTTATGACGATCTCGTCGATAGGATAATAGTTGATACCCACAGCGATACGATGCTTGTCCGTCCACGGATAATCTGTAGTGGCCGGAGCCGGGATATAGGAATCATAATACTCGTACCGCCCGAAGACATAGAATTTCTGTTTTCCGGAAAGCTTGTTCACAACAGAGAAAATGTCGTAACCGGCCTCTACCCCGCCTGCCATTGCGGCCTGCCCCACAAGAGTATGCTTGTAAGGAGACTCCGTGCTGTTCATGGACGAACTGTTCCAGGCGCCTATCAACTGTGCGTCCTTAAGATATCCGTAATCGTAATTACCCCTGACTACAAGTCCGTGTCCCTGATACTCGAAATCGAAGGCACCTATCATCACCGTGCCCTTTACTCCGGCATAGCGGGAACGCTCCTCAGTCACTATATCATTGTTGAAACTGTTGCCGATATAACCGCTCAGGCTCATCCGCAGACCCTTCACCGAGTAATTGTCCACTCTGAACGCTCCGGCGAGATGATTTGCGGGCTTGAACTCGTAGGGTGAGGCCGAGCCTCCGTGGACCCATTCTGAATTGCTGAAGAACACTGAGTTAAGTCCCGGCAGCAGTTGAACCTCATACCTCCAGTCCCCTGCGCGGCCCCACAGACTGATACCGGTTTCGTGCCAGGTGCACGGAATGATGGTGTTCTCGCCCTCGGGACGATAAGCCGTGAAAAACTCCGTCGGCAGATGCTTGTTATTGGTCGCGCCGACCGGCACCACGATATGTCCCATTCTCAGATTGAGTTCCGGCATGAACTCCTTCTGTATCCAGAACTGCTCCAGGGCCACCTCCCCTCCTCTCTCTATCTCCCTCTCGAACTCACCGGCTTCCTCATTCTCCATCTCCACTGCAGCTTCTACACCCCCATGCTCGAATTCAATCTCAGTTCCCAATGTCCATCCTTTACCGAAATCATAGCCCAGCATAATTACCACGTGCGGCAGATCAAAGCGTGCATGACCCTTCGAATCGCGGTAACTGTCCGGGAACTGATATCGGAAAACATTGTCACTGTAGAAATTATATGTTCCCACGGCCTCACCGTAGCCGCCTACTGTCAGACGGGAAAATGCCTTGGTCCACTTGCTTTCCTGCCTTGCTGATGTATCCGCCGCCGCATATGCTTCGGCAAAGACTTGAGGTGCCCACATACCGGCAGCAGTCAAGACAGTGATTGTCAGAACTATTGTCCTTAATTTCATACTTATTGCCTTTACAGAATTTACGGCTGCAAAGGTACCGCCGGCCGCTCAGGCAGACAATCACAACAAGTTGGTATTTCCGCATCGGATCCTAACCATTTTTTGCAGCAGCGGCAGTCTATGATTAGGGCCTGTCGTAAAATGTTGACATCTTTCTAACAAATTGTTTGTCAATGTGGTAGAGATTTTATATCTTTGAAATATAAACAAAAATTCCTCCAACAGGCCGTAGGAAGCTGAATTTGGAGGAATTGCAAAAAAACTTGCGATGTCAAAAATACAAAATTTTGCTGAGATAACACCAAATATTCCATTCACGGAGTTCAATTTTTATGATCTCTACAGGTCAACTTTCGAGAAGAGCGAGTTGGGCAGGATAAAGAAGCTGCTTCCGCTGCGTGAGATGGCGGAGAACTTCGGGCTGACAAGCAGGAGCCTGAGGCCAAGGCGTGGAAGGAAGTCATATTTCACGCCGGAAGGCAAGGTCGCACTGATGTTCCTGAAGATGCACACCGGACTGAGCTGCCCTAAGTTGATGGAACAGTTGAACGGCAACATTCACTACCAGATGTTCTGCGATGTGATAATCGACCCTACGAGACCCCTGACAAACTACAAGCTGCTGGATGACATAATTCTGGAGCTGTCGGGCAAGTTGAAGATCCAACAGCAGCAGGATATACTTGCGGAGATGTGGAGACCATACATGGAGAATCTGGACACGATGTACACGGATGCCACCTGCTACGAGAGCGGGATGCGGTACCCGACAGATCCGAAGTTGCTGTGGGAGGGGATAGAGAAGAGCTACGGGACAATGTGCGGGATGAGCAGGCGGCTGGGAATCCATCGTCCGCGCACAAAGTACCTTGACGTGCGGAAAGCGAACCTGACCTACAGGAAGC